>NC_011060.1:1496789-1801079 GCF_000020645.1 Pelodictyon phaeoclathratiforme BU-1
GCAAAATTTATCGTGATAAAATTCAGCGGGTTGTTGATTTCGTGGGCAATGCCTGCAGCAAGCTGACCGACCATCTCCATTTTCTGGGAGTGCCGAAGCTGATAGAGCATCTTTTCGCGTTCTTCTTCGGCGATTTTTTTTGCAATAATGTCCCAGGTCTGATTTGCAAGGATATTTAACCAGTTAACATCGTTCTCGTCATAATCCCCCGGTTTATTTCCAATTCCCATGATTGCAACAACCCTGTCGTCACGAATGACTGGTACAACCAGTTCGCGTGTAACTTCATGATGGCCCTTTGGCATTCCTTTGAGATGCTTGAGCGCTGAATAATCATTATGAATTACCGATCTCCGTTCCCGTAAAGCATCCGCCCATACCCCAGCCTTTTCCAAAGGATACTGCCCACCCATTCCATCCGCCAGCGACATATTCTGAAAGGAGTTGGTTGAACAGGCTCGCAGTGAAAGTGACATCTGGTCTTTCGAGACAAAAAAAACAAACCCGATAGAACTTTGCGTCATCCGTTCGGCCTCATCCAATGTCATTTGTAGCAACACTTCCACCGAAGAGGTTTCTGCCATTTGGAGGGTACGAAGGCGGAACGTAATGAGAAATTCATAACGCATCCGCTCGGTAACGTCATGAATAATGGAATAGAGGAGAATGCTCCCTGCAATTTCAACCTTGTTACTGAACACTTCCACATCACGAAAAGAGCCGTCAGCCCTCAAATGACGAAATAAAAAGTAATTTTTTTTCGATGTTACGCTGTTCTCCATCTCCTCTTTCACCACTTCAGAAGGGAGCGTATTGATTTCCTGTATGCACATCCGTCGGAGCTGCTTGATTGTCCACCCATAAAAATCCGCAGCCGCCTGATTGGCATCAACGATGCGGCCTGTAACCGGATCGATGACGATCATGATAGCAGAATGGCCTTGAAAGAGTTTTCTGAATCGCGTTTCACTCTGAAGCAAAGCCTTTTCTGCCTGCTTGCGTTCAGTGATGTCATGGATAATTGCGTAAAGAAGCTCTTTCCCCTCAATTTCAACCTTGTTGCTGAATACCTCAACATCGCACAAAGAACCATCAGCCTTGAGATGCTGACATAACAAAAGGTTTTGTTTCGATGTACTGATACCTTCCGGATTCGTTATGACCTCTTGATCTGAGCTCGGATTGATTTCCTGTATACGCATACGGCGAAGCTCTTCAATCGACCATCCATAAAACTCGGCAGCAGCAAAGTTGGCATCAATAATAGTGCCAGTAACTGGATCAAGAAGCAATTTGATGGCTGAATGGCTTTCAAAGAGTTTTCGGAAACGGACTTCATTTCGCAGTATCGTCGCTTCGGCCTCTTTTCGCTCTGTTATGTTATCGATTATCGATACGAAGTATCCTTTTTCGGGACTATAGACGGAGATATCAAGCCATAACGCCAACGTTTCCATATACAGTTCAAACCGATCCGTGATCCCGCTCTCGGCAACACCAGCCTGTCTTTCAATAAATTCGGGATGTGATTTTTCAATACCGGGAAAAACCTCTGTAGCTCGTCGCCCGGTAACCTGCGTCAAGCCCGTCAGTGTTTCATAACTGGCATTAACCTCTATATGGATAAAATCTACCGGGTGACCCTCCTCATAAATTACCTTGCAATAGGCATAACCATTGTGCATGTAATCAATAAGATCCCTATGGCACGATTCACGATCAATGAACGACTCAGGAGTCTGCTTGCGTTCTGAATGGCCATTCTCTTCTTTCTTGCTGTGATCGGTCATGGATACAGGTTTTCTCTATATGACTCCAAACCATTATAGTATCCAATATATATAAGAAACGTATAAATAACCATTGCATCTCTGCTTCGTCACTCTGTCACATACTTCTTACGTTTTCATGATTTTTGCTCCTGTGCTGCACGAAGTAACGCCCTGCCTTTGTCGGTTAAACGGTATTTTTGTAATCGACTGTTTGGTTTTTCCGGAATGGTGTACTGAATCAGTCCGGCCTCTCTCATATCAGGCAGAGCTTTACGCAGATTCCCGCTCAACTGCTTGTGCCCCAGAGCCGCAGCGATCTCTGCCGAGGAAAGAGTCTGTACTGAACAGGCAGCAAGAATTCGGATACGCACTTGTGCCTCAATTGGAGAGTTATCTTGTGCTTCACAAAAAAGCATACCTTGTGCCCGAATCAAGTTGTGCCCTTGCGTTTTTTCACTAATGTCAACTTGTTCTTCTACTTGTACTTTTGTTGAATTGTCAGGAATGGAGCTTGCTGCATGAACGGCTTCCCCTTTTGCTGTTAGCCGGTATTTTTGCATACGACTGTTATGGCTTCCAGGAATAGTATACTCCAGTAGCCCTGCTTCCCTTAATCGAGGCAGAGCTTTGCGCAGATTTCCGCTCAACTGCTTGTGCCCAAGAGCCGCAGCAATCTCTGCTGATGACAATGGCGCTTCCGAACACAGCGCAATAATATCATGATCGACATGCCCTCTGACTTGTGCCCTTATTACCCTGTCACCCCCCCACTCATCTTGTGCTTTTCTTGTGAGTTCACCTTGTGCCTCCACAAGAAGTTGTGCTTGTGCTTTTGGTAATGTGTGACTCTGCTCGTCTTGTGCTTTGGTTGTTGTGCTCTGACCTGGTGATGCGAAGTAGATAACCATTCGTACTCGCATACCGATCTCCATAATCTGTGGTTCAGGCAATCCATAATCTGTCGCTTCGTTGAAAATGGCTCTTATGCCGCTGCCCCAGCGTTCAGTAAGATTCAGCTCGCGGAAAATTCGGGCAATAACATGATTGCGGATTCTCGATGAGCCTTGCCTCATGGTATCAAGGGTCATACCTGGGAGAAGTGTTCCGGGATTTTCAATTTCGATACGGTCATCAAAAAAGGCGATCCTGATTGGTGCGCCACGTTGGGAGTAGTCGGCGTGCATCAGTGCATTAATGACAGCTTCACGCAAAATGGTGAGTGGTATTGGTCTCTCTTTTTTTATATGCCGATATAAAAACTGCATGATGCTCTCAACCGCTCCGGGCAGGTGATCGTATATATCTGTATGGTCAAAAATAACAGCTTTGTCGGTTCCTGTGAATCGTCCACATTGCACCCATGCATCGGAAAAATGGAGTATGCGCTCTTTACCGAAGAGCAGAATGGCTCCTTTGGTGGGTACAAGTCGTCGTTGGTACGATGTGAGCAGTTTGATCGTAACCAATGCCTGCTCATCTAATTTCCAGTCACCGGCAAAAAATTTTTGTATCGCAACTAAATCAAGATCATCTTTACTCAGTTCTGGTATGGGCATTTCGTCAAATGAGATTCCTTCTGCCGACCGGCCAAGTTCAGCGACCAAAGCGGTATCAGCCTGATAATTGGATCTGCCAATCCGGACATAAACGCCCTGTTCATGACCTTCTGCTTTGAGCCAGTGTGGACGTAATGCGCTTACAAACACTTCAACAACCAAAAGCGTTGTGTCGTGTATGGTGATGAGCTCTATATTGGGTATCAGATGAGGTGCAATACCGTCGGTTATCAGACTGCGAAGCCTCTCTTCTTCATCAAGTGGAGCTTTCATGCCAACAATTTGCCTGTCCTCTCCCACACCGATAACTAAACGCCCTCCTGCTGTGTTGGCAAAGGCCACAAGCGTTTTCATCAGAAGCGTCGGTGATGCGCAATCCCGCCTGAATTCCAACGTTTTTCCTTCAGGTTTTGTGATAATAGTGTTCAGAAAATCACTCATTGAAGCTCCTTAAACCAGGGAGCAAGCAGCTTGTTAAACATAGTGTTTTAAGAATCATACTGTTGCTTGCGATAAAAGAGTTGGCTGAATTGATCAAATAACCTTAAATATACAAATCTCTTGTGCTCTTTTCTGCGGTTTTGCTATTTCTATAACGAAGAGGAACAAGTCCGCTTTTACTGTGTTAAGACTCTTCCTGAAAAAAATAGTACGCAACGGTTGAACGAAATTACTTCTGACTGCATTGTAGCAAATTGTTCAATTGAGATTCGTTTTTCGTGCGTCAAAAAAGAGTACTCCTACATCAGGAGTTCAATGTTGCCGGATATTGAGCAAAAAGCTGAAAGTTTTTTAAATTCACAGTGATAATAAAATGTTGCCATCGTTTCAATGAAATGTTAAACGTGATAAGGAGAATGACAATGAAAAAACAGATCTGGCTGGCTGCCGGAATTGCGGGGTTGCTTTGTGTTCATGCACCGGCTGATGTTCAGGCGGATATCGGTATACGTCTTGGAGATGTTCGTATAGGCATTGGAGATGACCGGCCAACTTTTGTTATCGATACACGTCCTGACTTTATATTTGCAGGATCGGGGTTTTTCAGTTTCCATCGGCGGTCCTTATGATATCATTTATTACGGTGACAGGTATTACATGTACCGTAATGGTGGCTGGTATCTTTCTTCAGATTATCGTGGTCCGTGGATCATAATCCGGGATCGCAACCTCCCTTATGCGATTAGAAGGCATAGTTTTAATGATATTTGGAGATATCGCGATCTGGAATACCGTCGGCACGACCGCAGATACTGGGATGATCTGAACAGACGGTATGATCGCCATTACAGGATTGAACGGGATCGACGCGATGACCGTCGTGATGATCGACGCGATGATCGACGTGACGACCGACGCGATGATCGACGTGACGACCGACGCGATGATAGACGCGATGGTGGCCCTGGTCTGCAGGGTGACGGAAACCGTGACGGTGGACGCGGACCTCAGGGCGATGGAAACCGTGATGGCGGACGCGGGCCTCAGGGTGACGGAAACCGTGACGGTGGACGCGGGCCTCAGGGAGATGGAAATCGTGATGGTGGACGCGGGCCTCAGGGTGATGGAGACCGTGATGGCGGACGCGGGCCTCAGGGCGATGGAAGCCGTGATGGCGGCAGAGGACGATAACGAAAAGAACCCGCCCCTTATGGTACATATCAGATACGGGGAGATTAATTTTTAAAAGGAGAACTGATTATGCATAAAAAAATCTGGCTCATTGCAGGAATTGCCGGAATGCTTTTTGGAATGCCACAGTCAACCATTCAGGCTGAATACAGAGGTGATCGTTTTGAGGAGAGAGGGCCTCGGAGGGGTTATGATGATCGCCGATATGATCGGAGGTATGACAGGGCACGGATTGAGAGACGGTTGGAACGAGAGGAAAGAAGACGCTGGGAACGTGCAGAACGAAGACGGATATTGCGTGCAGAGGAGAGACGTCGGCTTCGTCGCCTTGACCGTCTTCGTGACGAACGTCGTTATGAACGTCGTTATGAACGGGACAGAAGATACTGAGAACTAATTGTCCAAGTCAGGAAAAAACTTCCGGAAAAGGTATAAACAAGAAGGGAACTGAAATAAAAAGTTCAGTTCCCTTTTTCTGTTTAATCAACTGCAAAGCAATCAGTTTCTTCTTCCGCCGTCATTCGGGTATTGGTTGTGGTCACGCTCCCTGTTGTGGTCGTAATGGTTGCGTCTGCTTTCGTGCCGACGATACTCAACATCACGGTATCTTCTGATATCCTCCCAACGATGGCGTCTTATCTGTCTTGGAAGTCTGCCCTCTCTGACAATGACCCATGGGCCGCCAAAATTGGAAGAGATGTACCAGCGATTATTATGGTTAACGTAATAGCGACCATTGTAGCGGATGATATCCTGAGGCCCTCCTGCTGAAACGTGGAAACCAAGATTCGGAACATTGATAAAATTTGGACGGGTATCAAGAACAAAAGAGGGTGGCCTGTCTCCTCCTATACGTACATTGACTTCAGCTTGAGCAGCGGGGCTTCCGAGAAGCATTCCTGCAATTCCTGCAGCCAGCCAGATCTGTTTTTTCATAGCGATTCTCCTTGGTTAAGATTTTGTTCTGTAACGAGCGTACTTTGTTGTTTAAAAACGTTCTGAACAGGATTGCCTTACCGTATGTCACTCTGACTATTCCTGCTCACTACAACATCTGACGATCAATTCAGTTCTTTCCAGCGCATCTATTCTCAGAAATGTAAACCAGAGCTCCTTTTTGTTTGTTTTTTTACCGCAGCACAGAAAACCTCTTCATTCGCCCAGATTTCAACGCTCTCTTTTGCCCTTGTAATACCAGTGTATATAAGTTCTCTTGTGAGGATTTCACTGTCAATCGGTGGCAGAAGCATCAGCAGGCGATCAAACTCCGAGCCCTGACTTTTGTGAATGGTTATGGCAAATGCGGTTTCATGCTGAGGCAGCCGCTCCGGTGCGATGCTGCGGATTTCGCCATCTGGAGCGAAAAAAAAGGCTCTTAGGGAACCTCCATTTTCAGGATCGGGGAAAAGTATGCCTGTGTCGCCATTAAAGAGACGCATTGCATAGTTGTTGACCGTAATCATCAATGGACGGCCGCGATAGAAGGTGCTGGCCGGACTGATAAGAGCCTTACGGGCGAGGATGTTTTCGACTGTTCGATTAAGTCCACTTACCCCATAGGGGCCGTCGCGAAGGGCACAGAGTATTCTGAAACGGTCAAACCGCTCCAGCGCCTCAGCGGGCGATGCAGCATCAAGGTAGCTGTGAAAGCCTTCGACTGCTTTGTTTGCCAGAGCATGTTGCAGCTCTTCAGGTGCAGGCAACTCCTGCCAGGTGACACCGCTTGACCTACTCCTTTTCAGAAGGCTTACAGCTTCCCTTTCCAGCCCTTCATTGACGGCCCGACTGATTTCAGCAATACCACTGCCAGGATGAAAACGATAGTTTTTTTCAAGCAAAACCATCGAATTGCTTAGTGGTGAGGCATTGTTATCTGATCCTGCACTGCAAATATCTCCAAACACCGAACCAGCTTCAACCGATGCGAGCTGATTGTGATCACCAAGAAGAATAAGACGTGCGTCAGCTTTGAGTGCTGTTACCAGCAGACTCATCAGTGGCAGAGCAACCATTGAGGCTTCGTCAATGATAACGGTATCAAAAGGAAGAGGATTGCTTGCCGAATGGCGAAAGCGGGAGGAACCCGAAATGGTTCCGAGAAGGCGATGAATCGTGACAACATCGTCAGGAATTGCTGATTTCACCTCATCTGAACAGTCAAGAGTGCGTTTGATATCACTGATGGATGTTTTCAGCCTTGCCGCTGCCTTCCCTGTTGGAGCCGCCATGGCGATCCGCTGCTTCATCCCCCACTTCTGCTCACGCAGCAGAGCAAGAATGCGAACAACCGTCGAAGTTTTACCTGTTCCCGGTGCGCCGGAAAGAACACAGAACTGCCTGCGCAGGGCAAAAACAGTCGCATCCTTCTGACGGTCACTTTCCCGCCTGCCACTTGACGGAAAAAGTCGTTCAAGAGCGTCAAGCAGTATGGTTTCATCAATATTGTCAAAAGCGGCTCCTGCTTTTCGAAGAATCGTTCTTTGGAGCTCCTGTTCATAATGCCAGTAACGGTAGAGATAGAGGCGACCGGTAGCATCAAGCACCAAAGGACGAAAGTGGCCGCCGGGAAAACTGACGACAGTAGCGCTCTTCAAAAGCTCCATCAGAGCATCAAGTCGGGGAAGACGAAACTCCTTGTTCTCAATTACAATGCTCTCTTCCGCAATATCCTGAAGGTTCAGGCAACTGCTCCCCTGCCCGACAGCGCTACTGGCAAGGGATACAACAAGACGGAACAGCTCACTTACCCTGCCAGTCGCCTGGTGGCAGATAAATGCTGCAAAATGGCGATCGATAGCCCGTTCCTGATACACTCTACTCATACGTTATTTATCCTCATCTATCAGCAGATTTGTCAGCGCTTCAATCAACTCTTCAGGGGGAAGGTCGCGGAAAAAGCCGAAGTTTTCCCCGTGCTCCCTGTTCACTCCCCGAAGAAAGACATAAATTACTCCCCCGAAATGGGTGCTGTAACGGTAGTTTTTGACCCTTAACGACAGGTAGCGGTTGAGAGCCACGGTATACAACAGGTATTGCAGCGGGTAGAGGTGTTTTTGCATAGCCACACTCATGGCATCCTGAGCGTAATCCTCTTCGCTGTTACCAAGATGATTGGATTTCCAGTCAAGCAGATAGTAGCGGCCATTCTGCTCAAAAACCATATCCATGAAGCCCATAAGCATCCCCCTGACCGGGCTGAACTGCAGCATGGGTGCAAGCGAGGCAAGGTCAACTCCACTCCGCAGAAGGCCATGACGGAGCAGAAGGCCAGCAAGATGAGATGAATTGATAAACCGGAGCGGAAAGAAAAATTCCAGCTCAGTGATCCAGCTTTTCTGGCAGAGAGCGCCAAGAGTAAACAGGCTGTCGCGCGAAGCAAGAGGCGTCTCAAGAACGTTATGAATCATGGCTGTGATATGCGGCTGCCACTCCTCTTTATAGTTATAGCGTTCAAGCCCTTTTGCAACAAGCTCATGGATAGCCGTTTCGGAGGGAGAGGCAAAATCAAGCTTCTCAAAAATCCCGTGCATAAAAATTCCGGCCTGAGCCCCCCTTGGAAAGGTAAAGATGCTTTTTTCATGACCGGCGGGAGCAACGATTGCGGAGGGGACTCCCCCATCAGCCTGTGGTTCATCGCGATCAGGTAGCTCGGTGCTTATCGGTTCATGGCGGCTGAACGAGGTGAAGCTTGAAACCCGCCAGGTGGTGTCAATGGTTCCGCTGAAGTGGCGCAGTACAAGGGCATCATGCTGTGACTCCCTATCCGTCCGGGAGAGTCTGGCCATCCCGTCAACCGCTTCGCGCGTCAACAACGTGAAGCCGATTGACTCTTCTGAACTTTCGGCGAGCGACTCCAACTGCTCGGCCATCATCCCGGTGGTCAGGGTTTTTGATTCAACAGCAAGCGCCGAAGCCTGATTTTCCGAAACTCTTGTTGCACTCGATGCATGGAGCAGATAGTTGATCGGCGAGTTCTCCGAACGGGTTTTACCGCTGAAAAGATAGCAGCGATACTTGGCCCTCGTCAGTGCCACATAGAGCAGTCTGAGGCTTTCGGCAAGCGACTCCTTGTCGGCAAGCCGCCGGTTACTCTCATAGCCGGAAGAGCCGAAATCCTTCACCAGATGCCCCGCATCATCATGGAACATCAGCACCTCCCCTTTGCGGTTTCCGCCTCCCCAGAGAAAGGGGCAGAAAACAACCGGATATTCCAGTCCCTTGCTGACGTGAATGGTAACGATTTTTACGGCAGCATCATCGGTTTCAAGACGGATTTGATACTCGTCCGTCTCATCCGCAGCCCCTGTCCGTTCACTGAACCAAGCTACAAGTCCCTCCATACCGGTTCCCCGCTCATGCTCCTCACGGTGCAGCAATTCAAAACAGTGCAGCAGATTGGTCAGCCTTCGCTCACCCGAAGAGTCAGGGTAACTGAGCAGACGTCCACGCACCTCCTCCTTTGCCATCAGTTCCCGGCTCATCACCATACATCCCCGCTCATGCCAGAGCTCGTGATAGAGTCGGAACTGCCTGAGACAGGCTATCCATGACGCTTCATCATCATGAAACCTCTCAATATCGTTGCCCGACCTGCCAAGCAGATCGGTCACCAGCGCCGCACGTACCTTTGGCTCGTTGCCCGGATCAGCGAGGGCTGAGAGCAGGATGCGCACCTCTTCAGCCTCTCTCGACAAAAAGATACTCTGATTGCTCCGCATGACCCCGGCAACGCCCCGGTTATGCAAGGCGTTGAGCATAAGAGCCGCCTGCCGGTGCGTGCGCACAATAACGGCAATATCTCCGGCACTGCATGGCCTGCCGCTGAAAAGGGTTTGACCATCCTGCAGGATTCGGACAATCTCACCGGCAACGGCCGTTGAAGCCCAGGCGCCAGCATCATCCACAGTCAACATGCCGCTCTTCTCATCACTCGAATCCATCAGCCAGAGCTGCATCGGCTCAAGATCTTCCCCCGCTCCATCCGCCCTCTCCGGCTCGCTTTTCCCTGAAGCGAGCGGGTGATAGAGAATTTCATCATGGAGAAACGGCCTCATCGTATTGTTGAACAAGGTATTGAACGCCTGAAGCAGCAGCGGAGAAGAGCGCCAGTTCTCCGTCAGGGTAAAGCGCCGCTCCTCACCTACCTCACGCGCTGCTCTTATGTAGGCGAAGATATCCGCACCACGGAAACTGTAAATGGCCTGTTTTGGATCGCCGATTAGAAAAAGCGGCAACCCGGATGTCGCATAGATGCTCCTGAAGATCTCATACTGCTGGCGGTCGGTATCCTGAAACTCATCAATAAGTGCTGCGCAATACTTTTTTCTGATAATCTCGGCAAGTGCATCCCCGCCCTGCTCTGGCAAAAGCGCATGGTAGAGATCCTCAAGGAGATCATCAAAAAAACGGATATTTCCGATTCGTTTGCGCAATGGCAGGTTCTTCTGATAAAAGCGAAGCAGTTCAGCCTTGAGGGCAAGAAGACGCCTCTCCACTGCATCCTGGAGCCGTTGGCAGGAAAGGAAAAAGGGATGGGAGGGCGCCACACCTTTGCTTTTGGTGCCTTCAAGAATACCCTCAAGGGTCAATTTCGGGAATGACTCAAACAGGTCATACGCATTGCCTCCTTCAACAAAAGCATCCATCCCGGAAAAAAGCGGTTCAAGCAGGTCAGCGCGGTAATATTTGGCTGAACGGCTCAAACCCTTCTCAGTGGTCAGAAGTTCAGTTATCGAGCCTTTATGCCCCATCCAAATTGAACTGGCATCACTGTAAGCAGCCGAGCACTCCCTCTCAATCGCCGTTATCTGCTCATCACTGAAATCAGGGATAACCTCAACCCCGGTTCCGGCATGAAGGTTCTTCAACAGCGACAGGAAGGTTTCAGGAGTGAGGCGGTTACGCAGGGCATAGCCGAGCAGTGGCGCAGACTCACCGAAAAAATGTACTCTCCAGAAATCATCCACAATACCACGAAGCAGCTCTGTCTGATCAGTCACCAATTCAGTATCATAGAGTGAGCCGCTCTCGAAGGCGTTATCCTGCAGCACCCGAAGGCAGAAGCCGTGAATGGTGAAAATCGAAGCGGTATCAAAAGCGCCGAGCGCCCGTTCAAGGAGGTCGCGCACCTTTTTCATCCCACTCAGAGAGGCCGTTTCATATAGCTCACCAAGGAATATGTCGCTGGTATCGCAACCCTCCATCACCTCGAGCGCCTCACGGATACGACTGCGGATTCTGCCGCGAAGCTCCTGCGTAGCCGCTTCGGTATACGTTACCACAAGAATCTGTTCCGGCAGAAGCTCTTTTTCCAGAAGCAGGCGAAGGTAGAGCGAGGCAATAGCATAGGTCTTCCCCGTCCCGGCACTGGCCTCGATCAGGTTGATGCCGGAGAGTTCTACGGCTGCATGGTTCAGTGGTTTCATGGTGCCTCCTCCCCTGCAGCCTGAATCATCGGCCTGAGCAACTCGACGGCAAGGGAGCAGAACTCATCGTCAAAGGGATCTGCGGCGCCAAAGCAGCGCTCGATTGCCGGATCGGAGCCCTCGCCCGGGCGGTTGTTGAAGGTGTCGTCACGCCACTCCCTGCGGGCGGCATCGAGATCCTCTTTTGCGGCAAAGGCCAGTGAAGAACGCGGGAAAAAGCGCAGCGGCATGGAGAGCCCCTGCCAGTAATACTTCAGAAGATCCTCCAGATACAGGGCAGCATCAGCCACCGGAGCAAACTGTTTTTCATTATCAACCATGACAAGAGAGGTTTTTCTTGGATAACCCGGCTGATCTGCCATATTGAGCACGAGATGCTCAATCCAGCCTCGCATCTGATCCTTCATCTTCAGTTTCGCGCAGCGGTAGTGCAACAGGCTCTCTGGCCACACCCGTACAAGCTGACCGGTCAGGCGGAATCCGCCAAGCTGCAGATCGACCTCAAGCGGTGCCAGAGCGCCAGCGCCAGCGGTTTTTTCCTGCACGGTTGCGGCAAACTGCTGCACCTCATCAAGAATTTTACGGAAAAGCAGCTCACCATGGAGGGCGGGCGGGAGCACTCCCCGGCTCCGATAGAGTGGGAGCAGTTCGAGTGTATTCCCTCCTCCAAGCACAATTTCAAGCAGCTCCTGCTTCAGACTGTACAATGCGAGCCCCTCAACTGCGAAGGGTTCACGATCCTCAAGCGGCTCCACCATCCCTTCAAGCCTGATACCAAGACGCTGCTCCAGAAAAAAGCCCGCCGGGTTATCGTAAAAACGCAGAAGCTGTTTAAGCGAAACGGTTTTCCACTCCTCAGGCGGTTCATCAAGAGGAACACTCATAAAGGGGCGTGACGGAGCTGCAGGACGCTCTTTTTCAACCAGCGCATGAAAGTTCTCAGCCGAATAGCTGAAAAGCGGAGAGCCTGCAGAGTAATAGGCCCGGTTAAAAGCCTGCAAAGGGTGCCGTACCACCAGTTGCTTCTCGACGGAATCTCCATCGGGCAGGGAAAAGCCCCGGCGAACGGCATCGAGCAGTTCACTGACCAGCACCGAGGGCGGCAGCTCGCTGTTATCCCTGATGCTCTGGCCGATATAGCTTATATAGAGCAGGTCACGGGCCGAAAGGATCGACTCAAGAAAGAGGTAACGGTCTTCATTACGCAATGAGCGGTCGCCCTTCTGCGGCTCACGCGCAATGAGGTCAAATCCCGGAGCGCGGCTCTGGCGGGGAAAGGCGCTGTCGTTCATGCCGATCAAAACGACAACACGGAAGGGAATGCTCCGCATGGGCAGCATGGCGCAAAAGGTGATGCCACCCGTCATGAAGCCCAGCCCCTGCTCCTGCAGCTCAAGGTGAGCCCTCAGCCAGGAGAGCATCACCGCAGGCGTCACTTCCTGGGTGAACTCCGCCGCAGCGGCAACCTCACCAAGCTTTTCGCCAAGAGCGGCAATGGTTGCAAACTCCCGCTCGGAGACGCTGGAAGGGAGAATAAAGTCGGCCAGCAGCGCCTGAAACCGGCTGCGCCACTCCTCAAGGGTGCAGGGCCGTTCCATCCTGTTGACAAACGCTTCAACCGACGTGATGAACCCGGCAAACTTGCCGAGGGTTTCGGCTGCAGAACCAGCCAGATCATCGTAGGGCAGAATGCCGTTGAAAAGCTGATTCTCGTCCGGCATGGCATAGCCGAGCAGGAGCCGGTCAAGCCCTGCCTTCCATGAGTTCTCGCGATAGGAAGGAAGAGCCTTCGCCGTACGGTCGCCCTCATCCATCCCCCACCGAATCCCGGTTTTTTCAATCCACTCACGGATAACGTCAAGTTCGTCACTCTCCACCAAAAAACGGCGGCTTACGGGCGGAGAGGCAAGCAGGTCAAAGAGTTCGGATGCGGCAAGGCGGCTTGCAGGCAGAGCAAGCAGTTTCAGCACCGCCGAAGCAATCTCCCCCTCATGCATCATCCTCCGGTCGGCAATGGAGTAGTGCAATCCGGCGCCATTCCCTCCTGCTCCGAACACGGTGGAGATGTAGGGCGAATAGCTCTCAATATCCGGCGTCATCACCACAATATCGCGCAAAGTCAGGCCGGGAGACTCCTCAAGCATGGCAAGAATATTGTCGTAGAGCACCTCGATTTCACGAAGCGGACTGTGGCAGGAGTGAATCCGGAGCGACCGGTCAAGCGGGTCAAGCGGGCGCTGCTCCCCCTCCTCACCGGTACCCGAAAGGTTCAGAATATCGGACTGCAGGCCGTGAAGCAGGCACTCCTCACCCGGATCATCATAGCGCTCCTCCTGATGAAAAGCGCTGTCGCTCATGTCGATAATCATATCCGAAAAATCCCGTCCGATCCTGCCAAGCGAAGCGAGAAGCGGATTCCCCTCCATGCGCAGGGCCCGCTCCTCCTCCGGCAGCCTGACAATCGCCTTCCTGGCGAGAATATCGCCCCAGTACTCACGAGTCGGGCTCAGAAGAATGAGGTTCACCTCAGTCACCCTCGCAACCGCCGAGAGCATATCGAGATGGAACTTTGGCAGGTAGGAGATGCCGAAAAGGGTGATCCTCTCGGGAATCTCCTTCACCTCTGGCGACAGAGGGCTCAACTGCCTGCAGAAAAGCTCCTTCATCCTTCCCCGATGCATTCCCTCCCCGTCAGCAAGCTTCCGCCAGAGAACCGGCTGCCACTCTTCGCCGGCAGGTTGTGACTCCCCCGCCTCCCAATGGGAGAGCATCTCCGGACGGAAGAGCGTGTACTGGTCGAAGGTATCAGCAATTTTTTCCGACAACTGAAAGAGCTTGAGCCCGTCAGGATCATCAGCAAGATAGCGACGCAAGGTGCCGAAGGGCTCTGTGTCGAGCAGCTCAGGCAAAAGCCGCATGATCCTCCAGCTCATCACCTCCGGAGCAAATGATGAAGTGTCAGGCTTTTCAGAAAAGAGCGCCCCGAACAGCTCCTTCACCATCGCATTCGGAAAGGGATAGTGCCCGTTAGCCCAGACGCCGAACCGCGACGCCAGCTCCATGGAGAGCCACCGCTGCATCCCCCGGCTCTGTACCACAATCACCTCCTGCTTGAACGGTGAAGCCAGCGGCTCGCGAAGAGCAGCGGCAAGGGTATCAACCAGAACTTCCATCCGGTTGCTGGTGTAAAGGTTAAGTGGCATGGGGTACGTTTTCAAAAAATCCAGACTCTTTTATGCAATATCGGACGGGTTTATTCTTTTTTTCCAAGAGGCCTTCATCAACCAGACGCTGCAACCAAACCCTTGTTTGAAGAGGTGACAACTCTAATATCTCTGCAATCTCTGTATCTGTCATCGGTTTTTTTAACAATTGCCGTATCGCCTCTCGTACCGTAGCGAACAATCTCTGCGCCGGACTGAGTTCCGCCTCTTCAGACATGTGAAGAGGTAAAGATATATCCTCCATAATTTGTACTTGAGGCTTTTTTTGCGCCGTCTCTGTCACTGAATCTTGAACCATGCCGTTCGAGAAGAGCCCGATGGAAGCCTCTCTCTCAACTGGAATCAGAGATGGCGATGTGTCAAGTACAGCTTCAAACGCCTCGACGTCATGAGGCTCCGGCCAAGGCAGAGCTCCCCTGTCACGCAAGGCATCGATACCAGTTGAAGCGCTTCCCGTTGATCGAACATAGACTGGAACCAGCCGTAGTTTCTCAAGCTGTTCAATCGCACCCGCCCAAGTTCCGCCTTTATTACTATCAGAATTTACCACCAGCGAAGCATCGGACAAGGCATAGATTAACTTGTTGCGTTGCATGGCATTGCCGACATTGAAACCCGCACTTGGATCGTAGGGTGAAACCAGAACCAGGCGACCCTCTACAATCAGATTGCGATTTTCACGTTGCATTGCCGTTCTTTCCAGACGATCAGCAAGAACCCCGCAGACCTTCCCGCCAGCTTCAAGAGCGCCCCGCATGGCGGCCTGATCGATACCCTTCGCACCTCCGGAAATAATCGTCCTGCCTGCACGAGCAGAGAGTTGGCCGATCGACATTGTATAGTTAATCAGCTCCTCATCCACTTGCCGTGATCCCACCACGGCAAGGCCACCAGTTTCCAACAGATGGATATCGCCGCAACCATAAAGCACTGCAGGTGCACCTTCCCGCAATCGTGCCTTCATGCGTCGGGGATACGCAGCATCAGCGCGGCTGACCACCCAGAGAGCACGTGCCTGCCACTGCTCAACAACCTGGCTGAGCAAAAAGCCACGCTCAAGAAGGGTTTGCATACGTTTTTCCTCAACAATATGCTGGCATGAACGATGCAGATTTTCTGCTCCCGGAAGCAACAGATCGGCAGGTTCGTGATGTATGTCGTGCACATAACGAGCCAGACGATTGTACTCACCCGGCGACAGAAGGTCAGGCGATGAGCTGCCGTGACCAGCAATCAAGGGAGCCGTCAGCAGAAGAATGGCTTTTGTATTCGAAGAGAGTTGTTGCATTGTTAATCGTATCCTGTTTGAGCAAGTGCCAAAGGCCAAACCTCACCACTTCCATATGTTCTCAAGAGCCAGGCAGATACCGTCAATGTCCAGCGAGAATCTACCATGTCGTCAACCAGAAGAACCGGACCATCCGGCACTCTTTGTTCCTTGACCGCGAGTGAACCATCAATATTTCGAGCCTGTTGGGTACTGTTTGCCATTGTTTTCTGTTCTGGCCGGTTATTTGTTTTTACAAGAAGCAGTTGAAACGGCAGTCCCAGAGCATCAGCAAGGCGCTTCGCAAAATCCGGAACGAGATTGGGGTGACGCAACGACGGAACGCACGTTACCCATGTCGGTGCTGGTTCCGGATTCCATTGCTGAATCATTTCAACACAAGCAGTAACCAAAATATCAGAAAAACAGTTGTCATGATATTTTCCTTGTCTGACGAGTCCACCCCACCCTGCATCACCCCAAACACAGAGTGTTTTTCCGGGCCCTGCCTGCAGGTTTACAGGAATTTTTCCTTTCACCCGATATTGTGGCATACCACCGGCAGGCCACTGAAGTCTTGGCTCAATAGGCAAACTGGTGCGGCGCAAAAAAGCGACAGCCTCCTGAACAAGAGCCTCTTCAACAGTTATCGGTAACGGTAACAATAAAGGAAAACTGACCTCATTCGGATCACCATCAAGCGCCTGAACAAGAAACCCCATATGTTCACCAAATGGAAGTTTAAGATATTCCTGCATTTGTCGTTGTTCATCACGACGTAACGCGGTAAGTCGATCCGCACGAGCCCAAAATCCTTCACCAAGTTTGGCGGCTGTCAATTGCCACTTGCTCCCTTGCTTTGCGACAGGGGCGGGTGATTCCAGCGAGAGCAATGCAATGGTCTTTTCAATACGTCCATAGCTGATATTCACTTTTCCCTGAAGTTCAGGCACAGAGAGCCCCGAAGGTTCATTTTCAAGAGCGTTAATGACATCATCAACTTCCTGCCTGGTCGGAAAAGCGCTCTTGATAAACCAATCAGTAATATCCGTCTCTTCCCTGCCACTCAGCAAGATACCATATGCTGATTCAAGAGCACGTCCAGCACGCCCTACCTGCTGATAATAGGCAACAACCGATCCCGGCATCTGATAATGAATCACAAATGCCAGATCCGGCTTATCGTAACCCATTCCCAGTGCGGAAGTAGCAACAAGAGCTTTAACCCGGTTATTAAGCAGAGCCTGCTCAAACTCCGGCCGGCGATCACCAGTTTCGCCCGTGTAGGCTTCAACATTGAACCCACGACTTTTCAGCCAACCTGCAACCATGTTCGCGTCACGAACGGTGAGGGTATAGATGATTCCGTGGCCTTGAAGCGTATCGAGCTGTTCAGCCAGCCATGCAAGGCGCTGGGCTTGATCAGGTAGAGATATGGTTTGCAAGGTCAACGAAGGACGATTCAAATCACCACGGAACACCTCCAATTGCGGCCCAAGCACTTCGACTAAATCATCCATGACACGATTGTTTGCGGTAGCAGTAGTTGCCAGAAGTCGCAGGTTTGGTGGCAAGGTTTTGACAATCCGTTCGAGCAGTCGGTAGTGGGGTCGAAAGTCGTGCCCCCAGTCAGAAATACAGTGCGCTTCATCAATAACCAACATCGCAATCTGCGAAGCAATAGGAGCCAGAACATTGGTGCGGAAGCGTTCATTCGCAAGTCGTTCAGGTGAAATGATCAGAATATCTATCGCATTACGAGCGATGCTCATTTCAACTTCAGCCCAGTCATCCGGATTATCTGAGTTGATCGTCACTGCATGTACACCCATTCGCTCTGCAGCCTCAATCTGATTTCGCATCAATGCAAGCAATGGTGAAATCAAGAGCGCTGGACCATTACCCCCTTCACGAAGCAATTTGGTAGCGATAAAATAGACAAAGCTTTTACCCCAGCCAGTCTTCTGGACAACCAACAATCGTCCCTGACCTTCAACGATATAACGAATTGCCTCCTCCTGACTCTCACGGAACACCGCACAGGGATAACCGGAACCAATCCTGAGAAGCTCCAATGCCCTTGCCGACGTATACATCATGCACTCTCCTGATGAAACTTCATTGAAAGCAGCATACAATAGATGAACCAGATACTCAATGCGTTTTTTCGAGAACAATCAAGTTTTTCATTATAGCAAACAATTACAGGCGATCAAACACGTTGCGCCCCCCTACCTTTTTGCTGCTGACGCTCTACAATGGCTGACGAGTAATGGAATTTCCATGTTTTATAGTCAAAAGATCTCCTCCGCCTGCAATTGCTGCTATCGAACAATCTCTCGGAGCTATGCGCTTATCTTCGGTGAGGTAAAGGGAAAAATCACTCCAAACAATGCATGAGATGCGGGAATGCGTTAATGATAAATGTGGGGTTGAAGCAGCGGAGTTCATCGGCTGAATGGTTGCCGTAGGTGACGGCACAGGTATCGGTGAATGCGCGTTGACCCATTTCGATATCGTAAACAGTGTCGCCAACAACAAGGCACTCTTGAGCCGGAATATTCATGGACTCCAGTGCAAGCAGCACCATATCGGGTGCCGGCTTTGGCTCTTGCACATCCTGAGCCCCGGAAATAAAGGAGAATATCTCATAAATCCCGAGATGCCGCATCATCAACAACAGCCCTTGGGTGCTCTTGCTTGAAGCGACAGCCAGCAGGTAATCGTGCCGCAATCGGTCAAGGGTCTCGTTCACTCCCGGAAACAGATGCGTCAAGTCTAAAGCAACCTCGTTGTAACGCTTTCTGTAAAGGTCAACTGCCTCAGGAGCTTCTTCAGGAGCGAGACCAAGCCCCATTTCAATTGTACGCCGCAACGGCAAACCGATACTTCGCCGGGCTCCGTCCCTGTCAAAAGCCGGAATTCCCAGATCTTGGGCGACAAGCTGCAGAGACTCCATAATGCTCGCCTCGCTATCAGCCAGGGTCCCGTCAAAATCAAAAACAAGAAGTTTGTATTTCACTCTTTCATCTTACTTCGTACAATGCTCGCCACCCTAAGTTTTATTCAGCCCCTTGCTGACTTACCCTGAATATACCAGTCATACCTTAAAGAAAACAGCAGCAGGGGTTACAACCCAAGACTCTCCGTCATAGGTTCACTACCAATAACGCCCCCTTTAAATGGCCTCAGGATTTTTTCAGGGTTTTGCAGCCATCTTCGAATGCTGTTATCAAGAGAGCCTGACAATGCAACAGGGCATACCCGGGTATTGATGTTCTTCATTGCTGCGTTCTCCTCTTAAGGCTGAGATTCAAGCTCCGAGACCGTAGCGTGGCTTTAACGCTTTGCGTCCCTGTCATGCTTATTGGACTATTCAGGATGATTTCATACTTCGGCTTTCGCTTTACGACGTTCTATTTCTTCCACCACTGCACTGTGCACACATATCTTGTTGACCGGGTTCAGATAGGTCCCGAGAGACTTGGCAATAACAAGTGCAACAGGAATATTGATAATTGTCACGAACTGCGCGGCTACTTGACAAACCGCGATTAGCGCAAGAATGAGGCCGAGGGGAAGGTAGATAATCATCACAATGGTTGAGTATGCCATCCATACCGGATTTTGTTTAACGTTGAGATCAGATTTGCTGATCATCGCATGCCCGAATGGGGCGAACAGAAATTTCCCGTACTCCATTAACCCCAGGCCAATTGGTGCTGCAACGATCGTCACTGTAAAAATAAGCCCTAACAGATAGACAAGAATAGCACTGACGAAACCGAAAAACGGGAAGTGCCACAGAATATTGCCAAGCGTTTTCATAGAATCTCATTGAAAAATTGAGTCATTTCACATTCTCCTGTCATAATAACACTCTTTCTGTTACCCTGCTAAAATGCATGATCATATATTGTAGATGACAGGCATCTGCCCCCTCCACCTCTTCCAGGTTTTATCGCTGGTGATCAGATCAGCTATAAAGTGTGCGACATTAATACGACTGGTTGAGCCTGCATTGAAGACAGGGCTTCTGGTCGGTGAAGTATATACATCATAACCTGTAACCTTGTCGTCATTGATCAATGTATCCGGACGCACAACAAACCACTCAATGAACCTGTCGATCTGACCGATGGTAACCCGAAAATACTCTGCAGCATGTTTGTTATCCACTTGCGGAGGCAGCAACAGGCGAACAAGAGCAAAAACTCCTCGTTCGACGATGGTGATTGGCTCATGAAGATCCCGGTTCCTGTTAGCTGTAGTGTTCATGAGAACAAACTTGACCGGTTTCTCCGGTTTGTTTGCGTGAATGCCCTTACATAATAGATGAGTGGCAGCAGCCACAAGTCTTCGGGGAGTGCCTAATGGAATATGCATTATGGTAACCGGTTACATGATTTGCTCTGGCCTTGAAGAAACAACCGCTGGGCCAGTGTAATGGGATTCCCATGCGCTAACTGCCGAAGGTTCAGAACCGTTTTTTGCCTTGTCATTTGGGAATCAGTGTCAAATATTTACCTTGAAAGAAAGAGAGTTTAGCCAAATCAGCTACTGAGGTAATATCATTTATCGTTTCTGAAGAGCCTTCATGAATTTATAAGTAAAGGAGAAAGCTTCCAATGAGAAATTACACGGCAATTGTTGAACGATGTAAGGAGACTGGTCTTTTTGTAGGATTCATCCCAGGATTCCAGGGAGCACACACACAAGGGGAAACCCTGGATGAACTGCATCAAAATCTTCAGGAAGTCATTGAAATGCTGCTTGAGGATGGAGAACCAGTGCTGGAAGCAGAATTTATTGGCACTCAAAATATAGTTGTGGCCTGAACATGGGACATTTACCTGTTCTCAAACCTCGCGAGATTGTTGGATTCCTTGAAGCACTTGGATTTAACGAAATTCGACAACGGGGTACTCATAAGCAGTTTCGCCACGCGGATGGCAGGTATCAAGCCGTCAGCAAGCATTTCACGGATTCGTTCATTCAGTTTTCCCGATACCGACTTTTGGCCAAGCGCAGTAGCTAATTCGGATTTTGATCGAGAGCCGATGAGCAACTCCCTGATGACTCTTTTAAAAATCGACTCTGGCCCTGAAGAAAATGTCGCTGGCTCACGTCCAAGGGTGTTTAAAGGTTTCTTTCCAAACTCCGGCACACTGATAATCATGCGAAAAACGTCACCTTCGATGAGCTGAGGGTCCGCTCCGCCGTACTTTTTTCCGTACATCATCATCTTGCGCAAACCAGAACCCAGTTCGTCTGCACGGTCTATCTCCCTGAAAAATGCACCGATCACCGGGTTTTTAGGATACGGCGCGAAGGTATCGGGATTCAGCACACCAAACCCGTGAGGACGATTGGCGTTCCAGGTGATCACCTGACTGTATTCAATGATAAGCCGGGACGGAACATCGCTGGATCAGAAGCTCCACCTCTCCAGTGTCACCGGAATCTCCAATCGAATCGCGAAAAAATCATCGATCATCATAATGCCCGTAAACAGAAAGCAGGTGAACGGTTACTGTTTTGTCATCTACTGTATATACAAGGCGGTGTTTCCTGGAAATCCTTCGTGACCAGCAACCAGAAAAATTGTATCTGAGTTGTTCCGGTTTACCTGATCCTGTAAAAGGATGGTCAATAAGTTCTTCAAGCATTCTGGCAAGTTTGCGGATCGCAACCATGTCACCAGACTTTTTAAGCTTCTCAATATCTTCATGAGCAACGTCAGTATAGACAAGCGCATAGCCCATTACTCAAGTCCCAGGAAGTTTTTGATATCTGATTTTTTGAGAACCGTTGTTTTACCCTCCTCTACTTGCTGAAGAGAGTGCTGTAAATGTTCAACAACATTGGGATCAGAAAAATATCGGTCAGTATCACTCATTTTCCGGGCAGGAATAATTTCATAGGTTTCGCTCTTTCCGCACTGGATAATGACCCGTTCCTTATTTGCGGTATTGAGGTATTTCCGAAGGTTCCGCCTCAACTCGGTTGTGCTTATTGCTATCATAGTTGTTCCTCTTTAAGTATCACTATAGTGTACAAATCAATCGCAATATAGCTCAATTCCAGATAATCCCAATCATGCCATACCGCATCCGAAACCAGTCATCACTGACAAGAAGGGCACCTTTCCATAGTTGTCGTTGAAGTGATCCAGATCAGCCTCATTCAAGACCATCTTCAGCCTTCACCCTGACCTTCATCCTGAATCAATAATCACGCGGATTGACGCTTTCGCTCAACACGGCGATGACATCAACAATCGAGAAGTACCAGGTTTCAGTAGCCTCATCGAAGTGACGACGAATTGGCGTATTTTCAAAAGCAATGAGCGATTGTTCTTCTGTCATGATCCGCCTCTTTCTTGTACAGTTTAGAATTACATGTCCATCCATAGCCATCTGCTTCATCATGAGCCTGTCCATTCCTGATAAACGATATTCGCCTGCATGGCGTTTTATCAGGATGCTTTCGTCTCCCAGACCGACCTGCCGGTTGCCCTGAAATACAGTGACTCAGGGTCTACATCAAAACCGCATTCCCATGCAAGAGTAGGCCAGGAATCAAGATAAAAATGTGAAAAAGCTTCAGGGTTCCGCAATGGTTCCGCTATTGGACATTTATAGACAAGATCACGCAGATCAACCTCGCCGGTTTCACCAGTATTGAATTTCAGAAATATCTGATAATCCTTGACATACCTTGCTTCTATAATTGAAACACATTTCTTAATGTTTTACACAAGCTCACGCCCCGCCTTCTCGTGCACCAGTAATCTTTTTTGCCGGTTTTGATGGCGCAAAAAAGTTTTCTCCGCTGACAACGCTCTTGCCGGTTTTCTGTTCCAATTCAAGTCGTGCACCTTTGGCAATCTTGCCGCCTTTTTTCCCTGCATCGGCATTCTCTTTCATTCCTGTAGCATCAACACTTTCGGCAATTTGCCGGGTAGAGAGTTCGGCCAGCGCAGTAAAAATCAGCTCAGCTTCACTCATGTGGTCGCGCAGGTTCTGGGTTTTCAGCCCTTTCATATCCTTATGCTTCTTGATGGAAACGCCCGTCCACTCCTGATGGATGATGTTGGTCAAAATGGCATACTCATCCTCTTTGGAAATTTCATGCTCCTTCCAGTAATCAGTGAGTTTATTGCGGGTCTCCTGGCCCATCATCCACTGCTGTATCCATTTTTCACTTCTCCCATGTTGTTGCCAGTACTCACGGGCGCGATCAACGGATAGCGCTGGATCAGCCATATCCTGAATGCGTTCATAGCCAACTTTAGCCAGCCATTGTTTGAACGGCTCAGCCTTGGGTGAGGGAATGGACTGAATAATTCTCAGCAATCCCTCTACATTCGCGCAATCGGTAGCATATTTTTTCCCATCTGAAGATTTCAATTTCAGTTGTCGACAAATTGTCGACAACTCAAGGCCATCTTCAGCCTTTACCCTGACCTTCATCCTGAACCAATAATCACACGGATTGACGCTTTCGCTCAAAACGGCGATGACATCAACAATCGAGAAGTACCAGGTTTCAGTAGCCTCATCGAAGTGGCGACGAATTGGCGTATTTTCAAAAGCAATGAGCGTTTGTTCTTCTGTCACGATCCACCTCCTTCTTATACAGTTTAGAATTCTTGAGCGCTGTTTCGTCACTCGCCTGTTATTGAGGTATCACCAGATGATATTACATCTATTGAAATTGCGTCCGCACTGCGGACGTAATCGGAAATTCACTATAAAACTGCCGAACCGAGTCGTTTCTTCCGTGATCGGGTGCATATACCTGTAAATCAAACGTCCATCTATCCACTTGACCGGCGACTTGTTCGAGCACGTTCCCGTTTCATCTTTTTTCTAGACATTTACGACCTTTCTCAGTCAGACAATATTTTTGCAATCGGCTTGTTGGCTTGTCAGGAATGGTCTGCGCAATCAAGCCATCAGCAAGCATTTCACGGATCCGTTCATTCAGTTTTCCCGATACCGACCTTTGGCCAAGCGCAGCAGCCAATTCGGATTTTGATCGGGCACCGATGAGCAACTCCTTGATGATTCTTTTAAAAATCGACTCTGGCCCCGACTCTGGCCCCGACTCTGGCCCCGACTCTGGCCCCGAGGAAACTGCTGCTGGCTCACGTCCAAGAGTGTTTGAAGGGTTTTCTCCGAATTCCGGCACACTGATGATCATGCGAAAAAGGTCACCTTCGATGAGCTGAGGGTCCGCTCCGCCGTACTTTTTGCCATACATCATCATCTTGCGCATACCGGAACCAAGTTCGTCAGCGCGGTCTATCTCCCTGAAAAATGCACCGATCACCGGGTTTTTAGGATAGGGCGCGAAGTTGTCGGGGTTCAGCACGCCAAACCCGTGAGGACGATTGGCGTTCCAGGTGGTCACCTGACCGTATTCAATAATAAGCCGAGCCGGAACACCGCTGGAATATTCGCGGTGAATAAGGATATTGGATGCAACCTCACGGAAGATGGCATCCCGCAGGCTTCTGCGTTCAATGCCTTCAAGATAAAAAGGGTCTGGCAAATGCTTCTGGACAAAGGCCAGAATGCGGTCATAGCTTTCAATAAGGTTGGTGCGTACCAGATCGCGGTCGTCGTAGCGGTCAACATTGACCTTGCGCAGGATCAGGTCGGTTCGATGCGCAGGACATACTTTCAGGATAAGCAGGTCAGGTGCAAACAGCATAACTCCAGCCAGAGTAACTCCGTTTTCCCTGGTAACTGGATTTTCCTGATAGAGCTGGGCACTCTTGAGTAGTTGCAGATCATCCATATCCGCCCAAGGGTGATTATCCCTGTTTATACGAACATATCGACGGCACTTTTCAATCAATTCCGGGCGAAGATCTTCGACCTGAATCCAGGGGTATACCTTGTTTTCGCTGAAGGTCGCCTGTTTACGCTGGTAGAGATGCGCCACCAGTGTGGTGTGATCGGTAATATCCAGATCGCCATCTTCATTGCGGTCATAAATACGACCATTACAGCGATGCACCTGCGAGCTTTCCGGCACATAGATACGCAGCAGGGATTTCCCGTCCAACTCGACAACATCCACAGAGAGATACGTTGGCGGAGTAAGCTTCAGCGGGTTGTTGATGGCAGTGACAAAGTCCTTTTTGATCTGCGTTACAGCATCCTGCTCAATCCCCTGAACGGTTCCATCATCCTGAATACCGAGTAAAATCGTCCCGCCATGCCGATTGAGAAAGGCGCAAACTGTCTCATAGACATCGCGATTGATCTTATTCCTGCAGGTTTTGAACTCCGTAGATATCCCTTCCCCCTGACGGATCAGTTCATGTATTTGCTGTATGCTGACGTCCATACGTTACCTTTTATCATTCAGTAAGAAAGAGGTTTGATTCCTCAGGCCTTCATCATGTAATGACGTTTTTTTAGGACGCTTTGGTATCCCACGGCGACTTGTCGGTTGCCCTGAAATATAGTGACTTGGGGTCAACATCGAAACCGAAATCCCATGCCAGAGTTGGCCAGGAATCAAGATAAAGATGTGAAAAAGCTTCAGGGTTCCGCAATGGTTCAGCTATTGGATATTTACAAACAAGATTGCGGAGATCAACCTCCCCCGTTTCGCCGGTATTGAATTTCAGGAAAATCTGATAATCCTTGATAGAACTGCACTCGACAATTGAAATACTGTCAATAATTTATCCGCTCATTTTTAAATCTAACGTTCAAATTCAGATGCTCTGATCGGTAACGTTTGTTTAGCCATCACGCCAAGCTCGCAGAATCAAAACGATCAAATTATTCAATATATTCAGTCAGCAAACGCACAGCACGTTCAGCATCGTTCATGACTTGTTGAATGTTAAGTTTATACTTACCATCCAGCAATAATTCTTTCAGTTTTGAAATTACTTCGTCCGATGATGCATTGGCCCCACCCGCAACCAATAGGCATTTCTTAATCGAACTAAAGAGATCGATCAACCAATCAAGTGTCTCATCTGGAGTGGCTCGGTGAAAAGGAATAAGCCAGCACTTCTTAACCTTCCGCTTCTCAACGATAAACAACAAAAACGAAGGATATGCAAGTCTTGTCTTCTCCCTTCCAAAGTAGTCGTGCAAAAGCTTAGAATAGTAATAACCCCGATCTCGTGCGCAACTAAGCGATATGCTAGTCATCATTTCTTGTTGAAAAGGAGGCGCATCACTGCCATATTGCTCGGTATCTCGAATTGCAAATACTTCAAGATTTTGACCTGACGCTTTGTCAAGAGCATCCCACGAATCTTGATCTCTAAGCAAGCGACGTAAACCAATATTTGTTTCGTCATAAACAAGCGCACCGAACAAGGTCACTTGCGGTCTTGCGCACAATTCGACAAGGTACTCAGCCAACTGATCGCCGGATATTGAAGCACTTGGAATCCGCGGAATATTAATTCCAGGAGGAATTATTAGACTCGCAGTCGAACCTCGAATCTTCTTGAGTAGCAATTTGCATACTCCAAGGACACCCTCTTTTCGTAAATCAAGATAGGCTGTAGACCTCGGAAGACCATCAATCCATGAATCATCATCGACCTTGACAGGTAATAGGTACTCTGCTCTCTCGTTGATCATGCGATCAAAAGCAGCGAAGAGTTCGACCTTAGTAAATCCCTTATCTCGGTAGGATTTCGACAGTAATACAAGCACAAATTGGCCACGCTCTCGATAGGTCTGATCAAGATACTCCACGAGGTTCCTGCCCCATATCTCATGCTGAAATTCTTCATCAAGAAAAACTCGCAATCCATTTGCTGAGGCAATATCATGAATAGCGCGAGCAAAATGCCGTTCCTTTCCGGCAAATGAAAGAAGGACATCAAAATCAAATAATGTAGTCATGTAGGTACCTCTATGCGGTAGAGTGAATAAAGATAGTTGACATTGTATAGACCGATCTGCCTAATTCGGAGAAAAAAGACCATTTTGGCTCGTGTATCTGCCAATTTTCCAAATACGTCAGCGCCTTTTAAAGCAATAAAATCAAAAAAAAGCCACATTAGCTCACGTTTCCCTCAACAGGCGAAACCTGCAAAAAATCCAGCTCACCCTTGAATGCTTTTTGGCTGAGAATACCATAGAGTGATTCGAGATTAATAAAAGAGTGAGTGTAGGTGATCTTGATTTTTTCAACTTTTTTGACGATTGTTGAAAAACGGTTTTGAAGTTCAAGAGAAGGTAATGGAATAAGCGTTTCTTTAAGTTTTTCGCCGGTTAAATGAGAAATAGTCGCCTTACAGGTAACATTCTTAAAACCATTGTATAACGAAAAGAACAGCATCACATATTGAAGATATTCAGGTATAGCTTGCGATTTGTGTAATCTTACTCGATGTATGGCTTTCTGAAAATAACATTCTGACAAGTTACTTCTCCATATTGCACATCGCCCTATATCACCACCTTCACAAATCAACAGATCTCCATCCATCAAAGCAAATAGTACGCGCTCTCTTTCATCAAAATCCATTTCCTCCAAATCATCCAGTTTGAAACGAAACCACTGGACATTTGAATTTCCGATATATTTTCTCAGATGATTTCCTGTAATGAACTTTTTGTCACGCATTTTCCCTAACCGGGAATCAGAAATTTCATCCATACGTTTCATCTCCCACCCCATCTCATTCCTGACCGGATCGCCAAACATCTCCAGAAAAACACTTTTGAGCAGTTCGTCAAGCTGTTTTAGTTGCTCGCGGCGGCGGAAGATCAGGTTTTCTACTTTGGAAAGGAGGGTTGCACTACGGATTTGGTCGTCAAGCGGCGGAAGGGGCACGTCAAGCCTTTTCAACGTTGTCTGAGTTATTGCTTGAAATGTCGAACCTGTTCCTAAACTGGCAACATTTTTCTCGTTGCACTTGAGATAATAGTATAGAAAATAATTATTTAGATTTGCGTCTGGTCGGATTGCCGACAACCCCCTCCCTATAATGCATTTCTGGTTACAAATATTTACCGATCCAACGGGGGCACGAACAGACATCAGAATATCGCCAGGATCGGCCTCTTTACGCTTAGCGCTGTTGCACCAAATACGAACTTTTGGGAATTTATCCTGAAAATCTGCTTTCCCTTGAAAAAACGGTAATCCGTCGGCAATTGAATTATATGTTGACGATTCAGGGGATTGGCCTGCAATTATGGTTGTAACCTGTTGAAGTTCAACTGTTTTCATCTTCCCCTCCCCTCAATAACCTTCACGCTGATTGTCGGTTTCTTTTCGGGCAGTTTTCCATATCGCTCATAATCGAATTGCGAACGCAGTGCGTTCGTAATTTTAACATCCTTATAAAAAAGTAAGTTACGCCTAAATCGACCAACTGAAAAACTTATCCCCCAACCTATTGCAAATGCTTGTTTCATCCAATCATCCCCTTGAGCTCAAGTAGCTCGCGTACAATGCCGCTCTGAATGTTGGTAAGTTCAGCCTCATCGATCTCCCCCACTTCTGCCGCAATCAGTTTGTCGAGAATCACCGATGGACTTTCGTACACGACCTCTTCAAAAACATCGGTTTTATAGCGGGAAAGGGATAGGTCATATCCTCCTTCGCCTTCAATTTCAATGCGCGGCACAAAAAAGAACTTTTGGGTTCTGTCGGTGTCGTGCTCAACGCTTCGCCGTTTATAATTCTCCACAATATCAAGCAGATCACCAAAACCCTCCTGCTTGCTTCGTTTGTCGTCGAGGGAGTAGCCGTCCGACTGCATGTCGTAGAACCAGACATGCTCTGTCGCCGGTTTGGTGACCTTGTCGAGCGGCCCCCATACTTTTGTAAAGAGCAGAATGGATGTTGAGACTCCGGCATAGGGTTTGAAGACACCACTCGGCATGGTGATAACGGCTTTCAGGTCGCAGCGGTCAACCAGCAGCTTGCGCAGTGCCTTGAAGGCGCCGCCGGAGCCAAAGAGCACACCCTGAGGCACAATAACGCAGGCGGTTCCTCCTTTTTTCAGCAGCCGGTAGATGTTTTCAACAAACAGCAGCTCTGTTTTGGTGGTGGAGAGGGTAAAGCTTTCGTTGATGTCGCCTTTGTCGATGCTGCCGGTAAAGGGTGGATTGGCCATGATGATATCGTAGCAGGACTCTTCGGTAAAGCTCTTGCTCAGGGTATCCTTGTAGTCAATTTCCGGTTCATCAATACCGTGCATCATCAGGTTCATGAGCGCAAGGCGAACCATGGTGCTGTCGATATCGTAGCCGAAGAGCGTCTTGCCAAGAATTGATTTTGCCTGTTCGGTAAGGCCCACAGAAACAGAGGTGCGGAGAAATCCGTCTTCGTCCGCCACGAGATCCTTGTTTCCGGCGCGAATCGCCAGTTGCGTTACGATGTATTGATAGGCTCCGAGCAGAAATCCGCCTGTGCCACATGCTGGATCGGCAATGGTGTGGCCAAGCTTTGGCTCGACCAGATCGGCCATCATTTTGATAATATGGCGAGGGGTGCGGAACTGTCCGTTTTTTCCGGCGGAGGCAATTTCGGAGAGCAGAAATTCATAGACGTCACCCTGAATATCCTGAAATGCCTGCCCCTTTTCATTCGAGTCTTTCTCCATCACCTCAAAGATTTCGTCAACCGTTTTCACGGCTTCAACGAGAAGCGATGGCTTGGGGATGATGAATACCGCATTTTTCATGTGGTGGCTGAATTGCGATTCGGCACCGTTCATGTCTTTCAGGTAGGGAAAAACTTTGGTCTGCACATGGGTGAGCATCTCTTCGGCCTGCATGTGCTTGAATTCACTCCAGCGGAGGGTGCTTTTGTCTATCGCATAATTGAATGAATTTGATTTGCCACGGTATTCCTGCGGAATCCACACTCCCTTGAATTTTGAGGTGTAGGGTTCGCCCGCCCATTCGGCGCTTGCCTGCTTTTCCTGATCCTGATCGTCCATTCGCTTCATGAAGAGCAAATAGGTGATCTGTTCGATGGCGGTGAGTGGATTGGATATGCCGCCGCTCCAGAACTTGTTCCAGAGTTGGTCTATTTTTGATTTCAGTTCAGGGTTGTGCTGCAGCATCGGTTATTGATCTTTTTGAATATTCTTTACATAGCTTGACCCTATTTCGGTAATCCGGTACTTTTGCAGGCGGCTGCCGGGCTTTTCAGGGAGAGTATAGGCAATAAGCTCCTGTTCGAGCAACTCCTTTATGGCTCGCTTGAATGCCCCTGTTTTGGTCTCAAGACCAAGTATTTCGATAAGCTCCATGGCAGAGCGGGTTGCATCGGTCAATGCCAGCAGAACAGCTACCGACTGGGCCCTTGACTGGGCCCTTGACTGGGCCCCCGAGGTTTTTGCTTCGGCTTTCAGTACCTCTTCTTCCAGCGCAAGAGCTTCCCTGGAAACGGGAAAGGTCGTCCGTATGAAATGAGTGGAGAATGTGTAGGCTTCACGCGGGTAAGCTTTCAGAATCCGGGGCATTCCAGAGCCGAGATATTCCACCATAGCAAGATCCTTGAAGACCCGCATCAGGGTTTTGTTGCGAGGCATGGAGTAACCGGCAAAAAAATCATCCTGCTCCGATCCGGGATGAACGGTACCTGCCGAGGTAATTTCCAGTCGATCAGCAAAAATTTCAAACTTTGGCACCAGTTCGGTACTGTAGTCGTTGTGAATGATGGCGTTGATAACGGCTTCACGAAGGGCAACCTTTCCCCACAGGCTTCGGCTGATACGCTCACGGGGAGTTATTTTATTGATAACTCGGTTCTCGACTCCCTCCAGACGATCGAGTATCTGCTTGCAGGTTTTAACCAGGCAACAGAAGCCGTAATCCTTGCTTTCAAGCAGATCAACCCTGTCAGTGCCTGCGTATTTTGCCACCTGCACCGAATTGCCGTTCTGGTCTGCCAACAGGTAACCGGCATAATTGTAAACTCCATCCTCGGTGAGCAGTTCGAGATTCGCGGCGAATTTGTCGCCAAGTGTAAGTCCTGCCTCCTGATAGTAGATTTTAAGCTGTTCAAAGGTGAGATCCTGCCGCAAAGAACGGATACGGGCGATCGAATTACGCGTACGCCGGGCAAACAACTCTTCAATCATGTGCTGCGTCATGGGCTCACTGGCGCTGCCAATGCGAATGAAACATCCTTTTTCCGACATGCCGAACCTGCGCAGGTAATAGGGCTTTTCGGTACCACTGGCAACGATGAGTTTAATAATATCTTTGCCTTCACGGGTTTCGTGAATGACATCGAACAAACCAAGGCATGAGGGCTGAATATTATTTTTGAGGCGATCCTTGATGACAAGCTGCAGAGCGTCGCACTCCGAAACGCCGTAGATCGCTCCATGCTTGTCAATACCGATATAGATAATGCCACCATCATGATAGTTCAGAAATGCGATGACCTCTTTCTCCAGTCCGTCAGTCAGCTCGCGCTTGTATTCGATGCGATTATTTTCTGTCATGTTATGCTGCAAGTTGCCGGGCCAATGCCAGAATTTCATTGATTTCAGCCGGACTGAAGACTCCGCGAATGCCTTTCGGGTGGATGACCGTGAAGGGGGCGTTGATCAGGTCTCTTTTTTCAACTTTTTCACGTTCCGCAAGAACGTTTTTGAGGAGGTTTAAAAAGTCGAGTTGGCGAGTGGAAAAGTTGGAATGCTGTTTGATAAACTGATTGAACGCATCGGCAACCGTTTCAGGGAAGCTCTTGAGAATTTCGAGGCCGAGAATATGGCGGATAAACTGGATGAAATGGGCCTTGCGGTTTTGATAGACGGCACGCAACAGCTCCTCGGTAATGTGCGGATGCTCTTCGTGGAGCAGCTCCGCAAGTTCAGTGGCCTCTTCAGGGGAAATCTCTTTACCCTCCTTGATTTTGGAAAGAATCGGATTCTGTTTTGTCAGTTCGGTAATGAGCGATTCAACCATTTCGCGGTAGCGGGTAATGCTGACGGCCTCATTTCGGGGGCCGAATTCAACCATCTCTTTATGGTGCAGAAGATCCTGCAAGTTCAGGTGAACTTGACCGATTGCGCCGCTATCAGGCTCGCGAAACTTCATCAACTGGGAGAGCTTTTCAATCAGCTCGTCGAAGCTCTCTTCCGTAGCCTGGTTCCAGAAGTGTTTCGTTTGAGCGGCCCGTATCAATTCCTCTTCTTGTTTCACAAAGCCGACGCTCAGGGGAAGCTGGCTGATCTGCTCGGCAATACCGTCGTTGAGCGTGCCGTAGCGCTCTTTCTGGTCGCGAAGTTTTGCCAGTGAACTCTCCAGAACGTCCCGCTCAAAACGCATGGCTTTAAAATCGGCATCCGAGACGGTTCTGAAGAGTGGTTTGATCTCGCTTCTCAGATTTTCCAGCTTTTGGGGTGTGAGAGATATCCAGAAGTTCTCCTCTTCCAGAGGGTGAAGAAGCGATGCGGCCTCTTTGATCACCACTGAGGTATGCGGAAGCCCGGCAATCTGTTTACGCAGTTTTACCACTTCCCGTTCTGCAATGGCCGTGTTACCAATTGAGAGGGCATATTCAATTTTGTCGAGCCGCAGCCCGAACAGTTTCACCGGAAGCGGGAGTTGCTGTGTCAGCTCTTTGCCTTTGGGCTGAAGCTTGAAATATTCGAAGTTGTCCCAGCAGTCAAGAATCAGGAAAAGCTCTTTTTTGGTGCACCATGGCTTGATTTTTGCGGGTTCAAGGAGCCGCGTGCCTCGGCCAATCATCTGCCAGAATTTTGTGTAGGAGTAGACCGGCTTGACAAAGACGAGATTGACGAGTTCCCGGATGTCTATACCGGTATCGAGCATGTCAACACTGATGGCGATGCGGGGCATATCGCTGTTCGTAAACTGATCGAGCAAACCTCCCTTGCCGTAGACGCGGGGGTCATCGGAAACCAGAACCTTGGCAAGTTCGCCTTTGTATTCCGGGTAGAGCCTGTCGAATATCTCTTCAATTCTGCGTGCATGGGCTATGGTGGCGCAGAAGAATATGGTTTTTCCGGGAAGAACGCCGTTCTGGTCTTTGATGCACTCTTCCATGAACTCTTTGACAATCAGGCTGTTCGTCCCCCGATTGATCACCTGCTTTTCAAGCTGCGTCCCTTCAAAATTGATCTCTTCGATATCCTTGCCTTCGAGAATCAGTTTTTTCTGATCTTCAAGGGAGATTGTCCGCTTGCTGATGCCCTCCATCTGGAATTTCGTCTGGATTTTCATCACCTGGAAATTGCACAGATATGGCGGAATATTGTTCACTGCCTCTTCATAGGTATAGGCAAAGGTTGGAAGGCCATTCTCGCAGTGAAAGAGGTTGAAGGTGTTGTGGTCAAGAATATCTGTGGGGGTTGCCGTCAGCCCCAGGGTGATTGTTTTGAAGTAATCGAGGATCTCCCCCCAGGTGTTGTAGATGGAGCGATGGCTCTCGTCTACGACAATGAAGTCAAAGAAAGAGGGTGAAAGGTATGATGATTCATCCCTGATGAGGTTGAGCATCGTTGGGTAGGTCGCAATGTAGATACGGCGATCTTTTGCAAAAACCTTTTCACCGCTGTTGGGCCAGCGAGGTTCGTGGGGCAAATGCTCCTTGAAGGCGGAGAGCGCCTGCTCACGCAAGGCAATGCGATCGACCAGAAAAAGAATTTTTTCAGCATGTCCGCCACGCATTAGGGCATCAACCATGGCGATTGCGGTGCGGGTTTTCCCTGTGCCGGTGGCCATAACGAGCAGGAAGTCCCGCTTTTTCTGTTCAATGGCTTCGAGGACGGATCGAATGGCGCGAATCTGATAATCCCGTCCGGCAATGGCTGTATTGATCAGTTCTTCGGTGAGAGGCTTGCGGCTTCTGCGGATATAGCTGAACCGCTCAAGGTCATCACGGGTTGGAAAGCCGATTACCTTTCGTGGAGGGTAGTTGTCGATATCCCAGAAAAAGGTCTCAAGGCCATTGGTATAAAAACAGAATGGAAGCTCGACGCCCAACTGTTTCCAGATATTGCAGCAATACTGTTTTGCCTGTTCACGGCCAATGGCTGCATCCCTACTTGTTTTTTTTGCTTCAACGACGGCAAGAGGTTTGCCATCCTTACCCAGCAAAACATAGTCGCTGAACTGATGGCCTTCATAAGGAGTGCGGGGTTCCTGCACCCCTTCGGGCAAACCGACAAGAATATCGAACTCTGCTACAACCTGGAGAGGATCGTTCACGTTCCAGCTCGCCTGCAGTAACATCCTGTCAATCAATTCGATGCGGGTTTGCTGCTCGTTTTTCATGGCATGTTGACAGGTTGCATCACATTAACAATCCGGAGAGACGTTCAATATACACCATGCTTTCGGAAGTACACAGGAATAGTGATTCCTTTTATAACGATTTACCGGTTGCAAAGAGATTTCGTTAACGACGGAAATAGATGCCATAACAGCTTGGATGTCAAATCGCTGGAGTGGTTGGTCATTATTCTTGTTTTCCGAGGGTTCTGCAGCCATCTGCGGATTCGGTTGTCGAGAGAGCCTGACAATGCAACCGGACATACAAGCGTATTGATTTTAATCATTTCAGCGTTCTCCTTGAGAGGACTAACAATGAAAATATCCTGCCAGCAGAGATCCTCTCCTTTGTTTTCAGAAAAGGATCTCTGCTGGCAGGTTTATTGAGTGATCAGCGACCATATTTGGCTGTAAAGCTCGCTTTTGCAAGGGTATTGGCATGAATCATGAAGCCGATCAATGCTGCGGAGGCTTCGGCAGGAGCATCAATTTTTTCAATTTTCAAGGCATAGACGGTAAAAATGTAACGATGGGGCTTATCGCCTTTTGGTGGACATGCACCGCCGAATGTATGGGTACCAAAATCTGTACGACCTTGAAGAGTTCCTGGAGGCAGAAGCGTCCCTGTTGCATCCCCGGCACCATAAGCCAATTCGGTCACACTTGCCGGGATATTGTAGACAACCCAATGCCACCAGCCTGAGCCTGTAGGAGCATCAGGATCATACACGGTAACGGCATAGCTTTTTGTTCCATTCGGCCCTGCTGTCCATTTCAGCGCTGGTGATTGATTTTTCCCCGTACAGCCAAAGCCATCAAATACTTGTTCCTCGGTGAGGGTGGCTCCGGATTGAATCGTTGGGCTTGTGAGCCTAAAGTTACCGGCAAGTGCTACCGTCGAGGTACAACAAAGAGCGACAACGACTAAAAACAATTTTCTGAACATGGCAATTCTCCTTTTTTACACGATGTTGACTGGTTGTATCATATGAACGATACGAAAAGGATAAAGATACATCATGTTTCCGGAAGAACACAACAGCGGTTACGCCTGTTACACGCCGCACGTTTACTCACTGAAAGGCTCTCTATTCATAACTCCTCCCCAAGCTGATGGATAAATATCTTTCCTGCAAACCTGGGCTCTCCTGCTGCTTCCACGATCTTCCTGTGATGCGTAAAAAGAATCACCTGGCTTTTTTCGCCCAGTTCGCTGAGTGCTTTGAGGGTTGCCTGTGAACGTCGGTCGTCGAAGTTTATGAGGATATCGTCAACAATAAAGGGCATGGGTTCGCTTGACTCTGTCCGCCATTCAAGGGTGGCAAGACGCAGGGCAAGGTAGAGCTGGTCGCGGGTGCCGGAACTCATTGCTTCAACCTGCAGCCAGCTTTCATTTGGCCGCACACCGGCCAGAACCAGTTTGCCATGGTCGTCACTGTCGGTACGCAGGCCGGTAAAGGAGCCCAAGGTCAGCTCAGTGAAATAGCGGGAGGCAATTTTCAGCACGGGTGCCTCGTTATCCTGGCGATAGCGCTCGGTCTCGTCACGCAGCATTTTTGTGGCCAGCTTGATGCGGATGTAGCGTTCGGTCAGACGACGGATTTTTGTCAGGGAGTGTTGCAGGGCTTCGGCAAGCTCAGCCGCTTTACTGCCGCCATTCATTCGCTCAAGCTCATTTTTTTTGCGGCCAACGCTCTCCGCCAACTGATTGATTTCAGGATCGAGCAGGCTGACGATCTCTTTGTTCAGCAAGTCGATACGACCGGGAAGTTCATCAGGATTGAGTGATTCGGCATGAAGCTCAAGATCGGCAAGGGTTGTGCCCCCGGCAATGCGGGAGAGATTCCGTTCCAGCTCCTGTTGCCGGTTTGAAAGTATTATCCAGGTCGCGGAGCGTTGTTCAGCCACAATCAACTCCTCACGTGTTTCGCAACGAGCAGCGTGACGCATTGCTGCAAGCTCCTCTTCGCAACTCCGCAGATCAGTTTGCGTTGTGACAAGGGCTTTTTCGAGTAACTCCAGCTCTTCACTTTCTCGATTCAGCACGGCCTGCTCCTGACTGGCACGATCAAGACGAAGTTTAAGTTCCGTGACGGCAGGGTTGGATTCGATGCCTGCAAGATCAGGAGCAATCTTCTGCACCAGCAGTTCAACATCCCTTTCGAATTCAGTTGTGTCCCGGTCAATACCCTCTATCCGTTTGCGGAAATCATCAGCCTCCTTGAGTCGTTCAAAACAGCTCTGCAGCGTTTCAATAAAATCAAGCACTTCGGATGGGAGCGCCCTGCCATCAAGCCCGAGAGGGGTAAGGGCATCACTCCACTCCCTTTGCCAATCCTTCAGCTCCTCTTCAGCCCGATTCCTCTTCTCTACAGCATTTTCCAGCGCTTTTTGGCCATCACGAAGTTTGCCGTCCAGCAACTCCCGCTTTTTCTGAACCGTTTCAATAGTGTTCAGAAGAGATCGGGTATAGTCGAGTGGCTCCTGCAACTCTTCTCCAGGGAATCTTTTAACATCATCTGAAGCAGCAAGTTCCTTCAGGAGGGCTCCCCGCAACTCTCCTCTCCGTTCCACCTTTTCATCCAACTCTCTCTGGCTCTTCTGATGCTCCCGCACCTGGATGCGCAGATGTTCAAAGGAGCCAAGCCAGGCGCTCATCTCGCGTGGAGAGAGGGGTGTCATTCCGCATGATGCCCATTGTTCCTGCCAGCGGCGCTGAAATGCGGCAAGAGCATTATCAGCACCTGCCTCTTTTTCATGAAGCGCTACCAGCTTCCTGGTACTCTTTTCCGCCTCAGCTTTCAGTGTTGCATGTTTTTGAACAAGCTCCGCTTCGCGATAGAGGCGGTCGGCACTCTGGTCAGCCAGGCCAACCATCCTCTCGTAGGCCTCCGGAAGCGGGTGTTGGGAGTCATAACTGCGGCTCTCTTCAGCAACATCCTCCTGATTGATCCATTGACGACGCAGAAGTTGCCATCCCTGCTCCCGTCGGCTTCTCTTCTTTGCCAGCTCCTCTTCACCGGGAACGTCAGAGGCAAACTCAAGATCACGGAGCGCCTCTTCAGCCACTATCTGCTGCTTTTCCAGCTCTTCCCTTTCTGCAAGAAGCTGCCGTTTATGATCGCTCAAGGCACGGAACTCCTCATCAAAAAGGTTTACCGTTTCCACCAAAGGAAGTGGCAGGTGAAGCACCTGTTCCAGTGCTCCATTCCAGAGAGCGAGACGGTGCAATGCCGCATGGCACTCACGCTCGCCTCTCTGCTGCTCCTGCTCCAGAGCAATGATCTGAGCATCGATATCCCCGACCCTTTCAGCAGCAAGAAGTGCCCGCAAAAGTTGAGTTGTTTCAGTAAAAGGTGGAAGCAGCCCTCTTTCACCATCCACCCTCTCCAATGCCTTTTCAATCTCCTGCAGTTGAAGCCGGGTATTGCGGTTTCCCTGGAGAAGCGCTTCATGGCGGGAAGCAAGCTCCTGCACTCTTCTGCGCTTCGAGAGACCGGGACGGAGACTTTCAACCTCATTGATGGTTAATTCCGGTTTGATCTGCCGGAGAAGAGATGCCGCCGCTGTTCGGGCGCTGATGCGCTGCCCTTCGCGCTGCGGACGGTCACTTTTGGCTTTCCGGTACTCGCCAAGCCGCTGATAGAGTTCATCAATCACAACAGCTTCATCGAGCAGAGTCCGGTTCAGTGATAGTCCGCCCATTTTTTCACGAAGCGCCTGAACTCTTGCAATGACCTGCTCATGGTGAATGCGGGCCTCTCTCTCCCTCTGTTCAAGGGTTGTACGTCGTTCGCTGAAGTCCAGAGGAAGAGGGATTACCTCGCCCAGTTCAGCCAGTTGCTGCATCAGGTTTTTACGATCTGAAAGATCAGGCAGCGCCTGTTGCAAACGCTCAAGTCTTCTTTTTTCGGTCTCCAGTTCCTGCTTTCTCTTTTGCCGCTCCGTCAGCCTCTTCACTGCATCATCAAGAGCCTGACGATGCTCCTCCCACTCACGCCCCGAAAGGGTGACCTCTTTCGATTGCCTCTGCAGCTCCTTGTGAAAAGCCAGCGCCTCATTGATCAACCTGCTTGAACCCTGTGGTCTGAAAAGGCTCTCCCCTTCCCGATCAAGCTCGTCAATGACCGGTTTCAGTGAGGCAAGCCCTGCCCCGGCAGCGAAGAGCGCCTTGCCCACCTCTCCCTGCTGGTCAAGAATGCCTTGCCCTCCCATAACCAGCGTCTCATGGTTAATACCGTAAAGCGCAAGAAAAAGCTCTTTTTCAATACCATGCAGCCAGGGCGTCAGGGCTGATGGCTCAATCGGATTGTCGTGCTGGTCGAAGAGATCTTTCACGCTTCGTTTCCGGCGAAAAAATGCAAGTTCCGTGCCATCTCTTCCCTCCAGGCATCCACCCACCAGAAGTTGCTGGTTCTGGTGAAGAAAATTATCGGAGGTGCGCAAGGGAAAGCCAAAAAAGAGGGCTTGAAGCGCTCTCATGGCGCTGCTTTTCCCGGCTTCATTGGGGCCATACACAATGTGCAGGCCGGGAAGCGGAGAAGAGAAATCAAGAAGCTGACCGGAAAACGGGCCAAACGCTTTCAGCTCCAGCCGTTTAATTTTCATGACGTCCTCCATGCCCTATCTTTGCCATCAGCAGCTCCTTCACCTCTTCACGAAGGGCAGTCAGCTCCTCCTCACCCGGTTTAAATGGGTCGCCATCGCTGAGCAGCTCAGGAGGGAGTTTGGTGCGAAGCTTTTCAAATTCCGGAACAAGGCCGACAAAGGTTGACTCTTCAAACTGAAGCTCTTCAACCGATTGCAGCAAAGCCTCTACCGGAGAGTCATCTGCCCCCTGCACCCTCGGCCCTGCACCCTTCAGGCTTTTTATAATGATCTTTTCAATCCACACATCACCAAAGCTTGCAGCAACAGCCCGAAACTCCTCACTCCATTGAAGCGCATCCTCGTGAAGTTCGCCATGAAGCGCTGTTATCCCCTCTACGATTAATCGAACGGCAAGCGGACGGCCATACGCCTTTACCCTCTCCTCTTCAAATGCCTCACGGACAAGGTCGCAGAGAGAGTCAGCGGTATCGCATCGGGCAGAATCAACCCGGCAGAGCGCCCAGCGAAGAACATCAAGCTCACGCTCTTCAACTGAGACAACACGCCCTTCATCGACCGAGACCAGCGTACACCCCTTGGGGCCTGTTTCGCGAATATGACGCCCCTGAATATTGCCGGAAAAGACAACCCAAGGGTCGCGGCAGATCTCTTCACGCTGATGAATATGGCCAAGCGCCCAATAGTGGTAACCCTTTGAGCGGAGCGCATCCAGCGTGCAGGGCGCATACGGCTCATGGCCCGGACGACCATTCAGGCTGGTATGGAGAAGCCCGATAGTGAAGAGCGCCGGATCACCCTGGGGAAAGTTGCGAACCAGATCATCCATCACCGATCGGGAAGAGAAGCTCTGGCCATGAATGGCAACACCATAGTGATCAAGGAGCAGGGTTCCAACGCTCCGGTGCGGGAAGAGGGTCACATTGTCAGGCAGTTTCAGTGATCTGGTGATTTGCCTTGCCGCATCATGGTTTCCGGAGACCATGATAACCGGGATACCCGCATCGCGCAGCCGCCCCATCCGGTTCACAAAATAGAGGCCGGTGTTATAGTCCTTCCAGTCACCATCATAGAGATCGCCTGCCAGCAAAACAAACGCAACCTTTTCATCGAGAGCCAACTCCACGAGATTGTCAAAAGCCCGTCGGGCCGCCAGCCGTATCTGCTCCAGCGGAGCATCCTGATACGCTTCAAGCCCCTTCAACGGACTATCAAGATGAATATCTGCCGCATGAAGAAAGGTGAACATAACGGAATCGCTCAAGGGTTAGGGAAAGTGGCTGACAAACCATCATATCATTTTTCACCATCAACAAGAACCATTAACGGTTCATCAGCTTATGGATGTCAAGCAGATTGTTATCGATGCTGTGATTTAATTTGACCGCTTTATTGAAAGGGACATGAACAATTTTTTCATTGGTGATGCCTATCATCATGCTTTTCTGATCATCAAGCAGGGCTTCAATGGCGGCAACTCCCATTCTTGTAGCATTTACCCGGTCTTTAGCTGTTGGGCTGCCTCCTCGCTGAATATGACCAAGAATTGATACGCGCACATCCAGATCAGGGTGTTCGTTACGTACTTTTTCGGCGATTTTCATGGCGCCGCCAGCTTCATCACCTTCAGCAACCATGATAATCCCGCTGGTCTCCTTTTTCTTGTACCCTTTATGCAGAAATTTTTCAAGCTCAATATGCTGCTCATTTGATTCGGGAATCAAAATGACCTCTGCTCCACAGGCAATGCCGCTGGTCAAAGCGAGTAAACCTGCTTCGCGACCCATGACTTCAACAAAGAAAATTCGTCCGTGCGATCTGGCCGTATCCCTGATTTTATCAACAGCTTCAACAACCGAATTTAATGCGGTTTCATATCCGATGGTATAATCAGTCCCATACATGTCATTATCGATTGTGGCAGGAATTCCGATAAAAGGGATATTGTATTCCTGCGACATCACCAGCGCACCCGTAAAAGAGCCATCGCCACCAATAACAACAACAGCATCAATTTCGGCCTTTTTCAGTTGCTGATAAGCTTGTTCACGACCTGCCGCAGTTCTGAACTCGTCACTCCGTGCTGTCTGCAGCATGGTTCCTCCAAGCTGAAGAATTCCACTGACATCAGAAGATCTCAGTGCAACAAAATCGCCTTCAATCATCCCCTGGTAACCACGACGAATACCCGTGACTTTAAGCTTGTTGACGATTGCTGCACGGGTTACTGCCCGAATTGCAGCATTCATTCCCGGCGCATCACCACCGGAAGTAAAAACAGCGATTTTTCGTATCATATTTTTCTGAAAATTTTTTCTTTACTGTTCTCCTGAACGGTTATGAGTCATCCAAAGTAATAATCGCAAGCGGAAGATTACTTATCAGAGACTATTTTATCTATCAAACCCTCTTCCATTCCGGCACGCAGTGCTGTCGGAAAAATCTGTCTCTCTCTCGGAACAAAAGCAAATCTAACATCAGCAGACTTGAGGACGTTGCCAAGTGTATCAGAAGCTGATAAATGCTGGTTTAAAGCATAAACAACATGCAATTACAACAAAGCGACTGATATTTACAGGAAATTATAAGCATATGCCAATAATAAAGCTAATTGATTAGCTTTATTATATTTTTTCGCATCCGACGATCGGCAAGCCCGAACAGCAATCAACTTACTTTCGAGACTCAGCGGGCACATCATACAAACACATTACTGCCAAGTTAACACAATCTTTTTTTTGTATTATACGGTAAGGCGTCCTCTTCGTTGTTGAAAATCACAGAGTTGGTGGCAGGGGACACTCCCGGATATCTGTAGTTGCTTTTAACATCTAAATGCCGCTCTTCATGCAGCAAAACAAGAACGCATTATTGGTTATCGTTACTGGTGATGTTACAATGGACTGGAACATTGCACGCCACGCACATCCATCGCAGGAAGCAACCGAATGGACTGGTGAGGCGAGGAGCAACTTGAACTGGCAGTATGGCAGCGCTGCTCTGCTTGCTGAACTCATCACAACTATGACGAAACAATTGGAGAGTGATCTTCCGTATACTGTTAAGGTGATAAGCCCCGATACACCTGCGCAAGCCTCTTTTACCCTTTTCAACACTTGCTATGTCCATAGCTATGCAGTCTGGGCTCAATACCGCGATAAAGTGCCCGAGAAAACTGAACGGAGTGAACCTCACTGGCGGGTTGAGCGCTTTCTCGGTCTTGACCTGCCCTCCGAGGGAGTTGCAGAACATCGGGGCAATCCTGTACCGAAGCGATCTGCAAACGCTGATATTATTGTCATCGACGACAGCAACCTTGGCTTCAGGAATAACAAGGCGAATTGGCCTGAAGCAATCAGTGAGCCTGCTCATAATGTAAATGCTCCATGGATTATTGTAAAGATGTCCTCGCCTGTAGCAAAAGGAGATTTATGGAGCCATCTTGTTGCCAAAGTGTCTGATCGCCTTGTCGCTGTCTTGACTATTGATGATTTACGGCAATCCAAAATTCAGGTAAGTGCCCGGATTTCATGGGAAAAAACTGCACAGGAACTCAACTGGGAGCTGACCCATAACCCGGAGGTGAACGGCCTGACCAATGCAGCGTACTGTATCGTCTCATTTGGCACAACCGGGGCGTTACTCATACCGGGGCGCCACAACTCCGGGAAGAAACCAACACTTCTCTTTGATCCGCTTTTCATGGAGGGTGAATGGGCGCCCGGAAAAGGGATGATGATCGGCAAAACATCGACTCTGGTAGCAAGCATCGTTTTCCAGATCCTGCTCAATCGTGATGCTCCTGACTTTAAACAAGGAGTCCAGTGCGGCGTAACCGCGATGCGACACTTGCAAACGGTCGGATATGATGGTGGAACAGAACCGGTAACCCGCCTGCAATTCCCTACTGAAGGTGTCATTTCAACTCTAAAAAACGCTGAAATACCACTGGCTGAGGCTGAACTGCAAGCAAGCACGGTGAAGAATTCATCTCAACGACTACACTGGACCATCCTTGCCGCAAGCTCTCACGACAGCCTTGAGTCGTTAAGTGAAACGATTGTTCTTCAAGGAACAAAAAATACCTTAAAAAATGTGCCGATTGGAAAATTCGGAAAACTTGTAACGGTAGATCGTCAGGAGATAGAGTCACTGAGAAGCATTCAGAGTCTGATCGGTGAATATTGCACACAGAAAAAAGAACGACCTCTTTCAATTGCCGTTTTTGGCCCTCCCGGTTCTGGCAAATCATTTGCCGTTGAGCAAATCGCCTTAGTTGCGAATCCGGAAAAAATCGCAGAAAAAACCCTGACCTTTAATCTCTCCCAATTCAATGACCCGGACGAGCTGATCAACGCTTTTCACCAGATTCGTGATATCGGATTATCCGGAAAAATACCGCTGGTATTCTGGGATGAGTTCGATTCGACGCTTGAAAATAAAAAACTCGGCTGGCTACGCTTCTTTTTAGCACCGATGCAGGATGGAAAATTTCAGGAAGGCCAAATCACCCACCCTATTGGCAAAGCTATTTTTGTTTTTGCAGGCGGTACTTTTCCCAACGTTGATTCCTTTATGAACCTGCTATCTGAAGAAGATCTTACACAAGATCTTGCAAATAAGTTGGCAAATAAAAAAGCTTCTCCATTAGATAAAAAAACTATTGAAGAAGCAAAAAAAATAGCAAAAAAGCTTATAAAAAAGATTTCAGATGCAAAAGTCCCGGACTTTATCAGCCGACTGAAAGGGTTCCTCAATGTGCTCGGTCCGAACCCGCAAGAAGATAATAAACAAAACGACCCATTTTATATTGTTCGCCGTGCTCTTTTGCTACGCTCAATATTCGAGAGGGAAACACCACAATTACTTGATAAAGACCATCAACTGCGAATTGATACCGGAATCCTCCGTGGTTTTCTCCAGATAAACAAATACCTCCATGGAGCCCGATCCATGGAATCGATTGTTGCAATGAGCCGTCTGGGGAATAGATCCCATTTCAGCCGGTCAAACCTTCCTCCTGAAAAACAGCTCAGATTACATGTCGATCCGGTAAAATTTATTGAACTGTTACACAAACTGAAACTCGAAGGTGATCTTCTTGAAACATTGGCCAAACTGAATCACCTGTTATTTTGCAAAAATCTGAGAAAGGAAAAATATGTTTTAGGTAAAATTACCGACGAGAAAACAGAACCAAAGACCCACAGCTCACTGAAGCCTTATGCTTGCCTGCCAGCACACGAAAAAGAACAGAATCGCAGAGCTGTGCGCGACATTCCAAACAAACTTGAACGTTTTGGTTATGCCATGGCTCCTGGACGCAACAACGAAGCTGATATTGTGTTTCCAACTGATATTCTGGAAAAGATGGCCGAGCTGGAACATGAACGGTGGGTTAAAGCAAATATGGATGAAAATTGGGAACATGCCTTCATAACCGACAAGGATAACAAGCTCCATACATTGCTTGTTAAATGGGATGAATTAAGTAAGGACGAAAAAGACAAAGACAGACGGCTCATTTCAGAAAGCATTCCCTACATGCTGAGAAAAGCTGGGTATACTATTGTAAAACTTTCAGTGTAAATAATAAGCGATCAACAAAAAGTCATTCTATAATTTGAAATTATTGTTACATAACTTATTCGTGTCTGACCTTGTTTTATTAAAGAATCAATTATTGTGGTGTGCTTATAAAGCTTTTCAATATTTTAAGTATCACTGTTTTTATGCAAATATAATTATGATCTCAGCATTCACAATTTAATAAATTGTCTATATAAAAAAGGGATGAGAATAGTCCATATTTAGTAAATCAAAACCGAAAACAAAAGATGAAATGTTTTATTACAAACCGTGAGTGCAGATATGATGGGCCAAATTATGAAACGAATGAAATCTTTATGATATCCCCATTTGGTTTTCCATATGATGATTTGTACTCATATGCGATTGCACCAAATGTTAAAAATAAAATGAAAGGGTATAAGATTTCACGAGCAGATCAATCTTTGCAACTTGGATATGTAATGTGCGAAAGAATTTGCAGAAGAATTCTTCGTTCATCATTTATTTTGGTGGATTTAACTTTGCCAAATGGTAATGTTTATTATGAATTAGGGCTATCTTATGGCCTTTGCAAGTCAATAGGAATTCTTCAAAAAAAATCAGCTGACAATCCTTATATTAAGGCGTTTTTATCTTCGCCTGGTAGCGCAATAATCCATGAATACAATAAGCTTGAGAACCTTCTTAACTCTGATATTTTATTAGAAAGCAAGAAGGAGCCCTATATTCTATCATCTGAAACACGTAATTCTTTGCAGATAGAGCTACAAAAATTAATTAATGATGATCCACCTGTTATCCTCAATATTGTAAATAATGACGGCCCGGTTTTAGATTTGCATGAGATCGCAATTAAAAACGCTCTTAATGTGAAAAAAAATAAAAATAATGAGGTTGAAGGGGTAGTCGATGTCCTTGAAACACTTGAGAGATGGACTGTTGATACTATCATAGTTGATCAGGATTTGGATATTCAAAATGCTTTCAAAAAAATTATTGCCGCCAAAATATGTGTATTTGATATGACTCACTATCGTGACCCTGTAAATGCTTACATGTTTTTCCTACTTGGTCTTGCTCACGCACTTGAGAGAGAGGCTATTCCTGTCATCAATCGGCCTATGAATTTGAGTGTTCCTTTTGACATCAGGGGCCTATGGCAGGTGAATTTTGACAAGATTGAGGATCTCACAAAAGAACTGAGTCAAATAGTTGCCATTATTGACGCTGACGTCAAAAAAGAACAGAAAAATCGTCTTTACAAAGACATATGGGATCCATTTTTGAAAGAGAAAAAATTGAGCGTTTACACTTGTGCACGGGAAGTTTCCCATGATGAAAATCGCGGAAAGCGAACTAACATCGACAAATGGGACTTTATCACCGTGTCAGATCTATCTTTTTTTATCGCGCAAATGTATGAGACTGCGGAGGTTAATGTAGAAAAACCGAAAAACAAAAAAAAGGCTTCCGAACTCACTGATCAGAATGAATTAACTGATTTTCACAAACAGATCCGCGAAGAAATCCATGACAGAAACTGTGTTATCGTTGGTTCCCCGGATGTGAGTGATTATGCAGAAGTTATTCTATCTGATCTTCATGGTATCATGCCTCACTCCCAAGGCCAAAAAAGAGATAATTTACCTTTTATATTTTATAAAAGAACACAAGGAACTGATCACCCAAGGAAAAATAGTTCTTTCTATTTAGAACCTGAAAGTACTCAGAAAGATAGGGTCGAATTTGGCCCAAACGGACGGACAAGAGTGGAATGCGATGAATATGCAAATGATCAAGATGGAGTAAAATGCAATCATGGACAAACTTGTATCGTCATAACCATTGCAAAGAACCCTCATCAATCAGCAAATGGCGAACAAAGACAAGTTATGATACTCTCAGGATTTACAGGTGTTGGAACCTATGGGGCAATTAAGTTTCTCACCGATCCGACTAACCAGTATAATAGAGAACTAATAAAGTTCTTCAAACACGAAAACAAAAATAAATTACCTTTTCCAAATAATAATATCCTTGGCGTACATTTACTTCTTGCTGTTGAATACGATTGCCTTGATGATGGGTCAAGTGGTGATACTCGAGAACCAACATCTATTACATTGAAAGGGGTTGAAAAGATTTTTCAAAAATGCGACCAATCTTGTGGATAAACCTTCCTGCCACAAGCTTCTGAAAATCTAACCTTTAAAGATTAAATGAGATAAGGCTTTTCAATAATCCTCTTAGAAACAATCGTTATGCCTAACAAGCCAGAACAAGTCTTCTATGATCTTCGTATCGGTGTTACCGGCCACAGAAATCTGTCACAGAAAAAAGCGGTTACCGAAGCAGTCAAGAGGATTGTTACCTATCTTGACCAGTTAATTTGTGATCATGACAATATCTTTACTGAATGGAGCGTCATTTCACCTTTAGCAAAGGGTGCTGACACTATTGTAGCACGTTCTTTTCTTGAAAAACCAGATACGAGGCTTGAGGTGTTTTTGCCATTTCCTCTTGAAATACATCGAAAAAAGTTAACCGATCCCACAGAACTGGCTGAATTCAATCAACTATTCGAGAGAGCCTCAGTTTATTATGAGCCCCCGCAAGATTCCAAAGGTTATTTGACGGTAGGCAAAGAGATTGTCAACACCTGTGAAATCCTGATTGTAATATGGGACGGCAAGGAAACAAAGGGTAAAGGCGGAACGGCTGATATCGTCAAGTATGCCCTTGAAAGCGGGCGTACCATTATCCGAATTGATGCAGAAAATCCTAATAATCCGCCAAAGCTACTGTTGACAAGGAAAAACAAAGAGGAGGAAAATTGCATACCGGAATATTATGAATTCCCTTTACCTAAAACGGCAGCCAAGCTACTTGTAAATTACTATCAGTTTGTAGAGTTTTGCAGAGACAAATCTCTTACGACAACAGAGCATGCTCTCCTGACAGCACAATGTCGTCATGAAGTCAAGACTCTGGCAAAAGCAGTCGATTTGCCAGAGAAGCAAATAGAGCCGGTTCTTGAATACCTTATCCCAACTTATGTCCGTGCAGACGAACTCGCAAAGCGCTATCAAAAACTTTTTGTTCTAGCAAGTAAAGCTATTCCAATTTATTCCGCAATAGCAGTTTCAGTTCTTGTGTTTCAGGTAATCTTCTTTCCTGATGAATTTTGGATAATCTGGCTGGAAATCTGCTCAATGCTTGGCGCGAAAGCTATGCCCAATATCAGCAAAAAACTTCGTTGGTATGAAAAATGGATCGATTACCGTATTCTTGCTGAACAGTTGCGCACTACCATATATACCTCCATTGTATTAAATAAAAATTCTTTAACAGTATCGACGCCTGCGCCGAAAACATTCCCACGTTACAATACTCAACACAACTGGATTGATTTATTGATAGAGAATCAGTTAAAGATGACCATTAATCGTCTTGGCATACCTGAAAACTTCAGCGCAACCAAAAAGTTTGTAATCACAGGGTTGCTTGACGATCAAAAAAAATGGCACATAAAACACTCATTTCGAATGATAAATACCGAACATCTACTGCGGAACTATCTACGTATACTTTTCTTCATTACGCTAACTCTTGCTGTTTTACATCTGAGCAACATAGAGTTTCTGAAACATCTTTATTTTGAAAAATGGGGAATATTCTTGGCGATAACGTTACCCTTCTGGGAAACGGCAATACACTCCATTGGCAAACAACAGAAGTATGAGATCGTTGCAAAACGGTCAAATAAAATGGCCAATGAACTGAACCAAATAGTGGAATTAGCCGAAAAAAGCACAAGTATGGCGGAATTAAGAAAAATCATTACGCATGCTATGCAAGCAGTCAAACTTGAAACCTTTGAGTGGAGGGCATTCGTTAACTTCGACTCCTGTGAGTAGGGAGGGTAATACCTGTTAAGGAGAGATATATTCAAATGTTGTGTATTGCCAACGACGTAAAAATCTGAGCGGCAAGTGCTACCTTTCCTAACACAAAAGAAGCATGAACCTATGAGAACGCAGTACAAGGAAGAGCTTGGTGGTATCGGAACGTTACTGAACCTTCAAGACCTTATCAGGGTTGGAGCACGACAAATGTTAGCTGTGGCGTTTGAAGCGGAGATCGCCGCATATATGGAGCAGAATCAGCAAATCAAAACAGCAGATGGAAAGGCTGCTATGGTACGCAAAATGGCTACCATCAGGTGCGCATGATCACTACCAGTGCTGGCCCTATTGCTGTAAAGGTACCGAGGAGCCGATCATCACATGATTCACTCAAACCGTTTGTTAGCACTTTGATTCCGAAATACATGAGAAAATCCATTGCCATAGAAGAAGCTGTTCCACTGTTCTGCCTGGGCGGATTATCCAATAACAACTTTATTCCCTGCTTCGAGAAGTTGTTCGGAGAGCTTCCTGCCGGTTTTTCATCGGCATCTATCACTCGCATGAAACAGTGCTGGCAGGAAGAACACAAAGCATAGTGTCATGTCACTCTTCAATTGTCGGATAAAGGCGTAACAGCTTGATTCTCGCCTTTTCGTTTGTAAAACGCCAATTTATCTTGGAATTATTATTGTTGCGTTTCATCTCCCATGCGGCTACTTCCGACCTGACTTTTGTAATCGTATCAATGCGACGATCCAAACACTGAGTCGTCAAGACTCTCAATTCTATCTCTGCCATATTCAACCAACTTCCGTGTTTCGGGGTATACACAAATTCAAACCTGTCCAATAATGCCTTTGCTTTTTCCGGGTTAAATGCATGATAGAATGAACCGGGCTCATGTGTATTCAGATTGTCCATCACCAGCATGATCCGTTCTGCATTCTTGTACTGATTGGCTATTTCTTCAAGGAATCTTGCCCAGTCAACTCTTTTTCTGTTTGTCGTTATTCGAACCATCCGCTTGCCAACCAACGGTTCATTGGCCATGAAAATGATGCAAGTACCTTTCAGGCTGTATTCATAATCATATCTGGCCAACTGCCCAGGAGTTGCCGGTATCGGTATTCTTGTTTCAGCAATCAACTGTTTTGGTGATTCATCCATGCAGACAACCGGGTACAGTGGATCATAGGGTTGCTTATAAACGTCCAGTACCATCTCCATGTGTGCTACAAAATTCCCATCACCGAGTGGCGGAATTATCCACCCATCCTTCTTCCAGGGTTTAATGACGTTTTTTTTAAAACCCTTCGGACTGTCTCATATGAGATACTGTCCACATAGTCCAGCTCAACAGCTTTATCTGCCAATAATCTCAGAGTCCAGCGTTGATGTCCTTCAGGTGCGGCTGAGCAGCTCAGCGCCACTAAATGAGCTTCCAAATCACCATCCGCTTTCCGTCTGTACACTCTTGTTGAGGGTTTGCCGGTAAGTGCCATATCAAAACCCTCTTCTACAAATCGTTTTTTTACCCGGTCTATCGTTTTCATGCTGACATTCAGAACACGAGAAATGGTTTCATTGATTGATCGCTCAGTCTGGTATTCGCCCTCATCACATGCCATTAAAATCAAGGAATTCAGCATGGTATGAGCTGCGTGCTTTCCTTTGCTGCTGAGTGCATCCAGTTCCTTTCGTTCCTCTTGTGTCAGGGTCACTTTGTACTTCTTCATAGTCAAATTTTGGTTGGATGATTATGAAGAACAAGTTAACGCTTTATCTACGACTTTCTATGCGTGACATGACACTACAGGGGCACCAGCTTATTACAAAGGTTTTTGATGGCTTAATATTTACCAACGGTATTGAGGAAACAGTTGCTGCTTAGAGGGTCAATACACAACATTTTGAAATTGCTCGCAGTCGTAACACCAGGAAAAAAGCATAAATGTCAGCCTAAATCCTGAACTTTTCGCTACGAAATAAACTCCCAGTATTGTTTCCCATATCTCTTCTTTGCGACAAGTCCAGCTCTGTCTTGAGGATGAGAGCCGTGCTTAATGAGTTCAAAAATATCAGTCAAAACCGACCGATTGTCTCCGAAATAAGAATGTCCATCCATACTCGTATTTATAGCAGTGACATCGACGGTGTCAACTGAAGGAACTATCACTAAACCCAAGCCAGAATCGCCCGCTCGAGGGTACTTATGAAACATTTTTGAAGCCATGATAGCTTTGTCATTCGATGAAGCATACAAAGTAAACTGGTCAGCTTTCTTGCTAAAGTGACCAGCAAGGTTTTTAAATATTGAGGCATCAATATCGGGAGCAGCAAAAACGACTTGACCGATACTTGCTTGCTGTGTATCCAAGGAAGAGGTCATAAAAGCAAGAGTGTCGACAATCAACTGGGCTCCCATACTATGAGCAATAATATGAATCTTCTCTGCGCCCAAGTTCTCTCTAACGACGCGCAAGAAATCTACAAACTGAGGGCATGACCATTTAACATTGGTTTCATCTACCACATATTTGGTACGAGCTCCCTCAGAAGGCCAACTATACAATCCTATAAAACCTTCAAATTTAAGATCATAAGCGATTTGTGCTGCACGAGTGAGCGCATCAACAAATCCTGTATAGTAACCATGCACGAAAATCATAACCTCTTTCTTTGAACTCTGCTTCAGCGCATTTTGTACATTTATCTCAAACGTCTCTATCGGTAATGTTTCAACTCCCAACAATACGATATGCTTCTCAGGATCTTCGCGAAATTGCAGTCTCCACAAGTTCATTTTTTCTATCTTCCCCATCCTATGATCATCAGGAATGCTTACTTTGGCAATGCCAAAAGAAAGATCGTCACGTTCAGAACCATAAATAACGGCTCCGTCAACCTTGTCAACAAAGGCTCGATCCGTGCCATAAAAAACGGGTACAGAAACATAGCGGTGCTTTTTAACACCATCACAAAACTGAGCTGGGCCTTTCGCTTGATATGGTGCAATTGCCTGATTGAGCAGGGTATAAGCTGCATCGAATCGTTTAAACAAAGCAAAAATTAAACCCTGCACTAACTCCTCTTCTCTACCTTTAGAGCCCTCAAGAAGGCGCAACAGTGTCAAAAGTTCAGACTCGAAAAGCTCATAATCACTACCAGAATTAATTACTATCTTATCCCAAATATCAGCAATTGCTTGTGTCAGAACGTCTGATTTGATCATAAATGACCGCTAAAATAAAATTATGAAAAAGTAAGTCCTTTCTGGAGAATATCAATCGCAGACAGCAAACGTTGCACATCTGGATCCTTCAGTCTTTCAAGATCCGATGCCATACCCTTTAGAACATCAAGAGTTCTTTCCGGTGACTTGATTTCTGCTTTTGCAATAAAAGTTTTATACGCTAATTCAGCCTTTTCTGTATTTCCAAGCAAAGCCATACAGTCACCGAAATCAGCCCAAGCCCAACCGCTATCACTCAAACTTTTATCCCTACGCAGACGTGTCTCTATATATTTAGCAAGTTTCTCGATTTTGGGTTTAAGCTTCCCAAGACGTTGGTTTCCCAGAATCAAATCGGATTTTATTGCATTCAGCCGATTATAGGTACTCGATAGCTCGAAGTCCTGCTCCAGTTCCGCACCTTCCGAATAAATAGCTAATGCCTCATTTTGTAATCCAAGCCGTTGAAATAGACCTCCCTGAGCACCTAAAGTTTCAACAAGCTCTCGTAACAGTAAGTCTTGATCATTGGACAAAGAATTACTCATCGAATATAGTTCCCCCGTGTATGGTCGAAGCAGCTCCAAGGCTTTATTCAACACAGCCAGACCGGAACGAAATGAATCAAGCGCAACATCTTCCTTACCGACTTTACGCATCGCATCGCCTTTCTTCCGATACGACTTCGCTTCATCCTGTTTATCTCTAACTATCTTCAAAAAATCGGGCATAACATTCATTCCAGTTTATTGAGTTGGTCTTCAATATATAAGGCAAGTTGAACTGAATTATTATCACCAAGATCATAAAGAGCATCTTTCACCGAACGACCCAAGTCATGATAGATATCTACATCATTCTGAGTCGTTTGTGCTTTTACTCGATATTCCAAATAGAGCCATGCTGCTATGCGAAGTTCCAGAGCAGCCCGTTCACTATCCGTTTTGTTAACACGACTACCCGAAAACAATATCTGGGGTGTCGCAACTTTCCCCTGCTGCGTGTTATGGAGAGCATCTGCCCTCCTCTTGAGATCTTCAGCAAGCGGCAGACTTGCTTCCTTTACTTTGCCTATAACGTCAAGTAGCACACGGTGAATACGATTGTAGCCAACATCACCGTCAAGATGGGGATCGCGCTCTACCAGTGCTTCTACTACCTCTTCAAAGGGGGCTGAGGAGTTGTCATGACATTCATAAGTAATAGGATTGAATAGTCGATGAATATCATCAGTTTGAACGAGTTTATGTTCAGGTGTTTTCTCCCCTCCTGTGAGACATTGACGATCAATGATGTGTACTGCACCCCATTCACTGACAGCAAGCCTTACTCCAAGTTCCAGAAACACTGATGCATTGTATTCAGACCAGTCTACTACACATCCTGTAGTCCGACGAATTTGTTCAAAAAGACTTTGCCAGATAAGCTGGGAGGTGCCATAGTCAATAATTCTCTCAATTTCAGGTTTATATCTCTTTTTATTCCAAAGGACGGTTTTAACTTTTCTTTTAACATATTGCCAATTACTGCAGTGATTAAAAGAGTATGAACAAAGAACAAGAATACGCTTTTTTACATCAATAATTGAGCTTGCGTCATAGTCCGAACCCAGATCTCTCAATGCATCAAATGCAGGAAGATCAAGATAGCGAGGATGTCGCGACAATTGATGGAATCCGGTCTCAACTCGACGGACAAATCGTGCTACGACAGAATTCTCATCTACCAATGTTTCTTCAGGAGCATGTGAATTAATGTTGAGTTCCTGTAGGTTGAAAGGAATTTCAAGCGGTTGTCCCTCATGCCACCCCCCGCCATAGCTGCAAATACTGAGTGACCTGCGACAAGCGGATCGAATTCCGATGAGCAGCATAACTCCTGGTTCGAAACCGGTTACATCGAAAATCACGAGATCAGCTTCAACTACAGCACGTATTGCCTGATCTAACCGTTCATGATTTGTGTAAGCATTGGTCACAGAAAAAACACCAAAAGAAACTACAGATGACTCAAATGTATTCGGTAATATACGTTCTTGACCAGAAACAAGCTTTTGATGATTGAAAGCAAGAATGAAGGCGTCCCAGATTCTTTCGCCTGTAGATCCCACAAGTGCTTCATCAACAAGTTCTTTCAAGCCCCAGTCAGGTGAAAATTGAGGGTCTGTCTCGGAAATCACAACGAGACAATGTAGCTTATTGGGATCAAACAACGGCCATACCGAAAAACACCTTACATTACCATCTGTCCCGAATATGGGTCTTTTTAGTACATCTTGTTTTTCTGCCGAAAGTTCACCATAACTTAATCGCGGTTTTTGATTTTGAAGATAGGAGTGTTCACTAAGGACTTTTAAGCAAAACTTCTCAACACAATACATGAACTGAATCAATGAGAAGCAATTACCATTATCGAGACAATCCACAAGTACTTTCGTAAACAGACTGGAAGCCTGCTCTTCTGAAATGGTCAAAAGTACTTGGCATATCTCATTGGAGGCACAACCAAAATAACGAATAAAACGAGCCTCTTCAGGCCTCATTAACCGCGATTGATCCCCCCATTCTGCACCGCCCTTTGTAACCGGAATATCTGCTTTGTCACGACATGCATCAATTATAAAAAGAACAAGTCCAATACTTGAGTCTGCAACCGTTTGACTTAGATCGGTAGAAACTCGTTGATTACGACTGGTTAAAGCATCTTTCCGTGATGTCCCAGCAGGGATAATACAGTCTACGTTATCCAATAACAACCCATGGCCTGTAAAGTAAAGAATACGAATATCTTCAGATCCACCGTCTGAACAGAAAGAGCGAATTACGCTGTCAAGCACGCTGGCATTAGTCAAAACTTCTGGAGGGCAAATCTCCACCTCATATCCGCATGCCTCCAACGAAGAACTCATAAGCTGGATATCCTGGCGCACAGCAGGCAAAGAAACAAATCCCTCACCATACTCTTCTGCTCCAATGAGAAATGCTTTGCGACTGCTCACGTTGTGATCCTTGGCTTAATTTTTCTAAAATGTTAAACTGTATATCTTTATTCAGGATCTTTTTAATAATTCGCCCATAATGTAAGTATCTCTCCGCACTGTAAAAATTGGCTCTTCGCGGAATTTAATGGAAATAGAGTAATAAAGATTTGGCTTGACGTAATCTCAACTCATAGAATGAGTCAGAACATAAACCTATGATAAAGGTGATGACCATGCCGATAACCCATAGAGACAACATCTTCAACTATGCAAGCACCAAACAGCCAAGACAGTAGGAATAAGCCTATACGGCTAAATCTACCTTCGAAATGTCTCGGCGATCTGCTAAGAAAGCTTCGAAAACGACCAAACCAAAATATTCTTTTACCTAAGAAAACGGAACCATCTTATCGTCTGATGACGTATTAATGCTTCACTTCAACCCATTAAATTCCACGAATACCCTAAAAATTCATTATCATTCCGTTATTATCCTTGAGATGCCACTGGCTCTACAGAACACCATTCAGAAAAACGATCAAGACCTTTCAGTTTCTTTTTATCACAAAGTGCATCTGAAAGAGCATTTAGAAAAACAAAAGCACTCTCCGACAATCGTTTTTCGAGATGATTAAGCACCGGCTTGAGTTTCCATTCATGAAATTCACGTTCTGTTTTTAGAACAGATTTCAAAATACCCATGTGCTCTTCAAGTATATTTCCATCAAGAAAATCAAACAGGATTTGTAAAAAGAGAATTCTTGGAATAACATAAGGCTCTGCCTTTTCTTTGTTTTCCAAAGCCTTCGACAACATTTTGCGCGCATTATCATCTCTGTCTGTCACGATAAAAAGACGTACCAACTGGCAACATATACCTGGTATTTGAAAGTTTTGATCCAGAACAATTAACAACAGTTCCTCAGCACGTTTATATTCGCCTTTAAGGTAAAACTGCAAAGCAAGCTCCCTAAGTGAGACAAGGCTTGCGGTATCACTTTTTCGCACCTTTACCTCAATGTATCGATCCCTGATTTTTAAAGATTCTTCGATTTTATTCGACTTTTCCAGTAACTCCGCCAGCTTTAAAAGACTGGCCAGCGTGTTCGGGTGTTCTTTCCCCAACTCACATTCATTAATTTCGATGACTTTGTCAAATAAAGCCTCGGCATGCTCATATTCACCTTTTTTTGCAAGCAGATCCGCAAGATTGCTCATCAGGATGAGTGTGTCGGGGTGTTTTGGCCCCTGAATTCTTTGCTTGCCTTCCAATGCAAGGTTAAAATACTGTTCAGCCATTTCATAGTTTTCGATACGAGTGAAAAATATCGCTAACTGGTTCATGCTGTTATAGGTCATAAGATGCTCCTTACCATAGAGGCGCACATTTGTTTCAACTATGCTTTTGAATAATTTTTCGGCCTCCTCATAATCGCCTTTTTCACGCAAAAGCTCTGCATAGTTACCAAGAACAACCAGCGTATCCCGATGATCCGTACCTCGTTTTTTTGTAAGTCCATCCAAAGCATCCCTGTACATTTTTTCAGCGCTTGCTTCATCACCTGTTTCATCATAAAATATTGCCAATCGATTTATACTGTTAAGAGTCATTTGATGCTCATCTCCTCGAACACGCTTGTTTGTCTCCATGACTTCCCTGTAAATCTTCTCGGCCTGCATACGCTCTCCTGAGTGCTGAAGTAAATTTGCAAGATCGGACATAATTTGCAATGTTTCAGGACGGTCGGATCCCCGGTCAAGACGCATGCCATCAATGGCCTTCCAATACAAAGGTTTAGCAACAGCTGCATTACCAAGGAATGCATAAAAATTTGCCAGCATATAAATCGAGCGAAGAGTACGATAATGCTGTGACCCTTGATTATTTTCGTTCAAATCCAAAGCTTGCTTTAACAATTTCTCCGCTTGAGCACAGTTATCAATCCGGCAATAAAATGATGCCAGATCATTCATTGTATCAATCGTAGAAGGCTCACCAGAGCCAAGCACCCTTTTTCTGGTTTCAAATACCTGCAGCAGCAGTTTTTCGGCTTCATCGAAATCAGCACGTCTTACCAGCACCCACGCAAGCGATTCCATGTTTTTTAAGGTATCAGGGTGTTCTTCACCCAAATGCTTTTTTTTGTTTACAAGTGAAGAACAAATCAAATCCTCGGCTTTGGCCACTTCTCCCTTATCCAAAAAGATATCCGCAAGACTCGTCTCTGCCATCAGTGTCCGCCAATGGAATGGACCGTTGACTTTCGCATGGGTACTCAATGCCCGAAGCATCAACGGTTCAGCTTCAGCCAGGCGACCATAACTGCTCAAAAAACAACCATAGTTATGACGTGTCTCACCCGCCGCCTCACTTTCTTCACCAAGCACCAGACAGCGTCCATCCAATGCCTCTTTGTAAAGAGTTTCTTTTTCTTCTTCAGCAGAAAAATCAAGCATCAGCGCAAGATCATTCATGGCGAGGAAGATCTCCGGATCATCAGGGTCGAGATATTTCTGTACCCATCTTAAAACTTTGCGCTGGATTGGAACTCCATCCTTATTTCGTTCTTGCCCCATATAGTACAGTGCAAGCATTTTCATCAGCTCAATATTCCAATACTCCTCTTCTAATTTGCTCAAGATGCTATAAATTGCTTCAGCATGAGAAATAAGCAACCGCCATTTCATCCAATTCTCCGGCCTGTATGATTCTTTCGGAGCAAATAGTTCAAGCATTTTAGCCGCAGCTACTACTGATGGAGCTTTTACTTCCAAAGGCATTTGATCCCGGGTAATTTGCAGTACTACCCGATGCAAACCAACGCAAGGGGTTCCCTGTTCATCGACTTTTTTGGTCATTGAATAGGCAATCAACTCACCAAGAGCAAGTTCCGGATCAATATCACTTTTTTCCAGTCCGGACTTTTCAACAGCAGCACTGATGATCTCAATGACATTGCGATCCGAGACCATTCTGCGAGGAATTGGATCAGGTGCAAACCATGACAGAATACGAAACAGAGTCAATGCTGCCGGGCTTAATGCTCGTGCTGTCGTTTCCCACGTGATTGATACACTTCGATCGTAAAGCTTCACATTCCTGTTACACCATGTGCAGGTATTTCCTCCTTCTCTCCATCGGGCTAGATAATCTGCAAGTGAAAGCCCTCCATCCCGATTTTGAATGTATGCCCCAGCTTGTTCAAGTACCAGAGCCAGACCACCAAGTTCCCTGGCCAATTCTTCAGCAACAGCTTCATCATGAGGCGTTTTGAGTCTTAAGTCGTTTGTCCTCTCGAGCAGAAACTTTTTTGATTCCTCTATAGACAGAACATCGATCTCTTGCTGTGTTGCAGAGTACCTCCAGTCATGATTTCGTGATGTGATGATCACATGCCCTTGACGAAGTGCTGGCAATAACTTTTTCACACTCTTCACACTGGATTGCTTATCGGCATTGTCGATGATCAAAAGCCATCCCGGATGCTCAGAAAGCCAACTGATCACAGCAACCATCCGGATATCATCCAGATTGCATTCCCACTCCTGAAGGTTAAGAATGCCCGGCGCAGCCAGATCAGCAACACTGCGGCGCAATTGAGCCGGGGTAGCTGCCACAACAAACAGTTCAGCGTTATAACGTTCTTGATATTTCCATGCATATTCAATTGCCAATCGGGTCTTTCCAATACCCCCAAGTCCGGAAATGACCTGACGACAAGAAACATTATTGTTCATGTCCTGATTATCTTCAAATCTATTTCGAAGCTTTAGAACCTCATCTGTTCGACCTTTGAAAATTGTGCTGATTGAGTCCGGTATGTTACATGGTTTGTGTTTTTGAACTGTCGATGAGCCTCCACTAGGTATTTGCTTATTGGAATTCGTGAAAACCAGACCGGTTCTATTCACAATCGCCATAAAAAGTCGTTCCAGATCCCTCGTGAGATCAAATTCCATACTGTGTGTATGAGTCAACCCTTTTAGTCTGTCGGGAAATGCTTTCTCCAACAATGGTTTAAGGTCATGTAGATAGAGAGGAATGATTTTGATACCTTTCGCAAGTGCAAAAGCGAGTTCATATGCAAGTACATCGTCATCACGATCAATACGCCGCACAAAGTTCTCATCATGAGCCGATAGCCATTCTGGACCAATCAAAGCTAAAACAACCAACGTCTTTGAGAGGGCGGTTTCAATTTTTTCTCGCCAATGATCTCCGGGTTCGATCGTATTTCGGTCAAGAAAAACATGATCTTCCCCGAAACATTCAGTTAATTTTCCTGCAAGCGATAATGCTAGGTCTTCGGAATCTGCTTTACGATAACTGATGAATATCATATGCTTATACTCATGATTGTTAGTGAAACAGTCGCTAATAATTCCTCAGTCCAGATCGCTCAATCAGCAATATCAATTTATTCGTGTCAAACAGGCTGGCTTTGCGTTAAAAAAGATTGGCATCATCAATATCAAAAAACAGCTAAAGTTACACATTAATACACTTCTTTGTAAAAGTAAAAGCAAAAAGAAGAAAATCAGATGATGATGCCTGATGTTTGTCAGAGCGACTGATACACAAGCTACGCGTCTGCCTGTTCGATCTCATCCATCGAACGGATACTGTCATAATTGAAAGATTGGTGACGCCACAAGGGCAATTTAGGAAATCCCAAGATAGATAAAGACAGTGATGACGATAGATATTAATGGCAACAGCTCTGATACCAAGCCATTTCGGCAGCACTGTAAGAAATAGCCAAGCACATTGAAGATCGAGTCGAAAGCGACAAGCCCAGCAGCATACACTGTTATGCCTTGGCAAGTTCATTCCATCCAAAAACCGGGAATGGCGGGATAGAGCCAGCCGGAGAGCACCCCGACACCCATCGCAAGGAAAATCCAGAGCTTCAGATTGCGGTCGAGAAACGACAACTGTTTTGCAGCGATACCCATTGTTATTTTCCTTTCAGATTTTCGTTATAGAATTGTCTGAAACGCTGGTTTATTTCGTCTCGGACACGACGGAAAGTGGCAAGCACCTCCTCTTTTGTCCCTTCTGCCTCTGCCGGATCGTCAAAGCCAATGTGTAACCGATGTTCCACCTTGCCGATAAACACCGGACAGGAGTCGTTGGCTCCGTCGCACACGGTGATCACATAATCAAAAGCTTTTTCAAGAAAGGTATCGACACTTTTCGGGAGGTTTGTACTGATGTCAACCCACTCTTCACGCATCACTTTGACCGCAAGGGGATGAACCATTGCTGCAGGTTTCGTACCTGCAGAATAAACTTCAAGTGAGGAATCGAATGAACGAAGAAACCCTTCAGCCATCTGGCTGCGGCAGGAGTTTCCGGTACAGAGGATCAGGATTGATTTTTTCATTGCTGTTTTATTGTTTTAAAGCTCCATTACTTGACTGCATGTGCTCTTTTAAAGCTGCGGAAGGACTACATATCGGCAGCTCAGGGTTTACATTCCTTGATATGACGAGTTCTAATGCATTCACAAAACAAGATTAAAGACAAAACCGACGATCATGATCCCTACAGCCACAACGCCAGCAAACACGGCGATAAGCTGAGGCTTGAGCACTTTGCGGAGAATGATCATCTCCGGGGCAGAAAGGGCTATGACGCTCATCATGAAGGCCATTACCGTGCCAAGTGCCGCCCCTTTGCCGAGCAGCGCCTGAACAACGGGAAGAATACCTGCTGCGTTGGAATACATGGGAACGCCAATCAGTACCGCAACGGGAACCGACCACCAGACACTTTTTCCCATCAGTGAAGCCATAAAGTTTTCCGGTACATAGCCATGGATTCCAGCGCCAAGCCCAACACCGAGTACGATATAAAGCCAGACTTTGCCAACAATCTCTCGAACATGGCTGACTCCTTCCTTCAGGCGCAATGGCCAGCTTATCACCTCTCCCTCCGCTTCGGCAGAAACCTGACTCTGCTGCAGTTTCTGCACCCACTCTTCCAGATAGCGCTCCATCTTGAGCTTGCCGATCACCAGTCCGGCAACAATTGCAATCATGAGTCCCATCCCCATATAGAGGAGGGCAACTTTCCAGCCGAACATGCCGAAAAGTAATGCAAGGGCAACCTCATTGATCATTGGCGCTGAAATAAGGAAGGAAAAGGTAACACCAAGTGGTACCCCTGCCTGCAAAAAGCCAATGAAAAGCGGTACCGCCGAGCAGGAGCAGAAGGGTGTCACAATGCCGAGACTTGCCGCCATAATGTTGCCGACACCGATACGACGACCTGAAAGAAGGGCCCGCGTCCGCTCGGCAGAGATAAAAGTATGCACAACCCCCATCAGAAACACCACAGCGGTGAGCAGCAGAAGGACTTTCGGCACCTCATAGATGAAAAAGAAGAGCGCCTCACCAAAACTGCTTGTCCGGGTAATTCCGACAAACTGAAGAGAGAGGGCGGCAAACCATTCAAGATTGTTGTAAACCAGGAACCATAGCCCTCCTGCAACAAAAACAGCGGAAATCCATTTCACGCTTTCCATACGAAGCGCTTTGCGTGATTGTTGTCCCATGCTTTCCATCGTTTTTGATACTATTGAGTTATCGTCTGTTCTCTTTTCATCCTGCCGGGCAGATAGCTGTTAACAGCAGCTTGATTTGCCATTTTCCTTGCTGCCATGAGAACCGCAGCAACAGCCCTGTGGTTTGGCTGACAGCATCTCTTTCAGCTCATCATAAGAAGGGGTGCGGCCTTTACAAACTACACGTTCATCAACGACAAGGGCCGGAGTTGAGAGGATATTGTAAGCCATGATCTGCTGCATATCCTCCACTTTTTCTACGGATGCATCAATACCTTCCGCAGCAATTACCGCTTTCACCGCATCAGCGAGTTGATTGCACTTTGCACAGCCGCTGCCAAGAATTTTTATCTTTTTCATTTTTTTCTGTTAAGGGTTTATTACAAATGATTGATTATGAAAAAAATTGTGTTCAGCAATGATTACAGCCGAATACCCGATCGGGCCTGAAATAACGCTCAAAAACCGAGTAGGCTTTCCGCCAGTTTTCGCGATGAATGCAGTAACGAACTTTCGGCGGGTTTATCTCTCCCTGTATCAGGCCTGCCTCAAGCAGAGCTTTCAGATGCTGTGAAATTGTTGACTGCGCCATAGGAATCAGTTCTGTTAACTCACCGGTAAAACAGCATGTTTGACTGGCAAGAAGCGTCAGTATCTTTACTCTCACCGGATGACTCAGCGCCTTGGCAAAGAGGGCAAGAGACTCCTCCTCTCCACTGTACTCAACGGTCAACAATGATCTTTGCATAATCCTCTTTTTTAGTTCATCGTAAATGTACGATAAGATAACGAAACAATCAAAAAAAAATCTGCATCAATACCGCCTGAAACCCTCTCTGACGGTATTGATGCGATCGTACAGAGTGATAAAAAAAACGTTTATATCCAGCAACCGAAGGCTGCCGATTGTTCACCAGAGCAGCAGCAATTCAGTGGATAGCTCACTACGGATTCATTCGTCTCCGCCCTGCTCCCTGCCCTCCGAATCCCCGGCCTCTGCCCATAGCAGGGTTGTACTGATCCCAGACCCATTCGGCAACAGCCTTCAATTCGACAGCCGACAGTGGACTTGCCGGCATGAGACCAAATCTTGCAATGGCTCGTGAATCAATAGCGTTTCGCTTGTCTGGTGATTGTAAATACCCAACAAGATGATTGACGCCCTCTGCTTTTGTCTGAAAACGCAAATGATAGTGGGAGGCAAGAGGAACAATAGGCGGCGCTGATTTTGGTGGTGGGTTAACAGAATGGCAGACACTGCAGTTTCTGATGAAAATCGCTTGACCATCCAGAACATTCGTCGTGGCATTTGATTCCGTGTTAAACAGTAACCCAACACAAAAAAAAAGAAATAACCGTTTCATGACTCATCAACAATGTTTCCATTAAAGAGGTGTTCTCATCATATGGCACAATTACTCCTGAATGATAGCGAAAATTATATCAAATCAAGACACAGACCTCTCCAGTCACCACTCTTCTACCTTGCAGTACCATTGAAATTTTGCTCACCAGCGTTATCATACGATACGGTTGCGAAAAATAGTTGTAAGAGAAAGATTGCTTCTCATGAAAAGAGATTGTAACTTCGAGCGATATGTTGTCTTTTTCTGGCCAGCGAGGCTGGTTCATCTTTTACAAGTGAGAATTTATGGAACAGAATATTGGACAAATCGATAAAAAAATCCGTGTCGGCGTCGGAGTTGCAATCATACTTGCAGGCTTCGCAACACAGTCGTGGTGGGGAGCTGTTGGAATTGTTCCTCTTCTGACGTCATTTGCAGGTTTTTGTCCCCTTTATACCCTGCTGGGAATTTCGACATGCACAAAAAGTTGCCGCGCTGATAAACCCGGCAAGGGTGGTTCATCGAAATCCTGAAAATAAAGAGATAACAAGCTGTAAACCATGCGGTTAACGCAACGGGTGCAGCTTGTTATCTTAGTAATAATCAGGAGTGTCCGCCGACAACGATCCGCATGATGTTGACAGGTTAAACGACGAATTGAGAGCGTTCCCACAGCAGGTTTTTCCGTCACGTCAAAACTACGCACCCCATACTTATTTGAAATCAAGAGGATATGTGCCTTGTTACGCAGACCAGGTTTTGAGATTTCACAAGCTATCTTCAGGATATATTCGATCAGCCGCTCTCTGGCAGGTCGCCATGGCATGAGCCATCAAGGGAACAACCTTGACTGCAAGCGCTATCCCTGAACTCTTATTTCAACAATTACGAAGAAAAAAAGGTAAGGCAAAGAATTAAAAAAATCCCTTGTAAGGAGAGAGAAGAATAAAAGAGGTGAAATCGATAAAAAAATGGTAACGTGTTTGCGCGCGGTTCACATATTGCAAATGATGGTTACCATGAGGAAATTGGACAATGGTTGTTAAAAAATTTTTGCCGCTTCATCCTGGAACTGTTCTGCTTGAAGAGTTCCTTACACCCATGAATCTCAGCGAAAACAGAATTGCCGAAGATATTCATATCCCTGTTTGGCGAATCAACGATATTATTGCCGGGAAACGGTGTATAACCGCCGAAACCGCTCTGCGTCTTGCCCGCTATTTCAGTACCCCGCCCCAGTTCTGGTTTGGACTGCAGATGGATTATGATCTTAAAGTCGCCCTGAACAATGAGGGTGCAAAGATCGAGCGTGAAATCAAGGCCTATGATGACTCAAGATCATAAGCCTCGTTTACTCGCTTTCGACCGCACCATCTTCCGCATCCGCAACAAGGTCTGGCGGTATCTGGCGCGTTACCTTGGCACCGAGCCGGCGAATCTCTTCAACCCTGCCAACAAGATTTCCACGTCCCTCTTTCAGCCGTTTCAGAGCCAGATCAAAGGAGTCTGAAACTCCTGAAAGTTTTTTACGTGCTTCTGTCATAGCCTCGACTACAAGAAAAACCTGGTCATAAATCCGTCCTGCCTTTTCAGCAATAAGTTCGGCATTGCGGTTTTCATTCTCCCGTCGCCATATCTGTACAATCAGTTTAAGGGTGATCATCAGCGTTGTGGGACCGCACAAAACCACATCTTTGCCTGCGAGATCGTAAATCAACTCCGGATCATTTTGCATAACGGTCTGCCAGGCTGGTTCGAGAGGAATGCACATGATAACAAAATCGAGCGTCCGGTTGCCAGCGATACTGCTGTACTCTTTTGCCTGCAGATCGCCAATATGACGCCGCACGGAGTGCACATGCTCTTTGAGAGCTGTCTGGCGTTGCGGTTCCTGATCGAGAGAACAGAATCGTTCATAAGCTGTCAGCGAGACCTTGGAATCAACTATCACCGCCTTGTTTCCAGGCAACAGTACCATAAAATCCGGACGTCTGAGTATCCCGTCCTCCGCCCGAAAACTCTCCTGTACCAGGTATTCACGACCTTTTTCAAGACCTGAAGCCTCAAAAATCCTTTCAATGATCATCTCACCCCAATCACCCTGCTTTTTCGAGTCACCTTTTATGGCTCGTGCCAGCATGTTGGCCTCATCACTCACCCTCCCGCTCAACTCCTGCAGTTGACGCACCTGTTCAATGAGGCGTGTGGACTGCTCTGTATCACGGCTATGCACCTCCTCAACCCGTTTGCGAAAAGAGTCAAGCTGTTCACGCAAGGGTTGCAGAAGAGCATCCATTCGTTCCCGGTTTTCGAGACCAAGCGCCCTGCCCCGCTCCTCAAAAATCCTGTTTGAAAGATTTTCAAATTCGATTTTCAATCGCGTTTCCGACTCCTGCATAAGAGCTATTTTTTCCGATGAGCTGCGTTGCTCGTTTGCCATATCAGCTTCAAGACGGGTAAACTGAATCCGCAGGTTTTCGAGTTCCAGGGATTTCGATTCAAGCCGCAAAGTGGATGAACGTGCCTCATCTTCGATACCCTGAAGACGCTGAAGTTCAATTTTCAGTGGAGCATCCCGCACGATACGATAAGCAACAAAGGCAAGAAGGAGAAAGAGTGGGAGAAAGAGTAAAACAGAGATAGCTGTGGTCATGAGCATTGCCCGATTTAGGGAATGAAAAGCGGAGACCCTTTTGCCAGAAAATAATGTTTATCCCCAGAGGAGACAAATAAGGGTGTACGGATTTGTAAAGAATAACTTTTTTCTTACCTTAACACTCTCGTAACGGCGAAGTGGCCGAGTGGTTAGGCAGAGGTCTGCAAAACCTTCTACAGCGGTTCGAGTCCGCTCTTCGCCTCCCTGATATAAACAGAAAAAGCCTGCACTGCGCAGGCTTTTTTTGTTATCAGTTTACCAGACTACCCTATCTTTTCCGCACCGGAAACTATAGCGTTGATCACTCTCTCAATCGTTTCCCCGTCCATCAGCACGGGAATGTTCAGACAAATACTGCTGCGCAGCATAATGCCGGTTTTTGGCCAGAGTGCTTCAAGATCGAGACCACGATACCGGTCATACTCTCCAAGAAGGTGTCCCCACACTCCTGCATAGTGCCAGTCGAGGGCTTCCGGCAGAATTTTGGTACCGAAACCATGCTCGGTCAGATGCGCTTCAAACTGCAAGGCGGCTTCGCGATCCCTGACCCTGAAAATCAGGGTATCTCCCTGTGAGCCAGCTTCATCACTGAATGGCCTGAGAATAATGTTATCAAGATGACGGATAGCCTCCTTGATTTTCTTCTTGTTCTCTCTTGACATCGACAGAATCGTATCAATTTTGGCGAGCTGGGCCAGACCGATGGCTGCAGTCACTTCGCTGAGACGCAAATTAAGCCCTTTTGAACGCCTCGGATCTTTGCCTCGTGGTAACCCTGGCAAGTGCATATGGCCATGATCAGAGAATTCGGCAGCACGGTCATAGATCTCCTTGTCATTGGTCACAATGATTCCACCCTCACCGGTATGAAGCGTTTTGCCTGCATCAAACGAGAACGAGGCAACACTGCCAATGGTACCAAGCTTCTGCCCTTTATATGAAGCTCCAAGTGCCTGCGCTGCATCCTCAATCAAAATTAGACCGCGTTCCCGGCAGAGAGCCGAAAGTTCATCCATTTTTGGCGAAGCCCACATGGGAATGGCCACCACCGCTTTTGTCGCAGGAGTAATAGCCTTTTCAACTTCCAGCGGGTCGAGATGGTAGGTTTCATCAAGCTCAACCGGCACAGGAACCGCTCCAAGCGCACTGATGGCCTCCACAGGGGCAATAAAGGTCCATGCCGTTGTGATGACCTCATCACCGGGAGCAATACCTGCACCGGCAAGAGCACAATGGATAGCAGCCGTGCCCGAAGAAACTGCATGGGCATACTTCACCCCAATCCATGCGGCAAATTTCTCTTCGAACTCCCTTGTTTTGTAATTCCCCCCGCCGTAACGGTATAAATTGACCTTTTCCCTGCTGAATAGCTCCTGTATTTCAGCCAGTTCTTCACGACCGATTAATTCTGCGCCAGCCATAATATGGTATCCTGCTCTTTTTGTTAGGTTAATTGAGAAATAACGGCCACTGCCGATTCTTCGGTAAATTCAACCGGATTACCTGAAAAAGATCCTTTCAGTGCTTCCGATGCGTTGTGCGCAAATTCGGTTACGCTTCCCTTGCCGTATCCATAAGGAACAAGGGTAGGTATCTGCAGTTGACGATAGAGTTCATCCATCTCTTCAAGCAGCTCAATGGTCACCTCTTTTGGTGAAGGGGTCGAACGCATGGGATTAAGAAGGGCATACTTTTCATAACCCTGGAGATGGTTGTAGCGCATGACCTCCTTGAGAAAGATTGCTCCGGCAAGACCATGAGGGACACGATGTTTCACTCCAAGATAGTAGGCAAAACCATTGGTCGGACCATCTCCGGAGTTCATGAGCGCCACCGTACCGCAAACACTGCCAAGAGCAAGATCAAGACGAGACTCCGCCCGATCAAGCTGGTTCTGCTGCAAAGCATAAAATGTGCGCTGAAATCCCTCTATAGAAAAAATCCGGCTCAAAGCGGTATGCTTGACCGACCCGAAACTGTCAACGCAGTGAACAAGACTGTCCATTGCCGAAGCAATCACATTTTCAAGAGGCGCTGTCATAGAGAGTTGCGGATCGATAACCGCTTTTTTCGGGAAATTCTTCCTGCTGTTGATACCCAGTTTGCGTCCCTCAGCTTCGTCAATAAAAACCGCGTTAAAGCTGACTTCAGCGCCACTGCCCAAAAGTGAGGGAACCGTTACAAGTGGCAGAGGATCATTAACCCCGGAAGGAAATCCCTTGAGGGAAAGTGCCGGAACGTTGTTCGTCATAAGCAGGGCTACACCTTTGCCAAGATCGAGAGAGCTTCCGCCACCTATGGCAACAAGAGCGTCAGGCGGATTGCTGCGGAAAAATTCAGCTACTGTTTCCAGGTGGGCATAGGTGGGCTCTCCGGCAAATTCGTTGCAGTAGATCACTGCGTTTGTATAGACGGAGGTAAGATTTTTTAATACGGACTGAAAATAAAGGCTGCCAGCCACATTGGCATCGTAGATGATTCCCGGTTTCTTCACAGATAATTGTGAGAGATGCTCATTCAACTTCAGGGCTTCGTTAACCCCGATAACAAGGTCGGTGGATAAAAAGAAATTCATAAAAACGGTAAGTCTAATAGTTCTGTGGAGCTACATCCCGGCCTGCCAGGTTTTTTTTATACAGGTAATATTCAATTAAATCTATTTCCTTGATAGTATCAATCTCCCATGTTTGCCAAAACTCCATTTCATAGACAGAGAGCTTTTTACCGATTCTGTTGCCAAAGGCGGCAAGAATCTCCGGCTTGAAAAGATAGATTGAACCATTTTCAATAAACTGTGTTGGACGATCCTGTCGCATACCTCGATTGCGGTAATCGAAATTGACACTTTCCCATTTTCCCGCCCTTGATTCCCACAGGGTAAGATCATCAGCTCTGGTGACCGAAATCAGCGAATCGGCCCCTTCCTGACAAAAAAGTGCTACTGCCCGATCAATATCATCAGGTTTGCGCAAGGGTGAGGTTGCCTGTAAAAATACAATCATCTCGAGCGGCATGTTGTACTCCCGTTCAATAACAGAGAGCGCATGCATAATGGCCGATTCAGAACTTGCCTTGTCGCCCGCAAGTTCCGACGGACGCACAATCACCTCTGCTCCGTATGCGTGTGCTACATCAGCAATAGCCTTGTCATCAGTTGTAACAAAAACCTTTTCAACACTTGTCGAGGCTGATGCCTGCAAAATGGTCCATGCAAGCAGTGGTTTTCCTGCCACAGGATAAATATTCTTCTCTTTAAGCCCTTTCGACCCGCCTCTTGCAGGAATAATTGCTACCGTATGCATGGAAAATAGTTGTGTTTTCGTTCAGCCATCAATAACCTGCCGACAGACATCAGCAATTCTCCTTGCTGCAGATTTATTCTGCAAAGGGGTAAGCGATTTTAGCTCGTCAGGATGCAGACCACAATGCACGATCTTGTTTAGAGCAGACCCTACAAAAATCGTGGATGAAAACTGCGCAATCAGCATTCGGGAGTTGGCAATCATCTCTTCAGTTCTGCCTTCGCTGAAAACAAGGCTTTCGGGAGCATAACGTTCAATCTCCCGTGTTGCCCGTGCAATATTTTCATTGGGATGCAGCTTGAAAAGAAGCTGGCTGCCATCGGCCATCGCAAGATATTTCCTGATATTTTTAAGCCGATTTTCATAAATAAACGTCTCACGGTTATCCGATGTGCAGACGAGCACATAATCACGATGAGCAAAATCATTCTGAAGATATTGCTCGCAATTATCGAAATTTGGTATGCTGGTCACCTCCAGTTTTGCCGGAGAAACCCCCTTGCGTATAAAGAGTTCACGATACCCTTCACTGGCAACACAGAACTTTTCGTAGGCATCAGAGAGTCCTGTTGTTGCCGTACCGGCAATCCAGCGAGGCATCCACTGAAAATTTTTTGCAAGATGGAAAAACACCGTTTCCGGTTCAGTCATACCCTCCTGAACCAAAACAATCCTCTTGCGCCGGATATGCTTCGGTACGATGAGATCAGTGCAGGTCACGACAAGATCATAAGCATGTGCAAGACCTCCGATATCAATCGTCAGGTGATTGGAATGGAGATATGCAAGCGTACGGTTCGATCGCTTGCGCCCCATAATGGTAAATTCAAGCAGCCCCCTGTCGCTGGCAGATCCGAGAATGCCGTCGCTGAAAAAGGGTGAAAAATACTGCTCATAATCCGTCAGCCACCCGGCAATCTGATGCATCTGGGTCGTCTGGTTCATCGAACCACAAATAAACAATACTTTCTTTTTCATGAATCTCCCCGACTAACTCCCTCTGCATCTCGTAGATGAACCCCTGATAAAAACATGATTGCGTACCCAAAGGTGTACCAAAGGAGCTCCTTAAAACGTCTTAAAAGCACAAAAGCGCCATAATCCTGAACATTATACAATCCAAGTGCCTGGAAAAAAACACGATAACCTAATTCCTGTATACCGAGTCCTGATGGAATGAAAAAAAAGAAAGCCCGAAGCATGGTAATGGCAGTATCCATGGAGAGCACCTGTAAAAATGAGATATCAACACCAAGCAAGCGAAGGATAATATAACTCTCGATCGCAAGCATGAACCAGGCGATAATATAGATGAGCAATACAAGAATCAGCCGTCCTGCAAAAGGGGTATCGAAACTCTTCAACTCAGCATCGGTATCAAGAAATCCACTCTCCCTGTCAAGCAGCCATTTTTTTACCCGCTTGAATGGTACAAACATCAGAAGTCTGTGTACACTTTGCGCTGCGTTTCCATTGAGCAGCAGGAGCAAAAAAACAAAAAAGAGGGAAAAAACTGCCACACCGGCTCCGACCATAATGTAACCAAGAACTCCTGCCGGAATCATCGGAATGGAAATGGTCTGTAACAGGGAAAAGCCAGCTATGGCGCCAATAATAGTGTAGATCCCCTGGGCCACACCAAGCATGAGTTTGCGCACAGCGACACTTGCCACGCCTGCCGGAAGTGGAATTCCAATAAAGCGACTGCAAAGATAAGGGCGAAGAGGTTCACCGATAGCCATACCCGCAGGAAGCGTCATGGATATGGTTTCGGTTATCAACTGTATTTTAAGAAGTTTGAAAAAAGGTATTGCCGTTATACCTGGAGGAAAAACCTTTATCCATGCAAACGTTTCCAGAAGGTGAAGCGCCAGAAAAGGAAGAAGAATAGAGACAGAGGAAAAGCCAATTGACGAGATCCGTCCAACCACTCCCGCAAAATCAATTTGGCGGAACTGAAACACAATAAGAACAAGTCCAAGAGCAAGTCCGATATAACCAGCCAGGTTATTGCCGGTTTTTTTCGTCATTCGCATAAAAAATCAGGAAACAAAGCTAAAAAAACACTCAAAACCCATTTGCACAATTTGCAAAGATAAGAATGTATCGTTAAATATTTATTAATCATTCGGAACGCCATAAATCGCCCTTCCGGATGGAGGATACAACATAACTGCCCACCCGGTGAAATGCCGGACTTTTCTCCCCACAGGGGATATTTACCACAAGAAAACATCTTTGACTGATGGGACTTATCAATCCTGGCTTCCAGACACTGCCCGAGCTTTTCACTTCGGTTTTTAACCATTACCGGGGACAAAGTTCAAAATTCCCGTTCGCAAGGAAAATCAATGGTGTATATGAACCCATCTCATATAGTGCTTTTGAAAAAGATGTCAACTCATTTGCTGCGTTTCTGAAACAGAACGGCATCAAGGCAAAAGAGCGGGTCGCCATTCTTTCAGAAAACAGGCCTGGATGGTACCTGTCTGATATGGCTATCCTGAACATCGGGGCAATCAATGTGCCGCTCTACCCCTCCCTGCCAGCCAATCAGATTGAATACATCCTTAGTAACTGCAGCGCGAAGGGCATTATTGTCTCAAACATGCTTCAGCTCGGCAAAATCCTTTCGATTTGGCAAAATCTTCCGGAATTGACTCTTGTGGTGGTTATGAACCGCCTCGAAGAGACCATCGAAGATGTTCTCGATCTGAATCAGGCCAAAGCAAGGGGTGAAAAAATTCTTGCAGAAAAACCCTGGTGCCTTGAGGGCGTACCTGTCGAACCTGACGATGTTGCAACGATCATCTATACATCAGGTACAACAGGGCTTCCGAAAGGAGTCATGCTTACGCATCGTAACATTTGTGAAAACGTCAAGTCCTGCTCCTCCATCATGCGTCTTGATGAATCCGACTGCAGCCTCTCTTTCCTGCCACTCTCCCATGCCTATGAACGAACCGGGGGTTATTACCTGATTTTTTCCTGCGGAGCAGCTATTTACCTGGCTGAGAGTATTGAAACGATTTCACTGAACATGAGTGAAGCCCGTCCGACCATCATCTTTACCGTTCCGAGACTGTTCGACCGCATCAAGATGGGCATACTCAAACAGATTTCCTCTCAAAGTGCCATAAAGCAGAAAATATTCTATTGGGCGCTGAAAACGGGGGAAAAGTACCACCAGGAAATCAATGAAAAAGGAGTTGCCGGAAAACTGCTTTCCGCGAAGCACGCCTTAGCAGAAAAACTGGTCTATAAAAAAATCAAAAATAAGTTTGGCGGAAGGTTGCGTTATTTTGTCTCCGGGGGAGCTGCCCTCCCTCAAAAGATCGGTGAATTTTTTCAGGCACTTGATATCAGTATTCTGGAAGGATTTGGCCTTACGGAGACCTCTCCGGTAACCCATGTCAATCGCCCGGAAAAAATCAAGTATGGCACGGTAGGCCCGGCAGTTGAAAACGTTCAGGTTATGATTGCCGAGGATGGCGAAATTCTGCTCAAAGGCCCAAATATCATGAAAGGATACTGGAATGATGAGGCTGCCACCCGGGAGGTTATCAGAGATGGCTGGTTCCATACAGGCGACATCGGAGTGATCGACCGTGACGGTTATCTGAAAATAACCGATCGTAAAAAGCATATCATCGTCACCTCTGGCGGCAAAAATATTGCCCCCATGCCTATCGAAAATCTTATTTCCGATAGCTCTTACGTTGATCAGGTTATTGTGATTGGCGAAAAAAGGCCATTTCTCATAGCCCTTATTGTTCCCGAATTCAATAAACTGAAGGAGTTTGCTGCCGCAGAGGGAATTCAGGCTGCGAGTAACAAAGAGTTGATTGAAAACAAGAGTGTTCAGCAAATTTTTGAAAAATTGCTCCGCACGGTTTCACGACAGCTTGCCACTCATGAAAAGGTACGCAAGTTCCTGCTTGTGGAAACCGCATTCACCATTGAGAGCGGTCATATGACTCCGACGATGAAACTCAAGCGCAAGGAGATCAGTGCAAGGTACGCCTCTGAAATAGACAAGGTTTACAATGCGCTCAATATGGTCTACAACTCAGAATAGGCCAGCAGAGGGGCACCACGATTACATACCTCATTTGCTGAACTGCCGAAAACAGGGGATATCAGTCGAGTTTGACGGGAAAAAATATGAGTCTGCTTCTTTGCATCAAAAGGAGTGAGCTACTTTTACTCTTCCCTGATTCTCAGAACTCTCCCCTGCCCATTCAAACCCTCATCCTCATCAACAAGCCCTTCACGAACGAGTCCGTCGATAATTCCCTGCAAACCCCAGGGACAGTCGCCATATTTTTCTTCAAGTTCTTCAACAAAGAGAGATTCGGAAGCGACAAGCTCTTTCAGCAGTCTGCCGCGATACCAGCGTTTTGAACCCTGGAATTTCGACTGTTTCGTCAATGAACGAATTCCTGTTCTGCGGCTGGTAAGATTGATCGATCCATAATCCATGAGGGCATTATGCCACTCACGGCTTCGACCTTTCGCCAGGAGCAGCTCTGCGACGGATTGGATTTCCCGTTTCGGGGTATCTTCCGACAGGGAAAATTCGTGAATGATGATCCGGCGAATGTTGGTATCGACAGCAGCAACATCAAGATTGTCAGCAAAAACCGGAATAGAGCGGCAGGTATACTCCCCTATGCCCGGAAGGGTTATAAGCTGCTCCGGGCGGGCGGGCACAACCCCATCAAACCGCTCCATGATCACCTTTGCACAGTTCTGAAGCCTCTGGCCGCGTGAGTTGTAACCAAGGCCGCTCCAGAGTATCAGCACCTCCCTGAGGGTTGCAGAAGCAAGAGTCTCTGTATCAGGAAAAGTGTCCATCCAGGCCAGAAATTTTCCCACAACCCGGTCGGCTTGCGTCTGCTGCAACATGATTTCGCTGACCATGACTGCATAACGATCGGTAGTCTCCCTCCAGGGAAAACTTCTTCTGTTCAACTGGTAAAAGTCAAAAATTTGTTGACGGAAGCGTTCGATATTCCGGCTGTTCAAGCTCAACGTCATTCAGAGAAAGAAGTAAAGGGGGAAAAGAGGCGCAGGCAAAGGTATTGTCTGACAACAAAAGCAGATATCCCCTTGAAAGGATTTTGCCATGAAGAATAATTCCACATCAAGCGGGATGCAGCGGGAAAAAAAACTGAAAAGGAAAATCCGGCAAAGCCGCAGCCTGCCGGATTACCAAAAAACAAGCTCAGACCCTCTCTGCCATCTTGCGTTCCTTGACTTTCAGTGCAGCTTTGCCAGTACGTTTGCGGAGGTAGAAGAGTTTTGCTCTTCTTGCCTTGCCATGCTTGACCACCGTAACACTCTCAATGTTGGGTGAATTGACCGGAATAATCCTTTCAACACCAACACCATGAGAAATTTTGCGGACAGTGATGGTCTTGTTGCCTCCAGCACCCCTGTCGCTGATGACAACGCCTTCAAAAGCCTGAAGTCGCTCTTTTTCTCCCTCAATAACCTTCAACTGAATCTTGACGGTATCACCCGGATTGATTTCCGGAAAATCTGTAACAGCCTGGGTGGCTTCAACCAACTTGATTAACTGATCCATGACGACAACTATTTACGTTATTTTGTTCTTTAATTCTAAACACTCTTTATCGAGAAGATCGGGCCGACGCTTGCGTGTTCGCTCAAGAGCATTTTCACTGCGCCACTGCTCGATATTGCTGTGATGACCCGTCAACAGCACTTCAGGCACCTTCATCCCTCTGAATTCTGCCGGACGAGTATAGTAGGTACAATCAAGGAGTTCCGTCTGAAAAGAGTCGGTCAGTGCCGACTCACTGTCACCAAGAACACCTGGAATAACCCTCACGAGCGCATCCATCAAAAAGAGTGCCGGTATCTCCCCGCCTGAAACCACAACATCACCAATGGAAATTTCCATGGTAATCAATTTCTGGCGAATTCTTTCATCAACGGCCTTGTAATGACCACAGAGAATAATAAGGTTGTGCATCCTTGAAAATCTGTTTGCCATAGACTGCTCAAACAGTTCCCCGTCCGGGGAAAGAAAAATCACTTCATCATATTCTCTTTCGGCCTTGAGTGCCTCTATACAGGCAAACACTGGCTCCGGACGAATCACCATGCCAGCACCACCTCCAAAAGGTGAATCATCCACCTGCCTGTACCTGCCCAATCCATAGTCATGCAGGTTATGCACATATATGTCCGCGAGCTCTTTTCTGCGCGCAATGCTCAACAATCCATTATCAAGCGGTGAATCAAAAAAGCCGGGAATGACAGAAATAACATCAATCCTTATGGCATTCCTGAGCTGAGAAGGGGTTTCAGGCACAACCATTTACAGAAATTCCTCAAATCTTGGGATGACCATATACTGCTCACGAAGATTAAACTCTTCAACAAACTCATCTATAGCAGGCAGCAGAATCTTTTTTTCACCAACCAGGACTTCATAAACATCATGTGCCGGCATGGCAAGAACATTGGTAACCGTACCAACCTCACTGCGTGAGCCATCAAGAACCTTCATTCCGATAATCTCATGCAGATATGCCCGGTCAGGGGGCTGCGGCAAAAGCTGCTCTTCGTTGATAAACAATTTCCAGCCAACAAGTGCTTCAGCTTTTTCCATACTGTCAATTCCCTCAAAGAACAACCATGCAAACCCGCCGCCAAGTACGGCTTTCTCGACCACCAACTGCTGAACCGAATCAACACTCTTTCCCGCAAAATACTTTTTGCGGGAAAGAAAACTTTCAGGGAAGTCGGTAATCAACTCCACCTTTACCTCACCCTTCAACCCTTTTGGTTTGAGGATGATACCTGTCAGATAGAGTTCCACACTGACCTCACTGTACATGAGTGATCAGGCCTCTCCACCGGTGGCAGCTTTTGCTTCAGCCTCTTTCTTGGCGCTGCGACGATGTGATTTCAATGCAAGCCTCTTCTGACGTCTTACAGCCTGGTGCTCCTGCCATTTTTCCATCTCTGCTGAAATTTCAGCCTCGCTGCGACCCATGCTTTTAAGCCTGAGTTCATACAGCAGTCCGGTGGTGCGGATAAGGCTGTTCACTGTTGCTGTCGGCTGTGCGCCAGTCTGCATCCAGTAAACGATACGATCTTTTTTAATAGTGACAGCATGAGGTTTTGCTGTTGGCTGATAAGTGCCAACAACTTCAAGGAATTTGCCGTCCCTTGGAGAGCGCGCATCGGCCACGACAATTTGGTATACCGGCAATTTTTTTCTTCCTGCTCTTTTCAGTCTAATCTTTACCAAGGCTCAAATATTTTAGTTAATGTTTACTGGTAACCGTGAATGTGCAATCTATCGTTTTAAAAACTTGTCAAGCGCAAGATTCTGCGAAGTAATTTTTCTGCCGGACTGAGAGAGCTTTGATACCGAACGCATCATCTTCTTCATCTCCCCGAATTGCTTCAACAGAAGGTTGACCTCCTGAACCTTTGTTCCGCTGCCTCGTGCAATACGTTGCCGACGACTGCCGTTAATGATATCGGGAGTCATCTTTTCCTGCTTTGTCATGGAATTGATCATGGCCTCAATTGGTTTGAAGTCAAGATTTTCAAGATCCTGTTTGGGAACCATCTTGTTCAGACCTGGCACCATTTCAATCAATCCCTGAATTGATCCCATTTTCTTGAGCTGCTGCAATTGGTCGAAAAAGTCGTTGAGATCAAACTCGTTCTTCATCAACTTTTTCTGCATCTCAAGACTCTTCTCAAGATCGAGGTTTTCCTGTGCTTTTTCAACAAAACTGACGATATCACCCATTCCCAAAATTCTCTGGGCCATACGATCGGGGTAGAAGAGGTCAAGGTCGTCAACCTTTTCTCCGATGCTGATAAATTTAATCGGCTTTTCAACAACCTGCCGGATGGATAGCGCCGCACCACCCCTTGAGTCGCCATCAAGCTTGGTCAGTACTACGCCGTCAAAATCAAGGCGATCATTAAATGCCTTGGCCGTATTGACCGCTTCCTGGCCCATCATGGAGTCAACAACGAAGAGAAGCTCGTCAGGTTTGAGTGCATGCTTCAAGGACTCAGCCTCTGCCATCATGACTTGATCAATCTGCAAACGACCAGCAGTATCGACAATAACAACATCTTTCGCAGCAGAGCGGGCGGCCTCCAATCCTTGAAGCGCTGCTTTCATGGCATCCTGCTCTTCAATGGCAAAAACAGGGACATCCACCTGCTGACCGAGTGCTTTAAGCTGATCAATTGCCGCAGGACGATAAACATCAGCCGCAACGAGCATCGGCTGTTTGCCGCTCTTTTTTAAACGTAATGCCAGTTTGGCGCAGAAAGTGGTCTTCCCGGAACCCTGCAAACCGGCAACCATGATAACCGCAGGCAGTTTTTTTGGAGAAAGGTTCAAGGGCTTCTGCTCTCCACCCATCAGCTCCGTCAGCTCGTCATAAACGATTTTGACGATCATCTGCGCAGGGGAAACGCTTTTGATGACCTGTTCGCCAAGAGATTTCTCTCTTATATCATCAATTAATTTCTTTGCAACCTTGTAATTGACGTCAGCACCAAGAAGAGCTCGCTTGATATCGCGCATGGCGAGACCAATGTTAATCTCGTTAATGGTGGCCTGACCCGCAAGTTTTTTAAAGGTGGCCTCTAATTTATCACTTAAACTATCGAACATTGGTTCCTGCTTTTTTCAGATAAAGCTTAAAAATGCTTAGCTTTAATTATAACAAAAAATAGCAAAAAATAAAATGATACAATAATAACTTCATTGCCGGGAATGGTTTTTGTTCCTTTATTTTACTGAACACCGACAGAAAACATCACAAAACAAGACGTTATGACAACCAGCCAAATAAAAAGCATCTTACACTCTTTTCGCAGTAAACGAATTGCTGTAATAGGCGACATAATGCTCGACAAGTATATTTTCGGCCATGTTTCACGTATTTCACCGGAATATCCGGTACCGGTTGTCGATGTTACCCACGAAGACTCAAGACTGGGGGGGGCTGCAAATGTTGCGCTCAACACGCTCTCTCTCGGAGCGGAAACCATATTGATCGGTATTACCGGGGCAGACAGTAACAGGGAAATACTCCTTGATCTCTTTCGTAATCATGGGCTTGCAACCGAGGGCTTGATTTGCGATCCTTCCAGACCAACAACAAGCAAAACAAGAATCCTTTCGCAAAACCATCATATCACGAGAGTGGATTTCGAAAGCAGAAAAGAGATTGATGCGGAAATTGAGCGAGCGGTTTTCGGCTCGGTTGAGGCTGTGATCGATTCGGTCGACGCAATCGTTCTGGAAGACTACAACAAGGGGCTCCTCGGAGCACAACTCATTCAAAAGATTATTACTTCCGCGAAGAGCCACAACGTCCCGGTTCTTGTTGATCCAAAACATCAAAACTTCTTCGCATACAAAGGGTGTACGATTTTCAAACCAAACCTTTCGGAAATGGCTGCATCTCTGGGCATCATCCTGCACAATAACGATCGTGAGGTTGAGGATGCCTGCCTCCTGCTTCAGAAAAAACTGGAGGCTGAAGCCATCATCGTGACCAGAAGTGATAAAGGGATGACTGTCTACAATGGGACGTTTACCCATATTGACGCAACATCGCTGGAGGTCGCCGACGTCTCAGGAGCAGGAGACACCGTTATCGGCATACTTGCTCTTGGTACAGCCGCACATATCGACATTGTGACGAATGCTATCATCGCTAATCTTGCTGCCGGAACGGTTTGTCAGGAGGTGGGTGCCGTACCCGTAAACCCGGAAAAACTGCTCAAGGTTTATCAGGAGTATCTTCAACAATAGAGAGATGCTGCTCTATCTCCTTCGGGTAGGGCGGATTATACGAAACATCCATTACAAGGGTTCTCATGTTGTTGAGTGAATAGAACGGTACCTCGAACATTCCGGTATTACTGACCGGAACAGGCACATCATTTCCGGGATCAACATGCATCACGAAAGTAGTGTGTACTGTTCCATGGTCGGTCGGAGTAAAAACCCACATCCCGGTCGAATGGCGTACGCGGTGATATTTGGGATTATCTGGCAGATAATCCGGTTCTCCCTTCATGGTAACCCCGATAGCATTTTCTCCTGCGGATACAAGGCCGGTACGCAGAATCATCTCCCGCTTCTGTAACGGCCAGGGAGTATTGATGATTTGACGGATAACATATTCGACACCATCGGTTTGTTCAAGAACATCCATACTCGAAAGCTGATGAACCCAACGACTGTAGTTCCCCATATCGTGAAAAAGGCTGATCAGCTTTTTCAATGAAGTTGGCATATCAGCCTCTCCCTTAAAACCGTGGATATCGGAACCACTTACCCTGGAAGAAAATATTTTGATCCCTTTATGTTCAACACGGAACGCCCACTTTCCATGAAGAATTGACTCAACATCCATACACTCACAATTAAATAATGATTGGCAGACTGCAAGAAATCCTCAACAGATCATACGGTTATAAACTTTTCATAGTTCTGGATAACATCTTTTGATGATTTTTTAAACGGAGCATCAACCGGAACCTTGTATTTCTCTCTCTTGACCATTTCCCGCAAATTGATCATCGTGTGGTAGGGTGTGTCGATAACCGCGATATTGGCAAGCCATGATGGAATCTCGCCACCGGGTTCGATATGAAGACGAAAAACAACCCTGCACTGGTTCTCTGAAAGAGGCACAATGTTCCATGCGCCCTCAAGTTCAGGAACACGGACATATTTATCGTTTCTGGGAAGATAGTCTGCCATACACTCCAGTTTGATAAATACTTCAGAGGTCTCAGGATCCATATACCCCATTGAGCGGGTTATGATTTCACGGTCAGAAACAGGCCATGGAGCGCTGACAAGCTGATAGACAACTCGGCCCTCATCTTCCGACAACTCCTGCAACAACCGCATTTCCCTTGTTTTCCAGACCCATTCAGGAGCAACCTCAATATCATACAAAAGACTCAGGACGGAATGCTGGGGAGCATCAATGACCGCAATAGCAACAAAAGAGAGAAAGTCAGAGGTAGGAACAGGACAAGTAAATATTTTCAACCAGTCATTTTTCAGCCGTAACGTACAGGCAGCGTTATTGATTTTTTCAAGTATCGACATAATGGAAAATGTGTTAACGGTTAAAAAAACAGAATCAAACCAACTTCTACCTGACCACCTGTGACGGCTGGGCGGCTGGCACAGTCACGGCTATCTTGACAACAGGATCAGCACTCTGCACCAGAAACCTGATCTGGCCTTCAGCTCCAAAAAGCTGATGAGCTATCCTCGACTTCACTGCACGCTCAATCTCTTTTCTTTCCCTGATAAAACCAGACCGGTCAAATGCGATTTTTTTTGCCTTGCAGCTCGTAATAACAAGAGACTCAAAACGGTTCTCCCCGGCATATTCTGCGATAAAGCGATCAAGCGAGGAACGATACCCCTGAGCAGCGCTCTGCGGATCGTCGAGAAGCCTTCGTGCAATATCATCAAAAGAGCCAGACTGGAACAGTCGCTGATAAAAATCGGAATAGGAGCTGGCTGTCACCCAATAATCAGGAATAACACCACCCGCATCCCTCAACGCTGCCAACCTGCCATTCCCCTTTTCCTTGCCGCCTGAAAGAGATGCCACCAATGAGGGCAGGGAAGAGGTTTTGTAGACAACAACATCGCCATTTTTTAGATACAACAAACTGTCGGGGTGTGCAAAGAGTTTCTGGGGAAGAATGTTTGTCATTGCATCCTCATAATAACGTTCACGTCCTGCCGAGCCCTTGTGATAAACCCTCTGAATCTGACGACCTGAAGGAGTATAATACCTTGAGACTGTCAAACGAAGAGCTGAGCCGTCAGAAAATGGAATCTGGCGCTGCACCAACCCTTTTCCGAAAGAGAGTTCACCGACGACGACGGCTCTTTTATTGTCCTGTAATGCTCCGGCAAGAATTTCAGAGGCCGAGGCGCTTCCTTTGTCGACCAGCACAATCAGATCCCCTTTTTCATAACCACCGCCAGACTTGGCAAGATAACGCTCCTCCTCCGCACCTCCGGCACGACTTTTTGTAAAAACAATCAACTTACCCTGTGACAGAAATTCATCAGCAACCTCAACCGCCTGTTCAAGAAATCCGCCAGGATTTCCGCGTAAATCAATCACAAGCCGCACCATCCCCTGCTGTTTCAAAGAGAGCAGTGCACTTCGAAATTCATCGGCTGTCGTTGCAATGAAACGGCTCACTCTAATATATCCAACCCGATTGCCAATCATAAACGCAGCATCGATACTTGATGTCGATATTTTACCCCTGGCCACAAGAAAATCCAATAACTTCCCGCTGAGAGGCCTGAGCACTTTTAAATGCACCTTCGTACCCCTGGTTCCTCTCAATTTTTTTAACACCTGCTGCGGAGTAATGCCGATTGCCGAAACAGAGTCAATGGCAATAATACGGTCTCCCGAAGAAATGCCCACCGAAGCACTCGGCCCCCCTGAAAGTGGAGTGACGACAAGCAGCGTATCATTGATCACGTCAAACTCTATACCGATACCGTCGAAATTACCATCGAATTCTGCCTGCGAATAGGAAACCTTTTCCGGCTCAAGGTAAACGGTATGAGGATCCAGATACTCAGCCATCCCCTGAATACCCGCACCCGCAAGACTGTCACCATTGACATCATCAACATAAAACTGTTTCATCAAGCCGTAAGCCTCAAGAATTTTTTTCTGCTTTTCAAATCGGTTCTCTCCACCTCCATTAAGCCTGACACCAAGATAAAAACCGAAAGCAAGCACAAAAAGCATCATAACGATGATCAATATTCGGGACATAGGGGATTGGTTTATTGCCAGAAAAAACATTCGCGATCATCTCCTGCATCGCAGTTTACCGATCATGAATCAAAATCACAAAAAAACATTGAGCAAGCAACAAACAGCTTCTCTCAAGAAGAACAAAACAGCAGAATAACAAAGACCTAAATCAGAATAACAAACATAAACTATTATCAATAAAGAAGATAAATAACAGAAAAAAAAGATAAAACGAAAAAATATAATCAAGACAAATACAGATTACTAACAAGAAAATTAACCCGATTTATCGATAAAATTTAATTCAAAAGACGAACGAATAGAACGAATATTACAAACAGAAAAACCTGATAAAACGAAATAGATCATATTATTAATAATCGTATAGGAAAAATAATAACAAAACCATAATTCTGATAAAATAAAAAATCTCTGCAGAATGAAAAAATTGATATAATATAGTAAAGTATGCTATATGCAAAAGTATTTAAAGTATTTCAATAAAAGAACTTATATTGATTATAGTAAAAATATTATTAATATATTTAGAAAAAATTAACAAGTTTCAATAAAAAAATTTATATACCTTCTAAAGAAAATGCATATACAGTTATTTTAATATTTTATATTAATAAACCACAGTGATAATGAGTAATAAATCTATTTTCACTGTGGTTTTTTTTCTGGATATAAACTTAAGAAATTTGAGGTATACAGGCTGATAAAGCAGATTTATTAAGTTGTAATCAATAGATATAACTCTCTATATTATTGCATTTTATGGTGAGATATTATAATAATGATGCCGTATTATATTCAACAATAAGTTCAAGTTCAAGACTTGAATTCAGGGGCAATTCTGCAACACCTACCGCGCTTCTTGTATGACCACCCTTCTCTCCAAAAATCTCATGAAGTAATGAAGAAGCTCCGTTGGCAATGAGATGCTGGCTGGAAAAATTGTTTTTGCTGGCCACGTAAAGCGTGAGTTTTATAATCTGCTCAATACGGTCAAGCGTTCCGGTCACGGACTTAACCGCCGCGAGTGCATTGATCAGAGCAACCCTGGCGGCATAAACAGCTTCCTCTTTTCTCTCCTCATCAATCTTGCCCTTTCCCCCCGGCTCAATGAGTTTGCCATCAAAAAGAGGAAGTTGACCCGAAGTATAGACAAGATTGCCACTGCGCATCGCGGGCGAATAGAGACCAGCGACTGAGGCGGACTGAGGCAGCAAAAAGCCGGCCTTGATGATTTTTTCTTCGATGATACCCATAACAATAACGGTTTGAGAGGTTTTAATGACTGTTGTTACACACTTTTCGATCAGCAATTGCGTCAGGAAAACAGAGAGTAATAAAAGATATCAGGAAAATGAGCAAAAAGCTGAACAGGAGTTGTTGCGATTATGGTCAGAATTATTTATTGTCCATCACAACTCAAAGTATTTTAATAAGATGAAACACAATCGAAAAAAAGAGACTCCCCTTCCCCGCCTTCACCTCATCAGCAGTGGCAAGGAGAGTTCTGATACCAGCACACCTCTCCTGAATCAGCTCAGTCTCCTGCCCGGCTCTTTTCCCTGTATGGTTCAAATCCGCGAAAAACAGCTCAATGCAAAAGAGCTTTTGAATCTGGCACTGAAAGCCCGGGCAATCAAAGCTCCCGAAGGCACTCTTTTACTGATAAATGAACGTGCCGATATTGCCCTTGCTGCAGGACTTGATGGAGTGCATCTGCCGGAAAGTGGCTGTTCAGCCAGCAAACTTCGTCCTTTTACACCCGGCATGATCTATGGCTATAGTGTGCATTCTGCATCAGCTCTGCGCATGGCTGAAGAGTCCGGAGCTGATTACCTGCTTTTCGGTCCCGTATTCGACACACCCTCAAAAAGGAGATATGGGGCTCCTCAGGGTCTCGAAAAACTTGGCGCACTTTGCCGGAGCACCTCACTTCCGGTCTTTGCTCTTGGTGGCATATCACCCATGAATGCCAGGTTCTGCATGGACAAAGGCGCTTACGGAATAGCGGGCATCTCGCTCTTTCAAGAGCGTTCCCGACTTGCTGAAATCATCGAACAATTATATCTCCACTTGCATCCATGATTCCCTCTCCACCATTTCTCTGTGTTATAACCGATGAGGCGTTATGCCCCGTAACTCTTGCAGAACAAGCCCTCAAAGGGGGGGCTGCCATGATACAGTTGAGACATAAAACGGCATCAGGCAGCCAACTTTTCTCATGGGCTGTTGAAATAAGCAAACGCTGCCATCAATACCATGCACTCTGCATTATCAATGACCGTGTGGACATTGCCCTTGCAAGCAGCGCTGACGGTGTTCACCTCGGACAGCAGGACATGCCAGCCAGTACAGCCCGTAAACTGCTTGGAAAAATGGCCATTATCGGGGTTTCTGCATCTTCACCGGACGAGGCACGCCTGGCTGAACAAGAGGGGGCGGACTATATCGGATTTGGTCACATCTATCCAACCGCTTCAAAAGTGAAGGAATTTTCTCCAGTGGGAGTTGAAGCTCTTCGTAAAACAGCAGCCATTGTTTCCCTGCCCATTATTGCGATAGGAGGCATCACGATTGAAAACTCGGCTTCGCTCATCTCCTGCGGAGCATCCGGGGTTGCGGTCATTTCGGCAGTCAGCAAGGCTAACGATCCCTCCAAAGCAGCACATGAACTCCTTTGCGCAATACAGGGGAGAGAAGCATGAGAACATCCTATAAGACCATACTCACTCTTGCAGGCTCTGACGGTAGCGGTGGCGCTGGCATCCAGGCAGATATCAAGACGTTTGCTGCCCTTGAGTGCTATGGTTTATCGGTCATAACCGCTCTGACAGCCCAAAACACAATGGGGGTACATGCGATATACCCCGTCTCGGAAGCATGCGTTGCCACACAGTTCAGAGCTATTGCCTCAGATATTGCGATTGATGCCGTAAAAATAGGAATGCTGGGAAGTGCTGAGATGATAACGGTCGTTGCCTCATTGCTCAAAGAGCTGAAAGGAAAACCACCCATCATTCTTGACACCGTTCTTGGCTCTTCCGGAGGCGCCCCCCTTCTTCCTCCGGATGCGCTCCCCATTCTGAAGGCAAAGCTCTTCCCTCTCTCATCACTGATTACACCAAACCTGCCAGAAACTGCCCTGCTGACGGATATGAAGCTTCCTCTCTCAACTCCGGAATCTATTGAGGCGGCGGCAATGAAGCTGCAGCAAGCAGGAGCGGCTTCGGTTCTCATCAAGGGGGGGCATGGAGAGGAGGAGCATTGCAGCGACTGCCTTCTCCATAACAATCGTTTTTTCTGGTTCAGCTCAAAAAAAATCCTGACCAACAACACCCATGGCACCGGATGTACCCTCTCATCAGCCATTGCCGCATTCATGGCCAGAGGAGAAACAACAGAGAATGCCGTGGGAAAAGCAAAAGCCTATCTCAATAATGCCCTGCAGGCAGGGGCCGACTACCATTTTGGCAGTGGAAGCGGCCCCCTGCACCATCTTTACAGACTCTGGAGATAAATCAGGAAACTCCCCTCGGTGGCCGACCTATGGAGTAATAGGTAAAGCCTGACTGCTCCATAAATTCAGGACTGTAGATATTTCTTCCGTCAAAAACAACCGGATGCGCAAGATCTCGTTTGATCATCTCAAAATCGGGACTGCGGAACACAAGCCACTCCGTGAGTACAACAAGAGCATCTGAACCTTTTATGGCTTCTTCCGGGTTTGAGGCATAAAAAATATCGTCATGTTCGCCATATATCCTTCTAACCTCATCCATGGCAACCGGATCATAAACCCTTACCCTGGCGCCATCACTCAGAAGCTCTTCAATAACCCTGCGGCTGGGAGCTTCACGCATATCATCGGTATTCGGCTTAAAAGCGAGTCCCCAGATAGCGAAAACAGAGCCCTTGATACCATCAGTGAAATGGCCCCTTATCTTTCTGACAATACTGCTTTTCTGGTCATGATTAACCGCCTCGACAGCCTGAAGAATCCGTGAATGATACCCATGCTTGTGTGCTGTTCTTTCAAGCGCCTGCACATCCTTGGGAAAACAGGAACCGCCATAACCAATCCCTGGGTAAATAAATGAGAACCCGATCCTCGAATCAGAACCGATACCTTTCCTTACTGCTTCCACGTCAGCACCGACCCGCTCGGCGATGTTGGCAATCTCATTCATGAAACTGATTTTTGTTGCAAGCATGGCGTTGGCCGCGTATTTGGTCAATTCGGCAGAACGGACATCCATAGCAATAAAACGCTCATGACTGCGATTGAACGGAGAGTAGAGAAAACGAAGAAGCTCCCGGGTGCGAGGATTATCGACACCAACAACAATCCGTTCAGGTTTCATGAAATCATTGACGGCATCACCCTCTTTGAGAAACTCGGGATTTGAGACTACATCGTAATCAATATCCACATTTCTTTCCACAAGAACCGAACCTATTTTTTCCCGCACAAGGTCGGCTGTACCAACCGGCACTGTCGATTTATTGATGACAATCCTGTACTCTTGCATGTAGGTGCCAATGCTTTCAGCAACACTGAGAACATGTCGCAAATCAGCCGAACCATCCTCATCAGGAGGAGTACCTACCGCAATGAACTGGTAAAGTCCAAACTCAACACCTTCACGAAGATCCGTCGTAAAACGCAAACGACCTTCCTTGATGTTTTCAGCAACGATTTCATCAAGACCGGGCTCATGGATAGGAATCTTGCCCGAATTGAGAGCATCAATCTTCCGCTGGTCAATATCGACACAGAGAACATCATTACCGACTTCCGCAAAACAGGCTCCGGTAACAAGCCCGACATAACCTGATCCAAATATGGTTATTTTCATAAAAATGCAAACATGATTAAAAGGTACAGTAGTATCTCGTCACTCCTCAATGACAATCACAAGACAGCGTGATTTTTGCCAGAAAGCGCTCTCATCACGAACAAGAAGCAGTGATGAAGTCTTCCCCCCGACAAGTTCATAAGAACCGACGGTATGAGGTGTTATAATTTTCAGTTTTTTGAGCGGCTTGTCAAAAAAGAGATCTCTTGTTTCTGTGATATCAACCTTTTTGAACAGCCTGATATTAAAGTCGGAAGCAAGCCGATACTCACTGCCGAACAACTTCTCAAGTGGATTGATACGAACCAGGACCCCTTTGGTCACAAGTTCATCAAAGGTACCGGAAATATAATAGGCTGTGTAGAGCTGAACCTCCTGATCCTGAATAAACTCGTCAAGGACATCGACGGTTGTCAGCAATGATGAAATCTGCTTGTCCAACTTCTGCACATGGCCCTTGAGCGCATTGACCTCCCTGTCCTTGGCGTTTATTGCAAGTTTCAACTCGGAAACAAGCCGATCAAGAGAATCGACACGATAGGATGACGAACGGTTCTCCTCTTCGAGTTTCCGGATAAGCTTTTTACTTGCAACCAGCGAAGAATCGATAAACCGGATACTGGCCGCGATATCCTTGCCAATTTCCTCCACAGTTGCAGTGTCCCGACCCTCAATTCCGGAAGAAAGGCGTTCAACAACAGCCTCTTTCTGCTGAATCCGGCCAAGATTCTTCTGAACCTGGGCAAGAATAGCCATCATTGATTCGACATGCTCCTGCCGCGGATCCTGCTTTTGCTTTTCCTGATTGCATGACGACAGAATCAAGATGAAGACAAAAAAAACAATCCCGGCAACCCTGATCCGGCTATCCCTTACAGCCATTGAATCCATTGTTCAACCCCTTCTTTTGTTCCATACCATCTGGTATGCGGTGTTGGAAGATGTTCTGCATCTGCAATAGTAACATTTTCAGCACCTTCAAGAAAACAGCTTTTTGCAGGAACAATGCCGTCCCCCTTTACATTGCCATCTTCCTGAACGCTTTGATAAAACTTATAGCACATTTTTTCGACAAAACTTCCCTGATGGTTTCCATGATACTTATCACTGACGACAGATACAACACGACAACGCTCAAAAAAATCCTTTTGCAGATGCCGGAAAATAAAATCGGTCTTTATCTTGGCATAATACTCATGCGTATGGAACGGCGTTCCAAGGGTAACCAGCTTTCCGACTTGATTTCCGGTACGATAAACATCACCCTGAAAAGATTTTTCAAGCAGGTAGATCATCGCAACCGTACCCCCGCCGCTATGAGCCACAAGTGTCACCGGCTCATCGGGAAATTTCCTTTTCATAGCCCTGACAGCCCGGTCAACGGCCTTCATCACCCCATTCGTTGATTTTTCGGGTGATGGAGGAAATCCTATCCAGTCAAGAAGATTTACCGGAGCAACAACAACTCTCTCTTTGGAAATATACCCAGCAAGCACCTCTTTCATGGTGTCATAGAGGCTATCCCAGAAAAGCACACCGGGAATGATCACTACAGGGTTTTGCGATACGTCCTTCATGATAGTTCAGATGGTTGATGTACTGCCGACATGTTCATTATGCAACACTCTCTTTCAAGCCCATTTTTTCAATACCTCAACAAGCAGGCTGACGCCAAAACCTGTTCCGCCGTTCACCTTGCCTGCACTCTTCGATGCAAACGATGGCCCGGCTATATCAATATGTGCCCAATTTTTATGCCCATCAATGAATTTCTCAAGAAATTTGGCTGCAGTAATCGTCCCGGCACCTCGTCCTCCAGTATTGTTAACATCGGCAACATCCGACTTTATCTGCTCAGCATAAAGATCCCAGAGCGGCAAACGCCAAACCTTTTCACCCGACTGCTGACCTGCCTGATAAATTGCATCCGCCAGCTTGTCGTCGTTGCTGAAAAAACCGGCCACAGCATAACCAAGAGCTACAATACAGGCGCCAGTCAGCGTTGCAACATCAATAATCACATCCGGTTTATACTTCTCTTTCCCGTAGGAGAGTGCGTCAGCAAGGATCAGCCGGCCTTCAGCATCAGTATTGCCAACCTCCACCGTAATACCTGAATAGGTGGTGATGACATCTCCTGGCTGTTGTGCCGTACCACTCGGCATATTGTCGGTAGCCGGAATCAACCCGATAAGGTGCAGGGGAAGGCGGAGACGGGCTGCAGCCTCAACCGCTCCCAACACACTGGCCGCACCTGCCATATCAGACTTCATCTCACCCATGTTTTCGGATGGTTTGATCGAAATGCCGCCGGAATCAAAGGTAACCCCCTTCCCGACAAGGGCAACAACGGCCTTGACCTCTCCTTTGGGCTTGTAGTCAAGAATCGTAAACGTCGGAGGATGATGACTGCCCTTATTTACGGCAAGCAGGCCACCCATACCAAGAGCCTCTATCTCCTTTTTTTCAAAGACAGTTACATCATAGCCATATTTTTTGCCAGACTCCGCTGCCGCTTCCGCAATATCCGTTGCATGCAGATAGTTCCCTGGCAGATTCACCATATCCCTGACCATTTTCTGGCACGAACCAAGAATCTCTCCCTCGGCAACACCCTTCTCACTCTCCTCAAAGGCGCTATCCTCAACACTCAGAAGAAGCTCGTCAATCCCTTTCGACTTCTCGCCAGCCTCCTTTTTATCGAGTTTACCACTTTTCAGACGATCAAACCGATATGAGCCCGCAAAACAGCCCTCAACAAAAGCGGCAGCAAGCGTTGATACACTCTGCCCCGTCACAACTGCGAGCGCTGCAATACCCGAACAATCAACAGCAATTTTTCCAATCTTCATATCCACAGCTCTGGAGGACAAAGAAACTGCGGCCTTACGCCAGTCATCAAGGGTTACCTTCTCTCCAAGCCCGAGCAGTGCAATCCTGACGGCTGAACACTTTTCAGCTTCTCCATAGACAACAACAAGCTCGCCTGCATCTCCCTTGAAATCTTTCAAAACCTGCTGATCAATCCCCAACGCAGAAAGCCTCTCTCCGGCCTCTTTTTTCAGCTCACCACTGCTGAACGGCAATGCAAGAAACTCGCACTCCAAACTGGCAAGATCACTTTTTGTTACTGATAATTTCATAGCTCAACCAATCGATATTAACAATATGACATTTAATCTATCTGATTTTTAAGGAACAGTCGCAGATCTTCAAGCAATACCATCTGAGCCTTGTCAGAAGAGAACTGAAAAAGACATCCTGCGGCATTCATATGGCCACCGCCCCCATATTTTTTTGCAAACTGATTGACATAGATCCTGCCCCGCGACCTGAAACTCGCCTTGGTTCTGCCATCCTGCATCTCAACAATCAGCACCGCAACACGAACCGAAGGAACACTGAGAAGATAACGAATGATCAGATCGGTATCGAACAATTTGCTTCCGGTAGCCTTGATCATATCCTGCGAAATAAATAACCACGAAATATCACCATCATCAAGAATGGTGATCGCACTCAGGGCAGCGCCAAGCAGTTTAAGCGCCGAGGTCGTCAACGAATTGTAGATTCGGTCATAAATTTCCGAAGCATCAGCCCCCTTGCTCACAAGATCTCCGGCAAGCTGATAAACATAGGGAGTCGTTTTGGGAAACCTGAAAGAGCCCGTATCCGTCATGACAGCAACATAGAGCGCTTCGGCAACTTCCGGGGTAAACAGCTCACGACCCAATCGCTCCTGGAGCGCATAAATCAAACCATAAACGAGTTCACCAGTCGATGATGCATAACTTTCACACACCATGACATCGGTAAAATCATCCGGTTCGAGATGATGATCAACACAGACGATTTTCAGTGCGCCAAGCTCTTTGGCAAAACTGACATGAGGCCAGAGCGAGCCCATCCTGTCATGCAGATTGGCATCAAGCAGCACAACAACATCACAGAGCGAAAGCTCCTGAATAGCCTCTTCGCTCTTCTTGTCAAAAAGGGTTATGGGATAGAGCTTCTTTAAAAACTGGTAATTCGGAGGGACTTCCGTTGGATTGACGATAGCAACCTCTTTGCCCATCGCCTTCAGCACCCTTGCAAGTGCAACCTCACTGCCAAGACCGTCACCATCAGAGTTTTCATGAGTTGTAAGAACAAAATGCTGACCTTCAAGCAGCGCATCGATGACCGGAGACCATTCCTCGGCACTAAGCGTCCGACCATACTGTGGTACTATCATTAGTTGGTTGTAATTTTAAAAAAAATCAGCGCTCACTCCGAGCTTTTCTCCCCGTTGACTGTCCGTTCCGTGTACGCGGGGAACGTTCACAAAGATAAAAGATAAAAAGAGAAAACAGGGAGAATATTTTTTTTGTTCCCGCCCCTCTCCAATATGCATGTTATACGTCTCCCAGGCATTCGGTACAAAACGGCCTACTGCAACCGTGTTCTCAAGAAAAAAATGCCCTGTACAAAAAACACCAGCGGGCTCAGTTTATCAGCGCTGATCTGCGTTTGCTCGATATCCGGAATTTTATCTTCATTGGAGGAGGGATGAACGGCGCCAGAGGTATGCTTTATAAAACTCCTTTCCGGTAAATTGCGCGAAGAAGCTTATTTTGTATGCATAATTCTCAGGATGAACTACCTTCCCCTGTAAAGGAAAGGCAAAGACACCTGCTGTCCGCACTTTTTTTACCTGAGCCACCGCTGGTGGTTCCGGAACATCCTGATCAATCACCTTTTTTTATCTATAAATAATATCTCTTTCGATGAGCGAGCAACAGCAAAATATAACGGATCTGACCCTCACAGAACTCCAGCAGGCATTGAGTTTGCTTGGGGAACCAGCATTCAGGGCTACCCAGATACATCAATGGCTTTTCAGCCACCATGCAGCAAGTTTTGAGGAGATGACCATCCTGAGTCTCGCTTTGCGCAAAAAGCTTTCTGAAAGTTTTTCAATTCACCCGTTAAAGCGCGTTGAGCATCAGGAGTGCTTTGAAGAGGATTGCGAAAGTCCGACAGAAAAAATTCTGCTGGAACTGCAGGACAAAAGCAGGGTGGAAAGCGTCCTGATTGCAACGGAGAACCGAAGAACTGCCTGTGTTTCGTCACAGATTGGTTGCCCGCTGCAATGCCCCTTCTGTGCAACAGGACAAATGGGGTTCCGGCGTAATCTCACTGCTGGTGAAATTACTGGTCAAATCTACGCGCTTAACGAACTGGTCGGCGCAAAAGAGCCCGGCAAAAGCCTCACCAACATTGTCTTTATGGGAATGGGTGAACCGCTGTTGAACACTGGTAACGTTATAGAGGCTATCGAAACCCTCAGCACGAGAAATTACCGTTTTTGCCTGTCACAGAAACGAATAACCATTTCAACAGTTGGAGTAATCCCGGAAATCCAGCGACTTGGAAAATCGGGAATGAAAACAAAACTTGCAGTCTCGCTTCATGCTGCCGATCAACAGAAACGGGAATCACTCATGCCCATTGCTTCCCGGCAATACCCGCTCAAAGAACTGGGAACGGCACTGTCTGAATACACTCAGTCAACAGGAATGCCCGTCACCATTGTCTATCTGCTCCTCAAAGGGATCAACGACTCTCTGGATGATGCAAAAATGCTCGCACGATTTTCAAAAACCTTTTTATGCAAAATAAATTTGATTGATTACAATTCAATCATTAATATTAAATTCAAGCCTGTTTACAGTGCAACCCGAGACATGTTCCAGCAATACCTTATTAATTCAGGACTGCATGTCACGATCAGAAAAAGTTACGGCACAACCATTAATGCGGCATGCGGCCAACTGGCAACAGCCAGCATGCAGAACCCGCAATAATCTCTAACCGTCTTAAGAATCATGGAGTTGATCGATTTTATTCCTTTCAGAAGTGAATTTACCAAAGCATATCATGGCCTTACCACCAATGCAACGCACACCTCGGAAAAGCCTGTTTTCAGTGAATTAAGAGTACGTCGGTACGACAAACCTATCGACGAAATCTCGGAGTTTATTCTCAATAAAATTGAGCGCTGGATCGGCTGGAACCTGATTAGCGAAAAAACAACCGTCGGCGGCATGACTGCCATTCGTGCTGATGTGAGCTCGTTTATCCTCTTCGGCATGAAAATCAACGTTACCTTCGGACTGCTTGAGGAGAAGGATATCAATGGTCACCCCATCACTACAGTAAATGCCAAGGCTGAAACCAATATCGAGTCGAGGGGAGACCTTGGCGAAAGTCGCAGGGCTATCAGGATGATACTTGGTGCAATGGATTTCGAATACAGAACAGAGTTGATTACCGAAGAGGACTACCAATATCGCTCTCTGGATACGAAAGGATCTGCAGCAGCTTCGCAGCAGATTTTTAATGATGCGCAATTGCAACAGCACAAACCCTCTCCTGGCAATGCCAAAGCCACAACAATTGAATTCAAAAAAAAACCTGCTATACAGACAATCCAGCTCAAGCCTGCCGCTAAACATGATGAAACCACTCTTACCGCCTCACCGCTTTCACTTTCAGGCGATGAAATGCTGAATGAATCAGCAGCAAGCGCCCCCCCAGAGAGTGTGACCGCTGAGGAAACAAGGCCGCAAAAGCCAAAAATCATGATTGTTACAACAAAAAAAACCCTATAAGCACAAGTTTGATGAGAATTATTCTACTGGGAGCACCAGGGGTCGGCAAAGGAACGCAGTCAAACTATATTTCAAAAACCTTCGGCATACCTCAGATATCGACTGGCGACATGTTGCGTTCAGCGGTAAAAGCTGGAACGCCTCTTGGTGTCGCTGCAAAAAAAGTAATGGACAGTGGTCAACTCGTCTCAGATGAAATTATTATTGCTCTCGTCAAAGAGCGCCTGACAAAGAGTGACTGTTCCAATGGATGCCTTTTCGATGGGTTTCCGCGCACACTTACCCAGGCTGAAGCGTTGAGAAAAGATGGTATCCACATCGACTATATTGTTGAAATCGATGTTGAGGATAAAGAGATTATCGAGCGAATGAGTGGTCGTCGTGTACACCTTGCTTCCGGAAGAACCTACCATGTGAGCTTCAATCCACCAAAAACAGTGGATATTGACGATGAAACCGGAGAACCCCTGACCCAAAGAGAGGACGATCGGGAAGAGACCGTAAAAAAACGGCTTGAAATCTATCACGCTCAAACCGAACCGCTGATCGCTTACTACCTTGATTTGTCACACAACGGTGATCTTGACGCTCCCACCTACTTCAAAATTGAAGGGAAAGGAAAGGTAGAGGATATCCGCGACAGGATTCTTGAGGCGCTTATGGTCTGAAAAATCAACCAATCAAAGAGTCCGAAATTAAAAAAGTCAGTATCGAAGTTACTGGCTTTTTTTAATTCACCATCATGCAAGTACTGACAGGCGCAGACAAATTATTCCAGGGAGAACCTTTTGTTGCTACCGTTTCCGATTCTCTGAAACAGGACATCCTGCCCGGATGTATGGTTCTGCTTTCAGCAAAAAAGGGAAACGGACGAGTTGCGATCGGCTACATTCTGGCTCTCATGCCCTTCGAAAGTGAAGAGGTGCCCACCATTGAGATCCTGGACGTACTCCATGGCGGACGTCCAGTCCTGAACCCGGCTCTGATGCAACTTACCGAATGGATGGCCGATTATTATCTCACAAGAAGAATCGACACCCTGATGGCCGCCCTGCCCGCAGCAGTCCGTACAACGGTTCATGATGTCGTTGAAATCAAACATTTTACGCTTAATGCCGAAGCGCCAAAAGTCATCAATACGGCACTTCGGCGTGCCATCATGCAATTGATGATTCGGGAAAAACGACTTACTGTTCATCAACTGCAGCAGCGCATCGGCAGGAAACAACTTTATCGCACCCTTTCAGAACTTGAGCGGGGCGGGCACCTGCAGCTCACAAAAAGGTTTTCATCCACAAAAGCCAAACAAAAGAGCTGTTATCGGCTGAGTCTATCCTTACCGGAAAACGCAGAAGAGAGCCTGAAAAACTCCCCGAAACAGCTTGAAGCCATCAAAATTCTGGCCTCTTTCGGCAACACCTTTGCTTTTGCAGAAACCATTGGCAGCTCAAGGGAGACGCTCAATGCCCTTGTAAAAAAAGGGTTTGTTGAAAAATCACAAATGGCTGTCACAAGCCACTTCACGACAGGCTTTTCGGAAACTCCACAATCCACAAAAACACCAACGGCTTCACAGCAAAAAGCTCTTGAGCAACTGACTCATGCTGTTACCCAGGAGGAATACAAGACCTTCCTGCTTCACGGAGTGACCGGAAGCGGAAAAACCCTGATCTATATCGAACTGCTGAAAAAAGTTCTTGCAGCAGGAAAAACGGCTATTGTGCTGGTACCTGAAATAGCCCTGACCCCCCAGACTGCAGGCCGATTTCGTGAACATTTTCATGATGACATCACCATTCTGCACAGCGCCATGAGCAACCAGGAAAAATATGATGCCTGGCATAGTCTTCGCCTCGGAAAAACAAAAATTGCCCTTGGCGCCCGCTCAACCATCTTCGCTCCACTTGAAAACCTCGGAGCAATCATTGTTGACGAAGAGCATGACAGCGCATACAAGCAGGATCGTAATCCCCGCTACCATGCTCGCGATACAGCAATCATGAGGGCAATGTTCAGCAAGGCGATCTGCGTACTCGGATCAGCGACACCCTCGTTCGAATCCTATAACAACGCAGTCAAGGGCAAGTACACCCTTATCAATCTCCCGGAACGAGTTGATGGAGCAACCATGCCCGCCATCACGCTTGTCTGGATGAAAGGCAGTCCCAAAGCTTCAGCATCCATTTCAGAACTCCTTTACAGTCAGATTGCACTTCGTCTTGAAAAAAATGAACAGGTCATTCTTCTGCAAAACAGAAGAGGATTTGCCGGCAGCATCTTCTGTCTTGCCTGTGGTCATATCCCTCTTTGCCCCTTCTGCAATATCCCACTGGTCTACCATGCGACCCCGAAACAGCTTCGCTGCCACTATTGCGGTCACGCCATTCACTTCACGGAATCGTGCATGAAGTGTTCATCGTCTAATCTGTTTTATAAAAGCAGTGGCACCGAACGCATTGAAGAAGAGCTGCAAACCCTCTTCCCTGAAGAAAAAATTCTCCGCATGGATGTCGACACCACCTCCGCAAAAGGCTCTCATGGCAGAATTCTTAAAGAATTTCACGACCGCAAAGCCCGTATTCTGCTGGGTACGCAAATGGTTGCAAAAGGGCTTGATTTTCCGGCAGTCACTCTTGTCGGGGTTCTGATGGCTGATATCGGACTGAATATTCCGGACTTTCGGGCTTCAGAGAGGACATTTTCCCTGCTCACCCAGGTGGCCGGACGTGCAGGACGCTCTTCCCTGCCGGGTGAAGTCTATTTCCAGGTTTATAACATGGAAAACGATGTTTTTACCGCTCTTTTGCAGAAAGAGAGGAGCTATGAAAAGTTTTTTCTGCAGGAAAGCGCTCTAAGAAAGGAGCTTCACTACCCTCCTGCATCCCGACTCATAAAATTCGAATGCAGTGCAGAAGAAGAAAATCAGGCTGAAGCGGCGGCGCTCTATTGCAAAAAAAGTCTTGAATTGCAACTACCAGCAGAAAAAGGTAGGGTTCTTGGGCCGGCACCTGCCGGTATTGCAAAAATAAGAGGCCGGTATCGCTACCATATCCTCGTCAAACTCTTCGACGGCAAACTCTCACCACCATTCATCAAGCAGATGAGCGACGACATCATCGCCCGCTTCCGCTCCTCAGGAGTGCTGTTCAGTATTGATGTCGATCCCCAGAATCTCATGTAGCAACCAGCTTGTTTGAGATCCCATTCTGATGTGGTTACCTTGAGCGGCTCTTCACCTCTGTACGGTATCTCTTTTTTTATTGCTCCGCAGAGTTACTAAAGATCATAAGGATCATCGATAATTTCAAAAACAATCTCTTTCTGGTGATCCGGAAATCCAATTCTGATGTAATGGATGTTTTCACTTTTGAAGATATCTGCGCCTTTTTCTGCTGCCCTCAGAATGATGTGACCTTTATGATGACCGAGCTCTTTTGAAAGGTCGTTCCATTTTCTGAACACGATATTGGTATACGACTCCCCCTCTCTGACCGCTAACAGATCGCTCTCCGAAAGATCAACTATCAGCTCCGGAACTGCAAGCAACGACATCTCCTTGCCAATCCAGATAGAAATAATTTCACAGTGAAACGGCAGGAAAACAGCGTTTTTGACAACAAATCCCTTTTCTGCATTCCTGACAGCATCAAAAAAGCTTTTCATGAGGCTTGAGTGTTTATAATTATTAACCGACGACAACTATAAGCAAAACAATAGTAACCATAATAACAACGGATATTGGCAAAAGGACAGGCAAGGCATCGTTAGAGACTTACGCCAGAAAATCAGGACACTCTACATCTGCCTGAGCTGCAATATTTTTACCCATGAAGTTTGGTGCATTACCGATATACATCATTGCTCAAAAAAAGAGTGTTGCCAAAGAAATTGCCAGGAGACAAATGGCTGATGATACCTCCCCCTGTACCGGAGATCCATTGTGGTATCAGCTTTTATGACTCTCATACTGATCAGACCCATAGAGATTGACCTGTTTGCGATAATACGCAAAAGCCTCTTCCTGACGAACCACTCCAAGCAGCTTTCCCTCACCAGAATCAAGAACCGGCAACAGGTCATAATCGGAGATCTCAAAAAGCTTGAGCGCCTCATCAAGCTTTGAGCTTTCATAGAGCACTGGAACATCTTTTTTTACAATATCTTCGGCAATCAATCCCACAAGAAAATCTTCCTTGAGAAGAATTCTCATCTCATTGAGACTGATAATACCTGAAAACAAGCTGTGCTCATTGGTGACAAGAAAAGTTGACTCAGGTGTATTGAAGAATACATCAATCATGTTTGTCGCACTCTCTGAATCTCTGAATTGTACGTAGTCTGTTTTCATGACTTCGGAAATGCTGATATGCTCGGCAACCGACAAGGCAATGCCGAAGCCGACCCTGACTCCCTCCTTTTCAAGGACATAGCTTTCCATGGTATGGCGGTAGGCAAGCCGTGCAATAAGAGAGGAGGTTACGGCAGCAAACATGATCGGTAGCACAATCTCGTACTGGCCTGTTATTTCAAAGAGAATAAGGATGACGGTCAACGGGGCTCTCATGACTCCTGCCGTCAACGCCCCCATACCGACAAGAGCATAGGCTCCTGAGGTTGCCGTTATTGCGGGAAACAACATATGCACAAGCGTACCAAACATCCCTCCGAGCATGGCCCCCATTTTCATGGCTGGTGCAAACATCCCTCCCGAGCCTCCGGAACCAATACTGAAACCGGCAACAACCGGTTTGAGAAAATAGATACCGATCATGTTGCTCCAGCTTTCATGACCATTGACAGCATGATTAATGGCCTCATAAGAAAATCCATAGAGTCCGGGAAGCCACATGCAGATCAGTCCACTCATGAGGCCACCAATAGCCGGCATGGCCCATATGGGGATCTTCCATCGTTTTTCGATTCTGCCAAACCACTCCTCAATTGCATAGTAAATCTTGATGAACATAACAGCCGAGAGCCCTGCAAGAATGCCAAGTAAACAATAAAAAAGGAGTTCCGTATTTGATACAAGGGAGTATTCATGAACCTGAAAAGTCGGAGAGTTCCCGAGAAAGCTTCTTGAAAGGACAGTTCCGATAACTGCTGCGATAACAATGGGACTGAATGTTTTGACACTGAAATCTCCAAGTAGTACCTCGATAGCAAACATGACGCCACCAATCGGAGCATTGAAAACGGCCGCAAGACCGGCTGCTGCTCCACAGCCGAGAAGCGTACGGGTTTTGTTCGGCGAAAAGCGAAGCATCTGAGCTACCGTAGAACCGATTGCTGCACCAACCTGAACAATCGGAGCTTCACGTCCACCGCCACCTCCCGTACCGATGCTCAAAACAGAGGTTATGCTTTTATGAATCCACAATTTCCGGTTAATAACACCATCATTCTGGGCAACAGCCTTGATCACTGAAGCAAGACCATGTCCGGGCCGTGCTTTTACAATAAATGCATTGTAGAGGCCGACAAATAGCCCCCCTGCTGCTGGTATGAAGGGAAGAAAGAAGATCCAGTATTTGTCGATAAATGGAGCTTTGTCAAAAGATCGAAGAGCGGTAAAACTGATGGCGCTGATCGTCATGATGGCATCGTGAAAAATGACGGCAACATATCCGGTCATAAGACCAACGCCTACAGCAACAAAAAGGAACGGAATATCCTGGGTCAGATTAAGCTGAACAAGAAAAGAATCGAGGGTAAGGCGAAAAAACTGCTGTGAAGTACCCTTGAAATATCGGCTTCGCCTGAAAATACTGTAGAAAAAAGCTAATACCTTTCTGCTGAGACTCCCTTTCATGCGAGGTGACAGTTTCATTACTCAATATGCTAAAAAACGAATGCAACCCGGTGACAAAACCCCTGAAACCCCAACATTCAAAATAAGGTCGGGTTTTAGCACCAAAACTTCAAAGCCGCCTTTTCATCAGGCGGCTTTGTTTTTTTAGAAGTACAGGTTTTACTCAGGATCAAAAAATGAGAGTTGTGAACTTACCGATTGGCTATCACTCACCTTGAAGTCACGATAGGCATTGATAAGAGCGTTGGTCGAACTGTCGTGGCAGGAGATGGTTTCACTCCCCTGAATTTCAGGGAAAATAGCCTTGGCAAGCTGTTTGCCAAGTTCGACACCCCACTGGTCAAAAGAGTTGACACCCCAGATAATCCCCTGCACAAAAACCTTATGCTCATACATGGCGATGAGAGCACCAAGGGAATAAGGATTGAGTTCCTTGAGCAGAATCGTATTTGTCGGACGATTTCCAGGAAAAACCTTATGCGGCAACAGCATGTTCATTTCGGAATCATCACATCCAGCCGCATCGAGTTCCTGACGCACCTCCTGCTCATTTTTGCCTCTCATGAGCGCTTCGGTCTGTGCAAAACAGTTTGCAAGAAGGATATCATGATGCTCCCCTATCGGGTTTTGGGTTTTAAGCGGCACAATAAAATCTGCCGGAATAAAATTGGGGCTCTGATGGAGCAACTGAAAAAATGCGTGCTGTGAATTCGTGCCTGGTTCACCCCAGATCACCGGACCGGTTGCATACTCAACCATGTTGCCAGCAAGATCAACCCTCTTGCCATTACTTTCCATATCAAGCTGCTGCAGATAGGCTGGAAAGCGGTGCAGATACTGGTCGTAGGGAATAACTGCGTGAGATGAGACATCGAAAAAATTATTGTACCAGACTCCAAGCAAAGCAAGGAGAATCGGGATATTGCCTTCAAGAGGCGACTGACGGAAATGCTCATCCATCGCACAGGCTCCATTGAGGAGCTCCTGAAAACGGTCAAAACCGAGAAAAAGTGCTATTGAAAGCCCTATTGAAGACCAGAGAGAATAACGCCCGCCAACCCAATCCCAGAACCTGAACATGTTCGCATCATCAATACCGAACTCCACCACCTTTGAACGGTTGGTTGAAACCGCCACAAAGTGCTTTGCAATATGTGATCTCTCGACAGCATGAGTCAAAAACCATGCACGGGCGCTCATGGCATTGGTAAGCGTCTCCTGGGTCGTAAATGTTTTTGAGGCAATAATGAAGAGCGTCGTTTCCGGATTGAGCTTTTTCAGCGTCTCACTGATATGGGTTCCATCAATATTGGAGACAAAATGCACCTGAAGATGGCCATGTGCAAAAGGACGGAGCGCTTCGGTTACCATACAGGGGCCGAGGTCAGAGCCACCGATACCGATATTGACCACGTCGGTCATACGCTTTCCGGTATACCCCTTCCACGAGCCAGAAATAACCCTCTCACAACAATCCTTCATCTGAACGAGCACATCAGCAATTTCTGTTGAAAGATCGAGACCGTCAACAACAAGCGAATATCCTGGTGGTCTGCGAAGAGCAGTATGGAGCACTGCACGGTTTTCGGTGCGATTGATTGGAGCGCCATCAAACATCTCATCACGTCTTTTTTCAAGCTCAACACTGCGGGCAAGATCCAGAAGCAGTTCCATCGTACGAGAAGTGATCCTGTTTTTTGAATAGTCAAGCATCAGTTCGCCCCACTGAAGAGAAAATTGTTCAAAACGATTACCACCGTCCTGAAACATCTCCCGCATATGAAGTGTTTCAATCTCCTGCTTGTGTAATAAAAGAGCATTCCAGACTTCGCTTCGTGACAGACCCATGTGTTGAATTTGTTTACCTGTTTATAAATTTTTTACTGCCATGAGGGACGATAACGCAGAGTCAGCAACCATCCATCACCATCACGCTCACATGCAATAATCTCAGCAATGCTTCGGATAATATACAAGCCTCTCCCTGATAACCGGAAAAGATTCCGGGGATCAACCGGATTTGGCAATGCATCCAAATTAAACCCGTTTCCACAATCCCTGACAGAGGCCAGGAGCACTTCGGCAGAAGCAGTGAGTGAAATGGAGACATTCAAGTCCTCCCGCTCTTTATTACCATGCTTGACCGCATTGACAAAGGCCTCCTTCATGGTAAGCTGCAGCTCTTCAAAAAAAAGGGTGCTGTATCCCTCATCTTGCGAAAACAAGGCAACAAACCTGTACAATACTTCGTATGCTGAAGAGTTGCCCTGCAGCATAATGTCAGCTCGCCTCATGATACGCTTATCTGTTACGGTAAAATCGGAATATACGCAATGAATGTACAATGAAGCGAGCGTCCGAACAAACCCGAAAAAGAGGGCTGTGCATTATTTTGTTAAGCAAAAAGTAAAAAAAGCCTGATTTATCTCCCTCATTTGCAATATTTTATTAGTTTTCTATATTAGGTGTCAATGTTTTCTTTAAGAACTCAATCTTGTTTCAGGAAGAGAAAAAAAGAAGACAACTGATTAACACAACAACACAACCAATAAAACCAGGAGCAGGTCAATGAAAAAAGCAGTAAAATTATTAAGCCTCGCAGTAGCACTTTTTGCTGGACTCGGCAATACCGCCCAGGCAGCAGGATTTAAAATCGGCGCAGACGTCGTCAGCAGTTACGTCTTTAGAGGTACCGAATTTGGTAATTCAGTAGCCATTCAGCCAGCCCTTTCCTACACCTGCCCGACAACCGGTATTATTGTTGGCGCATGGGGTTCCTATGCTGTCAGTGAAGATGCGGGCAACAGACACAAGGAGATTGATCTTTATGCAACGCTGCCGGTAGGTCCACTCAGCTTCACTGTAACCGATTATAATTCACCTGATGGCGGCGATTCATTTGATTTCAGTGATGATGGTTCCAACGTGGTTGAACTCAGCGTTGGCTATACAAAAGACAATCTCAGCCTTCTGGCCGCAATCAACGTCGCTGGACTTGATACCGATAATGCAAAATACTGCGAAGCCGGCTACAAGTTCTACGACAAGGATGGCTATACGGCAAAAGGCGTTGTGGGATTAGGTGATGAAGATTTCTATGGCGATGGTGATGGAGACAATATCGCTCTTGTCAACACCGGTATATCGGTTTCCAAAGACCGCTTCACTGCATCGTACATCTACAACCCTGACACCGCTAAATCAAACCTTGTCTTTATGGCATCGTTCTGAACCCGGTTCCCGAAACAAAAAAAGGAGGCTTTCTCAAAAGGCCTCCTTTTTTTTATACCTGCCATTGAGCTAAATATCTGCTTCGTAAATAACATACTCTTTATAAGGTGTACCGCCAATCACCTTTGCAAGCTTGCTCATAGCTTCATTGGCTTTGAGTATCCAGCTCATCTCACTTGCATGAACCCCGTGCTGACCGCCATAATCAGCAATTTCGGCATTCATGATACTGTCAACACCCTTGTTGCGATATTCAGGCAGCACACCCATCACAATAGTGCGCACCATAGTAATTTTTCGACTGTACCAGAGATATTTCAGAAGACCAATGGGTGAAAAGGGGTTGCCATTTACATGCCTGAGAGCCTGATTGACATCGGGAAGCGAGAGTGAAAAACCGATCGTACGCTTGTTACGATCCTCAACAAAAAAGATGTAGTGAGGATTTGCAAGAGGCTTGAGACTTTTACCAAGAAAATAGAACTCCTTGTCGGTCATCGGAACAAAACCCCAGTTTTTCTCCCAGGCCTTGTTATAAATCTCCCGCATACGATCAACTTCCCGGTCAAAATCCTTCATGTTCATGGTACGTATGGTCAATCCTTCCCGCTTCTTGACATGCTCTGATATACGGCGCAGACGCTCGATATCAATACTCTCCTGATCGATATACCAGGCAAGAAGCTCCTGACCGATATGATGGCCGTATTTCAAAACAAGATCATTGTAATAGGGGGGATTGTAGAGCATGAGGAAAACTGGCGAACTGTCATATCCTCTTGTCAACATACCGCACTGATCGTTCATGGATGGACTCACCGGTCCACGCATGGCATTGAGTCCCCTCTTTTTGAGCCACCCTGCCGCTGCGCCAAACAAGGCGTCAGCAACACCCTGGTCATTGATACACTCAAAAAAACCCCAGAAGCCAACCTTGTCTTCATGAACTGCATTATGGCGACGATTCTCAATCGCGGCAATGGTGCCCGCCATAACGCCATCTTTCCAGGCAGTAAAGAGGGCTAATTCGGCATGATCATAGAGGGGAAAAAGCTTGGTATCGAGTGTTTTCATGTAATCCTCAATAACCGGCGGCACCCAATACTTATTGAGTTCAGGACTCTTGCGGTAAATCTGCCACGCAAAAGTGATAAACTGTTTTCGCTCTTTTTTATTCTGAACCTGTCGAATCTCAATGGCCATAGAACCCCTCACTCGATAAATTTGTCAGACGCGGAACGGTCTCTCAAAGCTGACTTACTGAAAAAGCTTGCGCATTACAGCGGCCCCCTCACGGAGCATGCGTTCTGTCTCTTCCCATGACAGACATTCATCAGTAATGGAAACCCCATATCTCAGCTTGTCAGGATCCTCGGGGAAAGGTTGGTTGCCACAATAGAGATTACTCTCAATCATGACACCAACGATACTTTTGTTACCCTCGGTTTTCTGTTTGAGAATATTATCCCAGACAGTAAGCTGTTGCTCATGTTTTTTGCCTGAATTGGCATGACTGCAATCAACAAGAAGTGACGGCTCAAGACCGGACTTGCCAATCCATGACTCTGCGACAGCAATACTTGCTGCATCATAATTTGGTTTCTCTCCACCCCGCAACACAAGATGCCCAAAGGGGTTCCCTTTCGTTGTAATGACACTGCTGTGTCCTTCCTGATCAATACCAAGGAAACTGTGGGGATGCATTGCTGAACGGATCGCATCAACGGCAACGTTAAGTCGGCCATCCGTAGAGTTTTTGAAACCGACCGGCATGGAAAGTCCGCTGGCCATCTGCCGATGAGTCTGTGATTCAATAGTCCGAGCCCCAATTGCGGCCCAACTCACCAGATCTGCAACATACTGAGGCGATATGGGATCAAGAAATTCAGTCGCGGACGGCAAACCCATTTCATTGATTTCAAGCAGAAGCTTTCGGGCATGAAACAGACCATGCTCTATATCGTAGGTATCATCAAGATGAGGATCGTTGATAAACCCTTTCCAGCCAATAGTCGTACGTGGTTTTTCAAAATAAACCCGCATCATGATGCAGAGATCATGCTGGAGTTCCGTGCGCAATACGGACAGTTTTGAGGCATACTCCCGAGCGGCATCCATATCATGGATTGAACAGGGACCGACAATCACCAGCATTCTTGAATCCTTGCCAGTCAATATATTTTCAACTTCACGACGTCCAGCCGTTACTGTCGCGGCAACCTTCTCACCAACCGGCAGCATCTCCTTCAGTGCCCTTGGGGAAGCAAGACGAATAATACGCGAAACTCTTAAATCATGTAACTGTTCCATTCTTTCTACAGCAATAATAACATCATAAGGATTTACTTGAGGCAAGATAAAAAAACCACACGAATATCATGAGCATCCATGTCTATAAATTCATCAAAATGGTACACAGAAAAAATCTCTGTTTTTTTATGCAATCATTTATGTATGCTGCTCGTCGCGACAAGATTTCTTTAATCGAATAGCCTCAAAAAAAATATATTATACCAGTAAATAGCAAAGGTGCAAATAAAAAGGTGTAACCGCCATTGAAACATTATCCAATAAAATTACAGGCAATCCATAATCAAACAAAAATATGAACGTACTGATCACTGACGGTATTGACCCTCAATGCGGTCAGATACTCACTCAAAACGGTTTTACGGTAACCGAAAAGCCAAAAATCAGCAAGGATGAACTCAAGGAGATCATCGGGAACTTTGACAAGTTGATCGTCAGGAGCGCAACGAAAGTTACCGCAGAAATTATCGAGTGCGGCACAAAGCTGAAACTTATCGGAAGAGCCGGAGCCGGAGTGGATAACATCGACCTTGAGGCTGCCACCCGCAATGGCATTATCGTAATGAACACCCCTGGAGGAAACACAGTTTCCGCTGCTGAACACACCTGCGCCATGATGCTCTCCGCTGCACGTCGTATCCCCCAGGCAACAGCAGATCTGAAGCAGGGAAACTGGAGTAAGACAAAATTTTCCGGCGTCGAACTTGAGGGTAAAACCCTTTCTGTGATCGGTCTTGGAAAAATCGGGCGTGAAGTAGCATCCCGTATGCAGGCATTCGGAATGAAAACAATTGCCTATGACCCCATGATCCCTGACGAATATGCTGCAAAACTCAACATTGAGCTCCTTCCCCTGCATGAAAATTTCATGCGTGCCGATTTTATCACTATCCACTCATCCCTTAACGAATCAACCCGTAATCTGATTTCAAAAGAGACGCTTGACTTGATGAAGGATGGAGTAATCATCGTCAACTGCGCCCGAGGTGGAATTATTAATGAAGCCGATCTTGCGGAAGCCATTCTTTCCGGAAAAGTCTCTGCTGCGGCACTTGATGTTTTTGAAACTGAACCCGTCAGCCCTGATAATCCACTTCTCAAACTCGATCAGGTTATTGCTACCCCGCATATTGCCGCATCCACCAGCGAAGCTCAGGAAAAGGTTGCCATTCAAATCGCCGATCAGATTGTCGAGTGGAAGCAAACAGGAAAACTCAAAGGCGCCGTTAATGCCTCCGCTGTCGAACTTGCACAGGCCCCGGGGGTACGCTCATATCTTACACTGGCGGAAAAACTCGGAGCTACACTGGCACAAATGGCTCCCGATCAAGCCAACAAAATGACCGTCAGAACCTCTGGTGAGTTCCTTCACACCTTCAATGAAGTCATTACAGCGGCAGCCCTTAAAGGCTTTCTTGATGTCAGGCAGTCGAAAGACACCAATTACATTAATGCATTCACCATGGCAAAAGAGTGCGGCATAAGCCTGGAGCAGAAATTTGAAAAAGAGAATCCGGACTATACCAACCTGATCCGCATTGAACTTGAGAACGGAACAACAAAACGCATGATCGGCGGCACCATCTTTGGTGAGAAGGAGATCAGGATTGTCATGATCGACCAGTTTCTTGTGGAATTCAAACCGGAAGGCAACATCATTATTTACAACAATACCGACAAACCAGGCGTCATTGCCAATGTCACCCAGTTACTGTTGCAGCATAATCTGAATGTCGCCTATGTGGCCCTTTCAAGGGATGAGGAGAAAAATATGGCAATGACCGCAATTGTAGTTGATGGTGAAGTTACACCGGTGTTACTCGATGAAGTGAGGAACGTTAATGGTGTTGATGTCGCCAACCTTGTTTCGCTCTGAACTCTGAAAAAGAAAAAACAGTCAACAAAAAACCTGCCATCGTAGCAGGTTTTTTGTTGTGTTCATAGTAAATAAGAAGCGAACCACCCTGATTATTTCGCCTTTTCGAAATCAACACTCAGCCACTTGTCTTCATAAGAGGCGCCTGTTGACTCCATGCCGGCAAGAAAAATCGGAAGGGCAACAATTTTCTGGTAATCACCAATACGGATAGTAAGATCGTCGCCAAGTTTGAGGATTTTTGGCTCCAGTCCCATGTTTTCCATAAAAGGCAATCTGACGCGAACCTTGTAATGACCATCAGAAACCTTCTTGATATCAATAGGGTTCTCGTTGAAGAAGACATCGAGAGGATTCAGGTCACCATAAACTTTCTCACCTACCCTGCGAAGCATCGGAAGACCAACAACCTCATCATCAAACAAAGGTACTTCGGTGATCGGTATTGGTGCAAAAGCCTCACTGATCTGATCAATGTACTTCTGCTGAATAGCACGCCACTTCTGGAAATAAGGATCGGGACTCTGATCTGGCATAACGCGGTTAATCGTAATGCGGTCAACCGTAATGCCGTAAAGATTAAGATAGGTCAAGGCACGCATAGACTCCTTGATCACCATCTTTTCAGGATTCATGACAAGCCGCATGGTCGTTTTTGAACTGTCGGCCAACAAATCAATAATCCCTTCCGTAGAAGAAAAAAGATTGTCAACCTTATCATAAACTTCCACTGGAGCCACAAAATCGTCCATTTTCTTGATTTTCTTCGAAAGCGGCCTGAGAACCGGCTTTACCATAAATTTTTCGACATTACGGATAAGCTTGATAAACCATCCAAATGTTTCAGGCAGGGAGAGCAGACGAAGTGTTTCACCGGTTGGTGCGCAATCAACAACAAGAAGATCATACTCCTGCTGCTCATTGTAACGTTTAATATACGAGAGGGAAAAGAGCTCTTCCATACCTGGAAGCACACCCATCTCCTCAGCATAAACCCCCTCAATTCCACGAGATTCCATCAAATGAGCGAAGTGCTCCCTGACTACATCCCAGTTCAGATTGAGATCACCAAAAACGCTGACTTCCTGACCCCAAAGATTTTCAGCAACTTTTACTGGCGAAGGTCCTAACTTAACATCGAGCGAGTCACCCAGACTGTGGGCCGGATCGGTAGACATAATGAGGGTCTTGTACCCCATATCTGCTGCCTTAAGCGCTGTTGCGGCTGCTACAGAGGTCTTACCAACACCACCTTTTCCGGTAAAAATGATATTACGCATACGTTTTAGTTATTCTCATTTAAAGAATTATTGAATAAAGCGGTTTCTACCAACAATTATTCTCCGTCAGTTGTCCAACCTGAAAAGGCCTAAGATAACAAATTATCCATAAATTGAATACGACGAAAACAATTCCGATACTAAAAAAATCAGCCCCCCCCCAAAAAAACAGATTGACCCTTGAGAGCTGCTCACATCCCTGTCAACAAGCTGAACAAGAACGCGTCAACACAAAAACCAGCGGGATCAACAAAAGTCTTTTCCCTTGATGATCAACGCCTGCGCTTCCGGGAATGACGAGTATGTCTTGCTTTTTTCGCTTTTCGATTCTTTGCAGCCGAAACCTTCCGGGATGATGAGTGCTTCTTTGTGGTGAAGGTCTCACCCTCAACCTTGAGACGCTGACCAGGAAGAACTTTCATCCTGCCACCCAGATTGTTCAGCGCCATCAAATGCTGAACGGTAGTATGATACTTCCTTGAAATAGAGAGAAGCGTATCGCCTCTCCGCACCCTGTAACGTATTATTTTTTTACCTCCACCATCATTGCCTTTTGGCTTATCCACCTGTGCAGAAGTGCTGTTATCCGGTGCGCCAAAAACGATAAGCTTCTGACCCGGAGTAACATCGGCATCCTTAAGGTTATTCCACGCTATGAGCTGACTGATGTAGGCACGATACAACCGTGCAATAGAGCCCAGACTTTCTCCTGATTGCACGATATGTACTTTCTGGGCATTGTCTGCAGCTCCCGACTCAACAGTGCGGCTGCGAGGCTCAGCATTGAGACTTTCAAGCCGGGCATAAAGATTCTCACGCTCCAGCGTTGCTGCAGACTTGTAAGCATAGATCTCCTCTTCACGCTTCTGGAACTGAGCAACATATCTCCTTGGAAGTCTGATGACATTGGGAGAAACAGATGCCGCTGCAGGAATAATACCCAGTTTATATTGCGGATTAAGGAATCGGAGATCACCCATCGGCACACCTATGGTCTCACTGATCTGTTCAAACGACAAAAGACGTGTCGTTTTCAGCGTATCAATATCCTGATACAAAAATCCCGGTTCAACCGGACGAATATTGTGCTCATTGTAGTAACTCATAATATAGTTCACAGCAATGAACGCTGGAACGTAGCCCCTGGTCTCTGCCGGAAGGTAATCCCATATTGCCCAATAATCCTTTATTCCTCCAGCCCTCCTGATAGCCTTGTTGACATTTCCCGGACCGGAATTATAAGCAGCAAGGGCAAGGAACCAGTCTCCATAGATATTGTAGAGATCCCTTAAATGCCTGCTTGCAGCAACTGAAGCCTTGTAAGGGTCATAACGATCCTCAATAAAGGAAGATGACTGCAATCCGTACATTTTTCCGGTTCCGTACATAAACTGCCATAACCCTTTTGCCCCGGCAGAAGAGACCGCCGTCGGATTCAGGGCAGATTCCACAATAGCGAGATACTTCATCTCAAGAGGCACATTGCAGGCATCCAATTTCTCTTCAAAAAGAGGAAAATAGAGTTTGCTCAATCCCAGAATTTTAGCCGTTGAGCTTCTCCTGTCAACAGCATAAAGTCGTATAAATCCGCGAACATGCTCATTAAATACGAGATTTATCGGCGTTTTACGTCTAAGTGCGGCCATCCTTGCCACATATACCGAATCACTGAACTGGGGTACAAATGTTGCTGGAAATCCGAACTTGTCACCCTCCCGGGCAGGAACAGAAAAATGTTCATCCTTGAAATAGGTCGCATTCACCAAACTGTCAAGAATCTCGGCAACAGTCGACCTGGCAAACTGCTCTTTGCTATTGGTTTGAGATTCTGCAGCACGAACCGGAAAAACCGGCAACTGGAAAAGAAGTGCTGAAAGCAACACCTTAAGCAACGTATACGAAAAGCTGATTTTCACAAGCGGCAGTTTTATTTGGGCAGTGGTTGTTAAACGATCCATGCTGCAACAGCAAAAATCCCTGTGTAAACTATCGGAGTAACATAAAAACAGTTCCTGACTATTACAATAATCGTTTGCGTTTATCTGTAAACATGAGCAAATGACGCCAGCATCAGTAGAGTACGTCCCAGAGAAAAAGACCTGCCGGCAATGCTGGATTAAGCTGACTGGTCGTGACCCCGGTTTCAAGCATCCGACAGAAGTCCCCAACCGAAAGCCTCCCCTTTCCTGCACGTATCATGGCATCCACCAGATAGCGCACCATACTTCGCAAAAAGCGATCCGCTGAAATCCGTAGAACAAGGTAATGTTTGCAGGGGTACCATTTGCAAGCCGTTACGCTACATATCCGACCCGGGTTATCTCTGTCTTCCTTTGAAAAAGCCGAGAAATCATGAGTACCGACCAGGATGGCTGCCATTTGCTGCATAATCGCTACATCAAGCTTACCGAACGAACAGCCCGCAAACCGCCCATAAATCGCCGAAGGCTCCTCGATAAGGAAATAGCGGTATTGCCTTTCTTTGGCACTATGCCTTGCATGAAAATCAGCATCAACCTCTTCGGGATTGCTTATCCTGATTGTTTGAGGCAGAAGCGAGTTCAGTGAATGCACAATCCGGGATGGCTCCAGAGATGATGCTGTAAAAAAGTTTGCCGTCTGAGCCCTGGCGTGAACCCCCTTATCCGTTCTCCCTGCTGCAGCAAGAGAGATCTTTTCCTGCAAAATTTTACCAAGTGCGACTTCAATCTCCCCCTGAACGGTAACAATAGCACCCGACTGCCGCTGCCAGCCGGCAAACGAGGTTCCGTCATATTCAACAGTAACCCTTATGTTCTTCATAAAGAGAAATAAAATCTTTAGTACATTAGCTTTCCAATAATAGTTATCTTCCCGTCATCTACCAGAAAAACAATTACATTACGTTGCAGAAAACTCACCTTGCATCGCTCCTTCATGCGCTGAAAAGCCTGAAAAGCCCTGAAACCGAAAACCACTACAATGTTCCCGGCATCTGGAGCGGGAAAGAGAGCGGTACTGAACAGGTCAACCCTGCTGCTTACTTCGCTCAAATTATCGAAACAATCCTGAACAGCCGGGAAAACCCTGCCCGAAAGCCACAAAATCCCGACTGGAGAAGCAGTGCTGTAGTCTATAACCTCTTTATCCGTACCGCAACAGCTTTTGATCATGACGGTGACGGTTCAATCAGCACAGAGCCTCTTTCATGCGGATTCAGAGAAACAGGCACTCTGCTCAAAGCCATAGCGCTCCTGCCGTATATAAAGAATCTTGGTGCAAATACCATCTATCTTCTTCCGCTCACAGAAATAGGAACAACGTGCAGAAAAGGAGTTCTCGGTTCCCCCTATGCGGTCAAAAATCCGCGAAAACTTGATCCCCTGCTCGTCGAACCGGTACTTGAACTTTCAGCGGAACTTCTCCTCAAAGCATTTGTCGAAGCGGCACATCTCCTTGATATGTACGTTGTGCTTGAATTCGTCTTCAGGACAACCGCCATCGACAGCTCATGGATAACAGCTCATCCCGAATGGTTTTACTGGATTAAAGAGAATGAATGTACGCGCAATTACGGTCCCCCCCATTTTGACCGGGAGACACTCAACCGGATTTATGAGGTAGTTGACCGCCACGAACGGCACAACCTCCCAACCCCCCCTTCAGAGTACCGGGAACAGTTCGTTGCCCAGCCCGTAACACTCTGCGGAGAAGAAGACCTTCAGGGCAACGCAGCAGACGGAACATTATGCCGAATTGCAAGTGCCTTCTCCGACTGGCCCCCTGATGACCAGCAGCCCGCATGGAGCGATGTCACCTATCTGAAAATGCATACCCATGATGCATTCAATTACATCGCTTACAACACCATCAGAATGTACGACAGTGCCCTTGATGATCCCGCCACCTTCAACACAAGCCTCTGGGACGAGATCGCTGATATCATTCCCTTCTATCAGGATGAATATCAGATTGATGGCGCAATGATCGATATGGGCCATGCACTGCCAACACAATTAAAACAGACAATTGTCCGCAAGGCACGCGAAAAAAGAGCCGATTTTGCCTTTTGGGATGAAAATTTCAATCCCTCTCCCGAAATTCTGGCTGAAGGGTTCAACGCCGTCTTCGGTTCACTCCCCTTTGTTATCCATGATATTGTTTTTATCAGAGGGCTCTTGAACCACCTCAACAAAACCGGCGTCGCACTGCCATTTTTCGGTACAGGCGAAAATCACAACACACCGAGAGTCTGTTTCCGTTATCCCTGCCAGGAAGCTGGACGGAACCACTCCATCTTTATCTTTACACTCAGTGCCATACTGCCAACCATCCCGTTTCTTCAGTCGGGCATGGAGCTCTGTGAATGGTATCCCATTAACCTCGGCCTGAATTTCACTGCCGAAGACCGGACTCTTTACCCTCCCGAAAAACTCCCTCTTTTCAGCGCATTCAGTTTCGACTGGGAAAACAGCAATGGTCTCAGGCCACTCAACGGCTATATCCGCAAAATTCTCGAAATACGGGGAAGCTATCTCGACCTCATACTCTCGGGCGAAGCCGGTTCAATAACCATTCCCTATATCAGCCAACAGGATCTTTTTGCCGTGATGAGAACTGCAGCCGGTCGATCACTTCTGTTTGTCGGTAACAGCAACATCAACGATACCAGGAGTGGTTTTCTTGAGTTCAGCATGGAAAACTGCTCCCTGTACGACTTGATCAGCGAAACACATCTGCCGATCAAGGAGCATCGGCTTGAGGTGAGCTGCAAACCAGGAGAATGCATGCTGTTTGAATTGCCTCCCGAGCTTTGAAATACAATCATCGAAAACGTAACTTCCGTACTTTTCCATTAACCAAACCCATCGCTTCTTATGTCTATTCTCATTGTAGGCTCACTTGCCTTTGACGATATCGAAACCCCTTTTGGACGTTCCGACAACACCCTTGGCGGATCATCCACCTACATTGCCCTCTCGTCAAGCTATTTTACCGACAAAATACAAATGGTCGGCGTTGTCGGATCAGACTTTGGGAATGAACATTTCGAACTGCTGCACTCCAGAAACATCGACACCAAAGGGATACAAGTGATTGACGAAGGGAAAACCTTCCGCTGGGCAGGCCGCTACCATTACGACATGAACACCCGCGATACGCTCGACACCCAGTTGAACGTCTTTGCTGATTTCGATCCCGTTGTTCCCGAGCAATACAGGGATGCCGAATTTGTCTGCCTTGGCAATATCGACCCGGAACTGCAACTCAAGGTGCTCGACCAAATCAACAAACCGAAACTCGTCATCCTTGACACCATGAACTTCTGGATCGAAGGGAAGCCGGAAGAACTTAAAAAAACCCTTGAAAGAGTTGACATTTTCATCATCAACGACAGCGAAGCAAGGCTTTTCAGCGGTGATCCCAACCTTGTCAAATCAGCAAGAATCATCCGCCAGATGGGCCCAAAAACCCTGATCATCAAAAAAGGAGAGCATGGTGCCCTTCTCTTTACCGAAACAGGCATTTTTTCTGCTCCGGCCTATCCACTCGAATCCATTTATGACCCAACCGGTGCCGGCGACACCTTTGCGGGAGGTTTTATCGGACACCTTTCCCGCTGCGAAACCATCACTGATACCGAATTGCGCCGGGCGGTTCTCTACGGCAGCGCCATGGCAAGCTTCTGTGTAGAAAAGTTCGGAACCGACAAGATTGCAGCTCTTAATCTGCTTGAAATCGAAGATCGCTACCACAGTTTTCGTGAACTTTCAAGAATTGACGAATAAGGCGATCCCCTGGCCACAACAATTTCAGGAAAAAAAGTGATGGAACAGCTCACCCTCCTTGATTACAGTTTCATCGTCGGCTACCTCCTGCTGACGCTCGGTATCGGCCTCTGGTTCTCCTCACGCGCATCAGAAAATGTGGGGGAATTTTTTCTTTCCGGCCGAAAGCTCCCCTGGTGGATTGCCGGTACCGGTATGGTAGCAACAACCTTTGCTGCCGATACCCCCCTGGCGGTTGCAGGGTTTGTAGCCAAAAACGGCATTGCCGGCAACTGGGTATGGTGGACCTTTGTTTCAGGCGGAATGTTGACTGTATTCTTTTTTGCCCGCCTCTGGCGGCGGGCAGAAATTTTGACTGACCTTGAATTCATTGAACTGCGCTACAGCGGAGCGGCAGCCCGTTTCCTGCGCGGTTTCAAAGCAATCTATTTCGGACTCTTCATCAACGCCATAATTATCGGCTGGGTCAACCTCGCCATGTTCAAGATTATCAGAATCATGGTACCGGAACTGAACCCCGAACTGACCATTGTGGCCCTTGTGCTGCTGACCACCTTTTATTCCGGCCTTTCCGGCCTCTGGGGGGTCTCCATTACCGATGCCGTGCAGTTCGTCATCGCCATGACTGGTTGTATCATTCTTGCAGTTCTCGCCGTTCAGTCGCCCGCCGTCGTCTCTGCCGGAGGCCTTACAAAAGCCCTTCCTGCATGGATGTTCGACTTCTTTCCAACCTTCAGCTCATCATCAGGAAAAAGTATCACCGGAGCAGTTGCCATGCCGTTCATCTCCTTTGCTGCTATGGCCTTTGTTCAGTGGTGGTCTTCATGGTACCCTGGCTCCGAACCGGGCGGAGGGGGCTATATTGCCCAACGCATGATGAGCGCCAAAAACGAAAAACACTCGCTCCTTGCCACCCTCTGGTTTACAGTTGCCCACTACTGTCTGAGACCCTGGCCATGGATCATCGTCGGTCTGGTCAGCCTCGTCATGTTTCCCGATCTTCCCGCAAACCAGAAAGAAGACGGGTTCGTCTACGTCATGAAGGCCGTACTGCCTCCCGGACTGAAAGGACTGCTGATCGCCGCCTTTCTTGCTGCCTACATGTCAACACTCTCAACCCATCTGAACTGGGGAACAAGCTACCTGATCAACGACTTTTACAAGCGCTTCCTGAAAACTGACGCCAGTGAAAGACACTACGTAACCGTTTCCAAAATCACCACATTCCTGACGGCTGCTTTTGCACTCTATATCACCTTTTTTGTGCTCGACACTATCACCGGAGCATGGGAGTTCATTATCCAGTGCGGCGCAGGCACCGGCTTTGTCCTGATTCTCCGCTGGTTCTGGTGGAGGCTCAATGCCTGGTCGGAAATCACCTCCATGGTGGCACCCTTCATCGCATTCACCTGCTTACAGCTTTTTACCACCATAACTTTTCCTTTTTCGATTTTCATCATCGTTGCCTTTACCATTACCACAACCCTCATCGTCACCTTTCTGACACCACCAACCGAAACCACCCAGTTGGAAACCTTTTACAGAACAACCCGGGTCGGAGGCCTGCTTTGGAAAAAAATCTCAAGAAATCTGCCCGACGTTAAATCCGATACCGGCTTCGTCATGCTCTTTGTTGATTGGGCACTCGGCATTATCATGATCTATGCCATCCTGTTCGGTACCGGAAAATTCATCTTTGGCGATATTCTCCAGGGTTCACTCTATCTTGGTGCAGGAGTCATTGCCGGATCCTTTATCTTTGCTGACCTGAACCGCAGGGGCTGGAACAACCTGAACTGACACCATAACTCATGGGTAAACCCGCTCTTATTCTCGCATCGCAGTCACCAAGACGACGCGATATTCTCTCGCTGACACTCATCCCATTTGAAACGATGGCAATTGAGACCAGAGAAACGCTTGACCCAACATCCTCAATTGAGGAGAATGTCACCAAAATAGCCCTTGAAAAAGCGGAGTGCGCAGCAGCCTTGCTGCCGAAACAGAACGGGAAAACCATTATTCTCACAGCCGATACCGTTGTTGCAAAAGGAAACCGGATTTATGGAAAACCGGCAGGATTCGACGAAGCATTCGAAATGCTCAAAAGCCTCCAGAACCGCTCACACCGAGTCTACACCGGTTTTGTACTGCTCTGCTGTGACAAAATCCACACCGAATGCGTAACCACCACTGTGGAACTGGAGCCGATGTCCGACAACGAAATCAAGCGCTACATCCTCTCGGAAAAACCCTACGACAAGGCTGGATCCTACGGCATTCAGGATCCCCTGATGGCCTGTTATATCCGGCGAATTGAAGGGTGCTACCATAACGTTGTCGGACTGCCACTTTCAAGAGTCTGCAAGGCGCTTAAAACATTTTTATAATCCATACAATCGATCAGACATTCAGCGCTCTCATGAAAAGAAAATCACCTCCCCGAATTTTTTCATGGATAGCTCATGAGACGTGGATGAGCATTTTTCTTTCCGTTTTACATATTTGCGCACCCTCGTTATCTTCCGCCTTCTACGCTCTGAAATAACCGTTCAAGATGTAACCCTATACCTATGACCATGAAGGGAGAAACCCAGGCGATTGTCCTGCAGAAAGCCAACAAGCTTAAATTGCAACGTGCTGCATATCATGCCAGTGAACCCGGCGATGTTCTGGTAAAAACCATTGCGAGCACCATCACGCCGGGATTTGACCGGCTTCTTCTGACCAACAAGGCGGTATCAAGCCGGGTTTTCAAATATCCCATCATGCCTGGCAGTGAAGCTATCGGCCAGATTCTCACAATCGGCCCAAGCGTAACAGAGCTGCAGCCCGGCGATTTTGTCTATGCCTTCAAGGGAGATCGCTGGAGTGGAATCGAACCCTATGGAGGCTGCCATGCGGAGACCATCCCCACATCTCACGAGAACCTCTTTGCCCTTGGCCGCCCTCCCATCCACAGGGATCTGCTTATCGGCCTTCTTGCCTATGCCGTCAGCGCCGTGGAAAAGGTACCTCTTGATGCTTCGTCAAGGATTCTTGTACTTGGTCTCGGCTCGGTCGGACTCATGGTTGCCGAATACCTGCAATCTCTCGGCTATAAACACATCGATGCCGTTGAAACCTTCAGCATCAGGGGACAACTCTCCCATGCTGAACATATCGCTCTCGATATCGACGATTTTACCCAGGATTTCAACAACAGCTACGATCTTATTATCGAAACCACCGGAAGGATTCTTCTTGTGGAAAAAGCTGCCCGGCTGATGAAAGCACAGGCAATTGTCCTGCTGATGGGCAACTATGAGGTTATGGCCTATGACTACAGACTGATACAGCATAAGGAGCCCGTCATCATCTGCTCCGGCATTACCACCGGTTCTCACCTGAAGGAGGCTTTTGCTGTACTTGAAAGCGGAAGAATTGAGACTGAAAAATTTTTCACCAATGTCTTCCCCGTCGCACAGTACGAACTGGCCTATCGCAAAGCGCTTGACAGCAAAGATTCCATCAAGACCGTGTTGAGCTGGCTCTAAGCACGGACAACCTTCACGCTATGAGTGTTGCCATACAGTTGAGAAGTATCTCAAAAAAGTTTGGAAATTTTTCCGCAAACAGCAATATCTCACTTGAGGTGAAGGAGGGAACCATTCACGCCCTGGTCGGGGAGAATGGAGCGGGAAAAAGCACGCTTACAAAAATCATCTACGGCATACACCAGCCGACCTCAGGCGAAATGATCATATCGGGTAAAGCTCTCCGCTTCACCTCTCCCCGTGACGCCATCAACGCAGGTATCGGCATGGTTCATCAGCACTTTATGCTTGTTCCAGAGCTATCAGTCACCGAAAACATTATCCTTGGCAATGAACAAAGTAGACTTTTTCAGCGCATTCCCCTGAAAAAAAGTAAAGAGCAGATCCTGAAAAATGCCCAAGCCTACGGGCTGGCTGTCGACCCTGATGCTCTGGTTGGAAACCTCAGTATCGGAGAACAGCAGCGAGTTGAAATTCTCAGGCTCCTCTTTCGTCATGCCGCCATCATGATTTTTGACGAACCGACTGCAGTGCTCACCCCTGCTGAAACGGAATCCTTTTTTGCAACACTCCGCTCCCTTCGCGACACGGGAAAAACCATTATCCTCATTACCCACAAACTGGACGAAGTACTCGCCGCAGCCGACATGATCAGTGTAATGAGAAGAGGTGAAATCGTCGGTACCCTGCCAGCCTCTTCCGCAACAAAAGCAGAGCTTGCACGGATGATGGTGGGACGCACTCTCCTTTTACGAGTCACCAATCCAGAGCCCACCCCTGGCCAAACAATTCTCTCCATCAAGAAGCTCGGGTTTCGCACCAGAAAGGGTGCACTGAAACTCCATGACCTCACCTTGAAGATCAGAGCCGGTGAAATCTATGGCATTGCAGGAGTTGAAGGCAACGGACAAAGTGAACTCCTGCAGGTACTCTGGGGGCTTGTACCTGAAGGATGCATCATCTCTGGCGAAGCCTTGCTCCAGGGAGAGCAACTCATCGGAAAAAAGCCCGCCGAAATAGCCCTAATGGGCGTTTCACACATTCCTGAAAACCGCCTGCGCCATGCAGTTATTACCAACTACACCGTTTCTGAAAACCTCATTTTCGGACGACATCGGGAGCCCTCTTTTCACCGGGGAATTGGTTTCAACAACCACGAACTCGAACGGAATGCCGCAGAGATGACCACCATCTACGACATCAGATGCGGCTCCCCCTCCCGGCAGCCGCTCAGCACTCTCTCGGGAGGCAACCAGCAAAAGGTCGTCCTCGCAAGAGAACTCAAACGACCTGCCATCTCCCTTCTTCTCCTTGCCCAGCCAACCCGGGGCGTTGATATCGGCGCCATTGAAACAATCCATAAAAAAATTCTTGAAACACGCTCAACAGGCGTAGCAATCCTTCTTCTCTCCTCCGAACTTGATGAGATCACGGCACTGTCAACCCGCATCGGATGCCTCTATAAAGGTTCGATTCGCCATGAATTCAGTCAGAAAGAGGTAGAACTCAAAAGAGAGTCCGAGTATGAGTTCCAGAAAGAGATCGGCCTTTATATCACCTGAATAGATATCCCTGCCATGAGTAGAAAGAGCCTCACATTGCTCATCCCCATACTCGCGATCCTCACAGCTTTTGTTGTCAGCAGTCTGCTTATTTTCATGGCAGGTCGCGATCCGGTCATGATTTTCCAAAAAATGTTTCATGCCACACTTGGCTCGCCATACGGAACCGGGCAGGTGCTCTTCAAAATGACAACACTTGTTTTTGTAGCCCTTGCCGTTGCACTCCCCTTCCAGGTCAGACTCTTCAACATCGGTGCTGAGGGGCAGCTTCAGATGGGCGCCTTTGCAGCAGCAATGACCGGAGCAATGCTTCCTGCCTTCGTCCCACCACTTGCAGCAATCACGCTCTGTATCATATCGGCAATGGCGACAGGTGCATGCTGGGCGCTTGTTGCGGGCGTGCTCAAAGTACGCTTCGGCGTCAATGAGGTCATTGCAACCATCATGCTCAATTTTATTGCCCAGGGTATTACCGGATACTTGCTTACCTGGCACTTTGCGATCCCCTCAACAGACCACACTCCACCAATCACGGCCGCAGCAACCATACCAACTTTCGATACCGTAACAGGCTGGTTCGCCAACTCACCAGCAAATCTCAGTACACTGCTTGCTCTCACTCTTGCCCTGCTCTTCCAGATTCTGCTCTTTCATTCAAGATATGGCTATGAGATGCGAGCTGCCGGCATGCAACCTGATGCTGCCCGATATGGAGGAATCAATGCCGGGATGCATACACTCACCGCAATGGGTATCGGTGGCGCTGCAGCCGGTCTGGGAGCCGCGAACCTCGTCCTCGGCTACAAACACTACTATGAAGCTGGAATAAGTGGAGGAATCGGCTTTACAGGAATCGCCGTCGCACTTCTCGCCGGTGCCCATCCGTTATGGATACTTCTCTCAGCCCTCTTTTTCGGAGTCCTCGAATATGGAGGACTGACCGTCAATGCATACATCCCAAAGGATATTTTCATGATCATTGAAGCCCTCACCATCCTTCTCGTCATTACCTTCAGCGCTCTTGGCAGAAGATGGCTGCATGAGAAAAATTAAATAGCCAGCCCTCTACCCTGTTACAGGATTATTTTTTATCTTGGGGATGCTTCCACAAGCTCATATCTACCGATAATAAAGAGACGGAAACAATGGGAAAAAGAAACACAGAAAAAGAGAGCGAAGATAAATATCCTGCAAAAAAAAGGAAAAAACATGACTTCGCCGTTACACCGGAAATGCGCGAAGAGCGCTTGAAGATAGCCGCATACTACCGGTGGGAACAGAAAGGAAAGAAACACGGTTCAGATTCCGACGACTGGCTTGAAGCTGAAGACACGCTTACTGACTGAACCTGCACTGCAAGGCCATTCCGGTGAACGAGTGGCCTTTTTTATGATTATCAACACCTCACTATGATAAAAAAAAGCATCTCCTCTCTTTGGGGATCACTCTCAATTATGTTCGCTGGCCTCTGGCTGGTTGGGCGAATCATCATGGAATATTTCGGTATCATCAGCGACGGCAACGACCGGACGACCGGCATAAAAGATCTTCGGGAAGAGTACAAAAAAGCCAACTATAAATGATTGCGTCTACTCTTCCATGATGACCACCGTAAGCGCCACCGGCTGGTTGGGCGAAACGAGAGAACCTACCCCAGGCCTCTGGCTGATGACCGTATTGGGAACAAGAAAAGCTGAATATTCGGTAGCAACCCTTCCCATAGGGAGGCCTGCTTCCGCAATAGTACGCTCTGCCTGAAGAAGAGACATGCCGAGAACATTCGGCACTGCAATTTTTTCCGCACTCTGTACCGGCGCCTCATAACGACCGATAACGACCGAAACAGAAGAGCCTGACTTTACAGTTGCCTCGGGCGGAATTGACTGACTCAGCACCCGTCCATCCAGGTCAGGACTGGTAACGATGTTGAACTGGACATCCGCAACATCCATATCCATACGAAGGGCAATCTGACGCGCCTCGAATTCAACTCTTCCGAGAAGATCCGGCATAGTAAACGAAGGCTTTTCGCGCTTGTTAACCACCAGATAGACATTCCTGCCAGGTTTTACCTCCGTTCCCGCTTCAGGAATCTGGGAAAGAACAATATTGGAATCAACACGGCTGAGATATTTGACATGGTAGCTTTTTTTTGCCTCAAATCCGGCTCGCCGCAATCGCCCGGAAGCCTCATCATAATCCATGTTAAGAACATCAGGAACAACCTTGACACTTCCCTGTGAAATATAGAAGGGCATTATCAGCTTGTCGAGCATCACGACAAAACCGATGCATAAAAGAATGATCAACCCTGCTTTTTTCATCTCGCTTGTGGTACCATTATTTCCTCAATTATCCTCTGATCAAAAAGCCAACCCCTTGTGTAACGAGCCTGCTAATACTCTCTTTTCATGACAAAATCAACGAGGCGCAGCAGCGAGGTTTTTGCTGCGCTTTCAGGAAAAGAGCTGATAGAAGCCACCGCTTTTGCAGCAAATCCTTCTGCAACTTCAGCAGCATAGACAAGCCCACCCTTGCCTGTAACAAACGCAATAACCTCTCCGCTCTTCACCGCTCTTTTACGTGAACTTTTCAAAATAGAGCGAATCATCTTCTGCTCTGCAACCGGGGCATGAAGAAGCGCATAAATAAGAGGGAGCGTTATTTTCTTGTCCTTGATATCAATACCCATTTGCTTGCCGGTTTTTTTTGAATCCCCTGTATAATCAAGCAGATCATCACGAATCTGGAATGCAAGACCAAGATATTCCCCATAACTTTTCAGAGCAGCAATACGCACCTCATCAGTGGTCGCGCTCATAGCGCCCATTGCACAGGCTGAAGAGATGAGCGAAGCTGTCTTATCGGCAATGACACTGAGATAATCCGCCTCGGAAATATCAAGACTGCGGGTTTTCTGTATCTGAAAAATTTCACCCTCACTCATCCGGCGAACCGCCTCGGAAACCATGTGCAAAAAGCCATAATCCTTGTATTCAAGAGAATAGAGCAAACCCTTGGAAAGCAGATAATCACCAATAAGAACTGAAATCTTATTTTTCCAAAGTGCGTTGATTGATGCCAGACCACGCCTCATCTCGGCGCCGTCAACCACATCATCATGGATCAGTGTTGCCGAATGAAGCAACTCAACCATAATAGCCGCACGATAGCTCGACTCATTTACCCCTCCACACAGTTGAGCGGCAAGTAAAACCATAGCCGGGCGAATCTGTTTTCCCTGCTGCTTGAGCACATAACGGGTAACCTTGTCGACCAGTGTATTCTGGCCTTGCAGCACCACCTTGTACCTCTGCTGAAAAATCTCAATCTCACCGGCTACCGATGCAACAACATCCTTGATATTCACCAATTCCCCGGACAATTACGTGACAAGCCCCGCATACCAACTGAAGCTCTTGAAAAGGAGGAAAAGTATAACATTTCCGGGAGCAAAAAAAATCAGTGAAAGGGTATCGCTTCCTGAAGAGCAAATAAAGTCCATATTAAGGGCTGATTACAAAGTAAAATACCCCTCTCTCGCAAACCACTGAAACAATTTCTTGGCTACATGCATCTTTGTTGCTATGTTTTGTGATTCTTGTCGTTCCCAAAAAAAGATCTCAGCCACAACAGCAGCCACTATCAAAACAATGCCCGAAGAGATAGAATCCACAACCTCACGGCAACTGCCGGAAAGTGACCCAAAGAGCACAGCAATCAGCAAAGTCAGCGAGACCAGTGAGGCCAGCGAAGCCGAACCAGAAAACGAAATGAATTTTATTGGCCATCTCGAAGAGATCCGGTCACGACTGATCCAAACCGGTATCGCGCTGCTCATCGTCACCGCCCTGTGTGCCACCTATGCCGACTTTCTGGTCAACGAAATTCTTATCGGACCACTCAAAAGAAGCAGTGAAGGGTTGGTACTTCAGAACCTTGTCCCCTATGGACAGGTCTCCCTCTACTTTCAGGTCGTCTTTTTTGCAGGATTCATTCTCTCATTCCCCTTCATCGCCTGGCAAATCTGGCAGTTTGTTGCTCCCGGCCTGCATGAACACGAACGTAAAGCCAGTCGTTTTTCAATACTCTTTATCTCCCTCTGCTTCTTTTCCGGCATTGCCTTTGGTTATTTCGTCTTTCTGCCCATCTCGCTGCAATTTTTTGCAGGATTTGGAACAAGCCTGATCAAAAACAATATCTCGGTACAAGACTATGTCAGTTTCTTCATCGGAACACTTCTGACAGCAGGACTGGTTTTCGAACTTCCGTTCATCTCCTATATCCTTTCCAAAATCGGTCTATTGACACCTGCATTCATGCGGTTTTATCGCAAACATGCCATCGTGTTTCTGTTGATTGTTGCTGCACTCGTTACCCCCTCAACCGATCTGGTCACCCAGCTTATCATCGGCCTCCCGATGATCCTTCTCTATGAGCTCAGCATCCTGATTTCAGCACGGGTCAACCGGAACAATGCCGCATTGAAATCATGACAAGAGCCGAAAGAACATACCCCAGGATTATTGAACTTGACATACCGGGCATCACCCTTGCCGGGAACCCCCTTAATGACCCGAGCGAACGCCGGATTCCGGTCTATCTTCCACCCTCCTACGACGGAAAAAAACGGTTTCCGGTTATCTATCTTCTTGCGGGGTTTGCCTCTACAGGAGCAAGTTTCATGAACTTCAGCTTCGGGCGTCAAAGCGTACCGGAGATGGCAGCCGCACTTATTGCTGAAGGGAAAATGCAGGAAACAATCATGGTTATGCCTGACTGCATGACCCGTTACGGGGGCTCCCAGTATGTAGACTCAGCAGCAACAGGCAACTACGAAACCTATCTCGTTGATGAACTGGTTCCCTGCATAGACCGGACGCTCTGTACCCTTGCAGCAAGGAAGCACAGGGCGTTGGCCGGAAAATCATCAGGCGGGTTTGGAGCACTCCGACTTGCCATGAAACACCCGGATCAGTTTGCTGCCATTGCCTGCCACAGCGGCGACATGTGCTTCGAACTCTGCTATAAGCCCAATTTCCCGGCTGCCGCAAAAATCCTTGAGCACTATCAGGGCAGCATTGCCAACTTCCTGGGCGCCTATGAAAATGCACTGAAAAAACCTCAAAAAGAGTTCGCCCTTCTTGACCTGATTGCCATGGCTGCGGCCTACTCTCCCGATTCCGGAAAAGTCGCACCCGAAAACATGCGACTGCCATTCAATCCCTACACCTGCGAACCCATCAGTGAAATATGGAACGAATGGCTGAGCTTTGATCCGGTAGAGATGATTGAGCATGAAGAGTACCGTGACGCACTTCGTTCACTTGACCTGCTTTTCCTTGACTGCGGAACCCTCGACGAATACAATCTGCAATTCGGTAACAGGATATTTTCAGCCAAAGCCGAACGTTATGCAATCGCGCACCGCTATGAAGAGTTCATGGACTCGCACAGCAACACCTCCTATCGATTCAACGTCTCACTGCCTGCACTGTCAGCAGTTATTGCAGAGTGATTCGGCGGCCTGAAGCAATACCTGAAAAAGCGCTTCGGTCTCTTTTTTCAGCTCAACAAGAGAGCCCCTGTTGTAAAGGACATAATCAGCTTTTGCAATCAGCTTCTCCTGAGGCCATTGTGTTGCCAGTCGCCTTACGATCCCTTCACGCTCCCCCATCCCTTTCAGCACGGCCCGCTCAATTTGATCCTGCAGTTCAGCAGCCACAACAACCACAACATCAAGTCCCTCATTTCCACCTGATTCAAAAAGAATTGCCGCCTCTTTCACCAGAATTTTTACCCTCCGCCGTCGGGCATCAAGCACTGCGCGGCTGAATTCGGCCAACACCTTTGGATGGACAAGCCTGTTCAGTGCAGCAAGTTTATCGGAAGAAGAAAAAACAACGGCCGCAATTGTTTTTCGATCCAGCACCAGATTACCGGAAAGATCAAGCGAATAAACCTTTTCCCCAAAAAGCGCCTTAATCCCCTCAATCACTTCGGGATCATGAAGCTGCAGCTCCTTTGCCACCTGATCTGATTCAAAAAGAGCACAACCCATCTCCGAAAGAAAACGGCAAACCATTGATTTCCCGCTCCCGAGCCCTCCCGTTATACCGACCAGAAAAGGATAGCTGTGCATCATTCAGCTCTCCCTGTTTTTTTTACAATGGTCGCCCGCACCTGAACAAGAATCGATTTCCAGAGTTCAGGATTTTTCTTGTAAATTTCAATCTTGCGTTTCAGACTCTCCTGGGTAAGAGCGTGCTTCAAGAGAAGTGCACTGACCTCTGAAGCATCAAGTGCGGCAAGTGCGGCGCCTTCATCTGCAGCCACCACTCCCGATTCAAGGAGATAATCGCTGTAAAATCCGGCAAAATGCAGATCATCCCTGTCAAGAGGTAAAGATTGTTGTGCACCGCATCCTGACAGAACACAAGAGAAAACAAGACAAATAAAAAAACTTCGAATGGTATCACTGCATTTCATCGCGCACCCAGCCCCCTGTTGATATATTCAGATAACCTTTTCGACCATTAAAATCGATTTTGAAAAATGCAAAGAAACTAAATCCCCCAAATGCAAGTTTAAGCATTTCAAATCATACGTGAAGCATCTTTTTAAACCCTAAATGACATCGCTTTATGGCATATCAGCAACCAGCACTTTTATACGCAGAGAACGCACTGGAACCATTTATTTCCGCAAAAACCCTTGGGTTTCACTATGGCAAGCATCATGTTGCATACATCACCAATTACAACAACCTTGTCGCCGGTACACCTCTCGACACCATGAGCCTTGAAGAGGTCATAGCCCATAGCGCTGCCGACCCGCAGAAAGTCGGCATATTCAATAACGGCGCACAAGCCTGGAACCACTCCTTCTACTGGAACTGCCTGACACCCAACGGTGGCGGGGAACCCTCCGGAGAACTTGGAGCAAAAATTACAGAAGATTTCGGCAGCTTCGACAAATTCAAAGAAGAGCTTAAAAGCGCAGCCGCAACTCAATTTGGCAGTGGATGGGCATGGCTCGTCCTTGATGGAACAACGCTGAAGGTAGTAAAAACCGCCAATGCACAAACACCTTCAACCAGCGGTCAAAAACCGATCCTCACCATTGACGTCTGGGAGCACGCATACTACCTCGATTATCAGAACCGCCGCCCCGACTATGTCGCAACCGTGATCGACAACCTGCTCAACTGGGAATTTGCTGCTGAAAATTTCCGCGCTGCACAGTAAAAAACAGATCAAATAAAACGTTCCGGAGGGGGAAAGATTGATCACCCTCTCCGGTTTTGTCCTGCACATAACGCTGGCAATGAGGGCCAGTTACATCCAGGGCAGAAACACCGCATCATCAAGATTGACCACCTTGACTTTTTTCGGCATCAGAAACTGAATCGACTGATTTTCCGGATTAAATACCCGTTCATCATAAGAGATCAGCAGTTGATGCTCCCCAAGCCCATCTGCACCGCTGTTGTAAAGCACCATCCCGATCTCTTTTGGCACCAGCTTGCTGCGACCCTCAATCGTAATGGTCTCAAAATTCCTGAACTGGATCTCCGTTATTGTTCTGCCCTTCCGATCCTTGACAAGAAGAGCGGTCAAGGTTCTGTTGAGAGGATCAATGACCACCTCCTTGCTTCCCTTACGAGTCGCAAGGGTAAAGAGCAGCGACCCTGAGCCTTTTTTCACCGATTGTATAGCACTTGCCGGCTCCGGAATTTTCACAAGCCCCAACAAAGACTCCTTCAGCAAAGTATATCCTGAATTCACTCCAAGAATTTTCTCAAGATTTGTCTCATTGTTACGGCCCTGAAAAAGACGATTATTGAGCATGTCATGCACATAGAGAGAATCACCATTAAAAAACATATCCGCCACAGGCCATCCAAGCAGGCCTGCACTGGCAATCACTCTTGCATTGCCTCCCCGATTGATTCTGATATTGCAAAAGAGACGATTTTGCCTTTTCGGAGTTTTTATCCAGACATCAGCATAACCATCAAGCGAATGAATAAATGGCGATGCCTCTGCAACTTCCCGATAAAGCGCCGTATGTTCAGCAATCAGCGCAGTCTCCTCAACAGGCATCTCCTGCCTGCCAACCGTTCTGAAATCGGCACAGCCACCACCCAGAACAAGCATAAACAATACCAACAAGAGTACTCCCCTTCCCTTCATCTTTCCACTCCTTTACCATGAGTCACCACCCCTGCAGCAACAGATGCATTTATTTCCTTTGAGATTCGTCGCTTTTGCTGCACATTGCAACAGGCCCGCAAAGCACCGGGCTTGATGCTTCGCTACAGAAAATGCCGTTCACTCGCAAGCGAAACCATCGCGTTTTACATTCCACGGTCATGTTAATGTAAAATGCAGAGCTATCAAAACCACAACACATTTTTCAAGCCATGCAATCGCTCTATCTTAAGCCAAAAGAACACCACCGGATCCAGAAAGGACATCTCTGGGTGTTCAGCAATGAACTCGCAAGCCTTCCCCGCGATATCGCTTCCGGTGAAACCGTAAAGCTCTTCACTCACGACAAAAAATTCCTCGGAACAGGCTTCTACAATCCCCACTCACTTATCTCGATAAGATTGCTGAGCCGCAAGGACGAAGAGCCTGACAAAGATTTTTTTCTCAAAAAATTTCGTGAAGCGCTCACACTCCGTGAAAAAATATACAACAGTGATGAAACCAATGCCTACCGGCTTGTGCATGGTGAATCAGACGCTCTTCCAGGACTCATTGTAGACCGCTTCAACAAGGCAATCGTGCTGCAGGCTTTTTCGGCAGGCATGGACATTCACCTGCCACTGATCTGCGATGTCTTGCAGGAGCTGTTGCAACCTGAGGTCATTATCGTGCGCAATGAATCCCCGTTACGAGAGCTCGAAGGACTTACACTCTACAAAGATGTTGTCAGGGGCGAACACTCAGCAACGAAACAAACCATTCACGACGCAGGCATCTCCTATGAAGTCGATTTGTTTGAAGGTCAAAAAACCGGCTTTTTCCTCGACCAACGCGAAAACCGCCGAGTGATCAGAAAGTTCTCTGAAGGCGCCGAAGTTCTTGATGTCTTCACCAATGATGGCGGTTTTGCCCTTAACGCCCTTTATGGAGGAGCACGCTCAGCCATTCTGATTGATGCATCCAAAGAGGCACTGCAGCGGGCCGAGCGTAATGCAGAACTGAACAAATTTTCAGACTACAGTCTTGTTGCCGCAGACGCCTTCGATACCCTCGATCAGATGGTTGAATCGAAAGAGGAATTCGACCTTGTCGTCCTTGATCCGCCAAGTTTCACCAAGAGCCGAAAAAACCTGCCCGGTGCGCTCAAAGCCTACAAAAGACTCAACAAACTCGGGCTGCAGCTCACCCGAAACGGAGGGTTCCTCGCAACAGCATCCTGCAGCCATCATGTTTCAGAAGAAGACTTCCTGCAAAGCGTGCATCAGGCCGCACTTGCTGCCGGTTGCCAGCTCAGGCTGATCCACAAAAGCTCTCAACCCTTCGACCATCCCGTACTGCTTGCCATGCCGGAAACAAGCTACCTCAAGTTTGCCTGCTTTTATGTAACACGCTAAAAAGCGAGAGAACTCTTTCCATAGTTCCTCCCGCTTCCGCCATAACGCAGCCTTCGGGCTGCCGGGCGAGTTATTCCCGCAACAAGCAGTATGCACAAAGAAGCATACGCAGCCTCTTACTTCGGAAGTTCCGAAACTGCAGTCCGTATATACTCTGCAGCATCATCAAGAATTTTTATCGCCTGACGAATTTCATAATCATCATCAGCATCATCTTTTGCTCTTTCCATCCGTTTTTTCGCATCCTGTATTGCATTTGCAGCAAGCTGCAGTTTTGAATCGATCGCCATGGCATTTCCCCTTTTTGATTATGGTGTTACAAAATCCCCACTCCCTGAATGTAGCACCGATTGAGGAAAAGTTATAATCCGGCCATGATGAAAAATCATTGCTGACCGTTCCCGAGAAAACCTCTGCGCAGAAACCATTTAAGCAACTCAATAACAGGCACAACCGAAGCGGCAGCACCAATCACAATGGCCCAGTCTTCCGCCGTCAGGAGGAACGTTCCAAACGGAGTACGAAAAACGGGAATGGTAATAAGGGCAGCAAGCATTACCAGCTCCCAGACAATGGCAAGGTTCAGCCATTTATTGGCAAAAGGACGCTTAAGAATGGAGGCCCGTTCAGAACGGAAATTATAAGCCTTGAAAAACTGGATGAGAACAAGCGACACAAAAGTCATCGTCATGGCCTCTTTCAGTGAACGCCCTGAAGCAATGGCAAACTGAAAAAGCGAAAGATTGACAATCGTCGACCAAATCCCGCCAGTGAGCATAAGGGCCAGTATGGCAGGCGTAAAAATCCCTTTTTTGGGATCATTCGGCTGGCGCAGCATAATATCACGTTCCGCCGGATCTACAGCCAGCGCAAGAGCCGGAAGACCATCGGTAGCGAGGTTCACATAGAGAATCTGTACTGCAGAAAGAGGCAGGGGAATACCCATGAGTGTTGCTCCAACCATCAGGCCAAGTTCGCCAATATTCGAGGAAAGCAGATAAGTGAGATATTTTTTAATATTGTCATAGATACCCCGTCCCTCCTCCACTGCAGCCACAATCGAGGCAAAATTATCGTCGGTCAGCATCATTGCTGAAGCCTCTTTTGAGACATCGGTGCCTGTTATACCCATCGAGATGCCAATATCGGCTTTCTTGAGGGCTGGAGCATCATTCACCCCGTCACCCGTCATGGCGACAACTTCACCGTTTTTCTGCAGCGCGTCAACAATACGAAGCTTGTGCTCCGGAGCTACTCTCGCAAAAACCGAAATGGTACCGATAGAACGACCAAGCTCTTCCTCACTCATAGCCTGCAGTGTTACGCCTGTCACCACCCTTCCATCCCGTAAAATCCCAAGCTCGCGGGCAATGGCTTCAGCCGTCAAAGGATGATCTCCGGTAATCATAACCGGACGAATGCCAGCTTCAAGGCACTGACGCACCGCCTCTCCAGCTTCAGCCCTCGGCGGATCAATCATACCTGCAAACCCAAGAAAGGTCATCCCTTCGTCAGCCCCCCGAACCTCCGAAACCTGATTGACAGCAAAAGCAAGCACCCGCAGCGCCCTTTTTCCGAGAGCATCTGCCTCCGCAAGCAGAGCCTCTCGCATCGCATCATCAAGCAACTGAACACCACCAGCGATACGGACAGAACTACAGTGAGCAAGCAACACTTCAGGTGCACCCTTGATGACCGCCTTCATTCCCTCATCACTCCGGTGCAGGGTAATCATCCGTTTCGTCTCAGAAGAGAAGGGCTGCTCATCAAGACGCTCATTGGCCAATTGCAGCTCACCCTCGTCAAAACCAGCCTTACGGGCAACAACAAGCAGCGCCCCCTCCGTCGGATCACCGGCTATCTTCCAGCCACCATCATCGTTCTTCACCAACCGGGCATCATTACACAAAATACCGGCCAAAAGCAATTCCTGCATACTTTCCGGCAAATCACCCCCACCCGGAACAGTAAAGGAGCCTTCAGGACTATAGCCTGAACCGCTCACCTCAACCAGAACAGCAGAGGTATAGAGCGCACGCACGGTCATTTCGTCACGGGTAAGCGTACCCGTTTTATCAGAACAGATAACGGTCGTGCTGCCAAGGGTTTCAACAACCGGCAAGCGCCTCATGAGGGCATGACGCTTAACCATGCGCTGCACACCAAGAGCAAGCGAAATGGTCACCACCGCAGGAAGAGCTTCAGGAACCACCGCCACAGCCAGCGCAATTCCAAAAATAAGCATCTCAATAAATGGCTGGCCACGGAAAACTCCGAAAGCAACAATAACCAGCACAATCACAAAAGCGGCACGAGCAAGGATCGATCCGACCTTGTCGAGATTTTTCTGAAGAGGTGTTTTTTCAGTTTCAACACTCTGCAGCATAGTGGCAATCCGGCCAAACTCCGTCTGCATACCGGTCGCAACCACCATTGCCACAGCACGACCATAGCTGACAGAAGTACCAGCAAAAACCATGTTTTTACGATCACCAGGGCCGGCATTTTCGTGCAGCAACGCAGCAACCTCTTTTTCCGAGGGTAACGACTCACCTGTCAGTGAGGCTTCATCAGCTCGCAGATTATTGGTCTGCAACAGCCTTGCATCAGCAGGAACACGATCACCAGCAGCAAGCATCACCACATCACCAGGAACAAGCTCCGAAGCATTGATCAAAACCTCTTCACCCTCACGCCTTACTTTTGCAAGTGGAGCCGCCATTTCCCTGAGAGCCTCAATAGCCCGTTCAGCCCTGAACTCCTGAACAAAACCAAGCAGCACGGCAAACAAAACAATAACTGAAATAGCAATTGCCTCAACCCCATGACCAAGAAAAGCCGAAAGAGCCGTAGCAATAAGAAGTGTGATGATAAGTACATTTTTAAACTGCTCCAGCAGCAGCTTCCAGGGACTGGCCCTGCGCTCAGCCTGAATCCGGTTAGGCCCATAACGTGCAAGCCGGGAAGCAGCTTCGCCGACACTGAGACCACCAGGCGTCGAATGCAGCTTCTCAAACAGCTCTTCAACCCTCAACATATGCCATACAGAATTCATCATCCTTTAAACTCCCGTCATGTTAATCATAAACAAATATACACAGTACACGATCCGAATGCTTGAACACCCTTTACGACATCCTCATTTCCCGCAGATCCCTATCAGGCTCCTCTCCTGAAGCCACTCTCATCAATCCATTACATGCGGGACATTTCATCATACTCTCCTGTTATTGGTTTCCGATCGGATAGTCATACATAACTATAATTCGACTGCAAAGATATCGGAACCAACCTTAAAATAACCTGAAGAGCAGCTTAAAAAATCCTTAAAGCGGTCTGATCGGGAGATGAGGATTTTCAAATTCCAGCTTGAAAGACAACAGAATACCGCAGAGTTATGGCAGGATCAGGATATGAAGAGAATGCAAGCACGGAGGAATGCTTTTATCAGGAAGATGCTCGAAGAGATCGAAATCAATATCAGGGGATGCAGGTTTTTCCCGGGAGGAAGCCGCACAAGAGGAACTTGCATACGACTTCAACCAGGTACTTTATGACTATTATAACACGCTTTCACAATAGCTTACAGGAGCAATACCGGCCCGATACGGCCATGACTCCACTCAACGTATCGTTTCAAGGAACCGCTCGGCATCAACAGCCGCCATACAACCGGTACCAACAGCAGTAACTGCCTGCCGGTAAGTAAAGTCCTGAACATCTCCGCAGGCAAAAACACCCGGCACATTGGTTTCGGTCGATGACTTTTTGGTTTTTATATAGCCATAATCATCCAAATCAAGCTGATCCTTGAAGAGCCCGGAATTTGGCGCATGACCAATCGCAAGAAAAACCCCATCGCAGGGATGCTCGGTAAGCTCACCCGTCAGAACATTTTTCAGTCTGATTCCGGTTACCTTTTGCCCATCCCCGAGAATTTCATCAACAACCTCATTGAGCATCATACTGATTTTCGGGTTTTTCCGGGTACGCAGACTCATTATTTTCGATGAACGAAACTCTTCACGGCGATGCACAAGAGTTACATGAGAAGCAAATTTCGTCAGATAGAGAGCCTCCTCCATTGCCGTATCGCCTCCGCCAACCACAAAGACCTTGCAATCCCTGAAGAAAAATCCGTCACAGGTCGCACACGCCGATACACCCTTTCCCCGATAACGAGATTCCGAGTCTATGCCCAGCCATTTGGCATTAGCTCCGGTGGCAACAATAAGCGCATGAGTCAAAAACTCCTGCCCATCTTCAAGAGTCAAACAAAACGGGCTTCTTGAAAGGTCAACCTCAGTGACGCTGCCACCAACAAACTCCGTCCCGAACTTTGCAGCCTGTTCGCGCATTTTCGCCATAAGTTCCGGACCACGGATACCTTCAGGAAAACCCGGAAAATTCTCAATCTCTGTCGTGATCATCAGTTGACCACCCGGCTGAAACCCTTCAATGACCAGAGGCTTGAGATTTGCCCGACCCATATAAATAGCCGATGTATACCCGGCAGGGCCAGTTCCCATGATGATGATATCGCGAACGTTACTCTCCATAATGTTATTTTCAGGATGGAATTATAGGAAGGAAAAACAACCCCCCGGAGCCACTTCCAGTGGTAACCAGTTTCATTACTCTCAAACTATGAGGCAATATACTCATCAAGTTTTTTGGCAATCATATTTTTCGGCATCGCCCCCAACATCTGATCAACAACCACACCATTTTTATAGATAAGCAGAGACGGAATACTTCTGATACCATACTTGGCCGCAGTAGCAGAATTCTCGTCAACATTGAGTTTTGCAATAACAGCCCTGTCCGCATAATCAGCGGCAAGCTCTTCAATAACAGGACCAAGCATCATGCAAGGACCACACCAGACTGCCCAGAAATCAACCAACACAACTTTATCAGAATCAAGAACCTCCGACTTGAAATTCAGATCAGTTGCCACAAGATATTTTCCGCTCATTTTTTCGTCGATTTAAGGATTAATAACAGCTTCACCAACATGACAATCTTAATATATCAGCGAAAACCTTTAAGCATCCTGAAGGCAACCTTAAAAAAAACTTAAAAAACCAGGGGGACGTTGTTGACTACCAGCACTTGCGTTAAAACAGATCGCATCAATACATCTCTTCCAGCGCTATCAGAAGCAACGAACCGACTAAAATATTTTCCAGTGAAATCAGACAGGCAGTTTGTAGCTAATCCTGCCGGTTTAAAGAGTTGCTCCGTAACGGACAGATCCACTACCCATCATGATGGTATCGGGAAACCTCATTTTCAAACATGGATGCTCTTTCAGAATTGGATTACAGTGAATGCCTGCCATATCGGTACTGGCGCACCAGGATAACAGGCTTCGCTGCTCTGGATATCAGAATATCAACCGATATGCTCGTCGATTTTCTTGGCAATGATGTTTTTCGGCATAGCTCCAAGCATCTGATCAACAACCTGTCCATTTTTAAAAACAAGCAGGGAAGGAATGCTTCTGATTCCGTACTGTGCAGCAGTATTGGGATTCTCGTCAACATTGAGTTTTGCAATGACAGCCTTTCCCTCAAAATCACCGGCAAGCTCCTCAATAACGGGTCCAAGCATCATGCACGGTCCACACCAGGCAGCCCAGAAATCAACCAGCGCAACTTTATCAGAATCAAGAATCTCTGTTTTGAAATTCAGGTCGGTTGCCACAAGATATTTTCCACTCATTTTTTTATACACCATTTTAAATTAGAAATACAAACTCATTCATTGCGATATGATCAATTACAATCGATCAGTGGAGAAAGTAACAAAAATATATCAATAAATCTGCCTACCCGGAAATCCTCACATTATCGGGGCCAAGAACCTCCTCAAGCTTTTCAATAGTGCTCTCCCCGGCATCGATAGGAGTACTCCGGGCAAAAATACTGATCGTCTCAATATTTTCGCCAGACTGCGCTTTTACCTCAAACTCGACCGGTGTTCCACCCTTGTTCGCATCAAAAATTTTTTTAACCCTGCCAAGTTTTTCCATCTGCAACTGATCATCAGCATCTACTTTAAGGACAACTTTTTTAACGAGAGCGTTCCTTACCTTCTTGATCGGAATAATCTCGCGGACAAGCAATTTAAGCATACCTCCACTCACCTCTCCTTCAGCAACGAGCATCAAGACCTCTTCAGGTTTTATCAAATGGCCATACTGCTCATAAAGACTGGCAAAGACCGTAAAATCCGCTTTGCCGGTAAAATCTTCAATAATGCCAAAAAGCATCTGCTTGCCTTTGCGGTCCTGATAGGGTTTCACCGATACAATGAGACCAAGTACCTTATACTGTTTTGCCGCAACAACCTCCTTGGCATCAAGCTGCAGCGTTGCAAAAGCCTGCCAGTCACGACGATAGGGTGAAAGTGGATGATGGCTCAGGTAAAAACCGACCAGTTTCTTTTCATGCAACAGCTTTTCAGCCTCGGGCATCATCTCGGCTGCATCCATGTCAGGATAGTGCGCCTCCTCAAGCTCCGCCCCCTCCTCAGCAGTAAAAAAGCCACACTGCCCCAGCGTCACGGAGCGATTCTGCATCTGTCCGAATTTAAACGCCTTGTCAACATTGGCAAGAAGGCGGGCACGATGCTGGTCGATCTCGTCAAATGCCCCCGAAAGAATCAGACACTCCAGCGCCTTGCGATTCATGACCCTCAAATCGACCGATGCCGCCAGATCAAACAAATTCACAAAATCACGCTTTCTGCGAAGCCTTGAAGTAACAACCGCCCTTGCAGCCGCACCAACCTGCTTGATGGCGCTCAACCCCACACGGATAAACGAACGTCCGCCAGCATCTTCAACCGCAAAAAGCGCATCACTTTTATTGATCGAGGGTGGCAGCGTCGAAATACCGAAACTTTTGGCCTCATCGGTCAAATGTTTCATCCGCTCAATATCACCAATTTCGCTGTTCAGGACAGCCGTCACAAACTCAATCGTGTAATGAGCTTTCAGATACCCCGTCCAGTATGCAAGCACCCCGTAAGCCGCCGAATGGCTTTTATTGAACCCATAACCGGCAAACTCAGCCATAAGTTCAAAAACCCTTGTGGCAAGTGTATCGTGTACCCCCTGCTTGATGGCTCCCTGAACAAAATCAGCCTTGTACTTCTCCATAATTTCAGGCTTCTTTTTTCCCATCGCCTTGCGCAGATTATCCGCCTTTGCAAGAGAAAAACCACCCATAACCTGAGATATCTGCATCACCTGCTCCTGATAGACAATAACGCCGTAGGTCTCTTTCAAAATCGTCTCAAGCATGGGATGCATGTAATCAATCGCCTCACGGCCATGCTTGCGATCAACAAAAAGATCGACAGCATTCCGCTTCTCATCAATTCTTGCATTAAGGGCCCCCGGACGATAGAGTGCGCTCATGGCGATGATATCACCAATCTGTGTCGGCTGAAGGCGTGTCATATAGCTCTGCATCCCCGACGACTCAAACTGGAAAATACCGGCCATCTTCCCCTCCTGAAAAATCCTGAACGTTTTGCGATCGTTCATGGGAACTTTTTCAAGCTCAATATCAAGGTTGTGGCGCCGCTTGATCATCTTGAGCGTTTCATCAATAACCGCCAGGGTTTCAAGTCCGAGATAATCAATCTTGAGCAGTCCGGATGTTTCAATCCAGTTCTTGTCAAACTGGGTAACAACCTGCTTCTCCTCGCTGCCGTCAGAAGCCTTTCCCCTGACATGATCGGGTTCATCAAGATCAATCTCATCAGCAAATTTACGCACCTCAGTTTCAATCTTGTTTGAAACATAAAGCGGAACCTGCTCCTCAAGCCGCCCGTCAGTAATCACAACAGCGCCCGCATGCATGGAAACATTCCGCGCCCTCCCTTCAAGAGCACGGGCATAGCGGATCAACTCTCGGAGTTCCGGCGTGCTTTCGGCAAACTGCTGCATCTCCTTCGCTTCACTCAATGCCTTTTCAAGCGTAATACCCGGCTTGACAGGCACCAGTTTAGCCAGTTTGTCGACCAGGGGCAGCGGAACCTCCAACACCCTTCCAGCATCCCTGATAGCCGCCTTGGCAGCAAAAGTACCAATCGCAATAACCTTTGCGACACTCTCCGTACCATATTTTTCAACGGTATACTCAAGCACCTTCTGCTTGCCGACAGGGGTAAAATCGATATCGATATCCGGCATTGAGGAACGCTCGGGATTTAAAAACCGCTCGAACAGCAACTTGTATTTGAGCGGGTCGATCCGTGTAATACCAGTCAGATAGGCAACAATGCTCCCGGCAGCCGATCCCCTTCCCGGTCCTACAGAGTAGCCAAGACGCCGGGAAGCCGCAATAAGATCACTGACAATAAGAAAATAGGAACTGAACCCCATCTTTTCGATCACACCAAGCTCAAGCTCGATTCTCGCGCGGACATCCTCAGCGCTGATACCATCAGCATCCGCGTCAGCATACTTCTCCTTTGCCCCCTCCAGTGTCAGATGACGGAGATAGGCAAACTCGCTCTCAAACCCCTCAGGAAGAGGAAAATGGGGCAAAATAGGCTCTTTGTCACTGAAACTGTAAGAACATTTCCCGGCAATCAGCGCCGTATTACTCAGCTCCCGATGTGCATCACTGAAGAGAGCGCTCATCTCCCCGGAAGATTTCAGATAATGGTCGCTTCCTGCAAGAGCCTGGAGATTCTGGTTCGAGAGCTTCTCCTTGGTGCGGTTGGCAACCATCGCCCGGTAACAGTCAGCATCCTTTCTTTCGAGATAGTGGACATTGTTGGTAGCGACAAGTTCAATCCCTAATTTTTCCGCCAGGGCAATTGTCTGCTCATTAAGCTTGTCATCAAAAGGGGTATTATGGCGCTGCAATTCCAGATAGAAGCGATCCCCAAAAATCTGTTTATAGTAGGCCGCAAACGTTTCAGCTTCATCCGTGGCCCCGGCAAGAAGCGCCCGACCTATTCTTCCTGCAGAATAAGCAGAAAGAGCAATCAGACCCTCATGACAGCTTTCAAGCAGACGGCTTTCAATATGCGGCATACCATTAACAAACCCCTCCCTCGCCGCACGTGAAAGCAGAATACAGAGATTGCGATATCCCGCATCATTCTGAACCAGAAGCACCAGCGAAGGAGAGACAGGAATACGACTATGCTGGTGAGCATCGGTTTCAAGCAGTAACAACTCGCTGCCGATAATGAGCTTGATCCCGGCACTTTTTGCCTCACTGAACAGCTCCGGCATATTGAACATTGCGCAATAATCGGTAACCGCAACACTCTTCATGCCAAACTTTACCGCAGCAGAAAAAATTTCATCCGGAAAAATTGGACTGCTCTGCATCGAATAATGCGTATGAGCATGTAAATGTATAAAATCCATATCGATAACGATCCTTCATCCTTAAATTCCAATATTTCCGTTTTCTGAACCACCCCTATACTTTGGAAATATTCCCGAAAATCAAGATAAACAAGGAAATGAAGAGAGTAAACTTTTGAAGGGTGAATTTATTATTCTCTTCTGAAAGAGGACGTTCACTGCATTAACATCAGTGATACGCCCGGTGCCGGGTAGTTTTGGGGTCTCTGTCCTCTACCTGGCGGCTGAGCGGGTTGAGGCGGAGGCTGATGTGTTTCACCTGAAAAATATTGAGCTGGCTTCAACGAAGAACTGGTTTGAGGCTGCGTGGTTTTTGGAGCGGAAGCATCCTTGAGCGATAGAACAAGCGTGAGGTTCCTCCCGGCGGATGACATGCCGAGGGATAAGTCTGAGGTGATTGGGTAGAGTACAACGGTATATGGACGGTATATGGACGTCATTTGGTTAAAACGATCAGTCAAAATGAACAGGCTGAATAAAGTGACGACCAATGTGGTAAGGAAGCAATTTTTTATGATTGAATCGTCCTATGATCATAGCTGGATGTGTGCCGAATTTTTGTGCAAAATCAATGATCTCGCTTTCCGTCAATGCTCCAGACTCAATAACAGCCCGCTCCTCTTCTTCAGAAAAAGTCCATCGTACGGCAAAAGCATCCGCTTGATCTTCTTTCGCCTTATCCTCTGCATCGAAACAATCATCTTCCAGTGATATATATTTTCTGCCGTGCAAAAGAATATGGCCTGCTTCATGAAAAAAGGTAAACCAGAATCGGTCATTCTGGTCATACCGTGCTGAGAGTTGAATCAATGGGATGTTATCGTGCAACCAGCGGGTTGAACCATGAATCGGGGCTTTCGGCAGACACGGTGTGTAAACAACCTTTACCCCCGCCTCTAAACAGAGCTGCTGCAGAAGCGGGAAAAAATCATCAGGATGCCCTGCCATGACTTTTTTGATGCTTCCAAGATTTGTTTTAAACGTTTTTGCATTAAACGAAGGGGCAACGAGCTTCGCAGCCTCCAACTCACCTTGACGAAGCCATGCAGAAATTGCAAAGGGCTCACGAGAGTGGGCTAACGATATTCGAAAGCTCACCTTCAGCTTGAGACCACAATAAAAGTCTTCCCAGGCCTGATGGCCGGAAATTCCAAAAAAACATAAGAGCGCCTCAACTTGTTGCTCCTCCTCTTCGGTTTTTGGCAACCAACCCAGTTGAGTCATTTTCGCGCAGGGAAATGAACGAGCCCAATCAATTCCAGAGATGAATAGATCCCGGCGTTTTTCCCTTGCAACCGCTTCATCATAGTTCTGCTGCCTCTTCAGCCAGAAATTGGCGGGGATGGCAAGTACTGATTCAAACTGCACCGCCATATCGGGAGTAAGAGAGCTCTCTCCATTGATAACTTTGACAATGGTCTGCTCTGGTTTTCCGGTACGCACGGCAAATTCTTTCTGGCTCATACCCAGTTCAACCAGCTTTTCCCGTAACGTCAGCCCGGGATGGGTCACCGTTTGCGGGATATATTCATTACGCTTCGACATTTTCAACCCTCTTTGTGATAATTTTCTATCTCAACGATCTCAACTCCCCTTATTTTTAGCCAGATATATTGACCATGATCAGTCTCAGGAACAGGGTTTTCATGAGGTTCAAAGATTAACCTGTAAGGCTGATCCAGATCACATGCCCATTGACCTTTACGATTATTTTTCAATTCATGATATCGTCCCGGGAGGTGGCGGACATCTTCAAGAGTTTCTGCTGCTCTCAGATCATCGAGCCGTTGCTTGAAAAGCTCCGCTCTTCTCGACCCAAGTTTACGCACTGCCAAACGATCATCATTTGCATATTTCCTCAGATCTTTACCCTCAAACGAAATGTCCATCAATAATTTAATAAAATTATGAACACTTACTACTCATCAAAATATCACAAATGAAGAATAACTCTGATAATCACCAAAGATCAGCCCCTGCCTGGTCAGGAAAAAAACGTCAGCGTTTCACGACACAATAGGGAAGTTCATATCGCTTGTTCGTCATAATCTTCCAGGTTTTCTCGTAGAGCGTAACAGGCAGTAACAGCTTTTCATCAGAAATGACGAGCAATGCAACCCTGTCATGGAAAATGGTAATTTCAACGGTTCTTGCCCTCCACTGTACACAAAACGAAAGGCTTTCCCATTTTTTCGGCAGCCACGGTTTCAACACCATCCGGTCAGACTTTATCGAAAAACCTCCGAAACCCGAGATCACCGTCTGCCATGTACCGCCAACCGCAGCCGCATGAATCCCCAGCGCCGTGTTTTCATGAAGATTCTCCAGATCAAAAAGCGCCGTCTTCATAAAATAGTGATAGGCCCTTGTGCGCATCCCGACAGAGAGGCCCATCATGGCATGAATACAGTGACTCAGTGACGATGCATGCGCCGTACGTTTCTCATAAAAATCAAAATTGGCTCTTTTATCCTCATCACTGAAAGAATGGGGAAAGAGCATCATCATGATGAGAACATCAGCCTGCTTGATCAACCGTGTCGACTGTATATTGCTGTAATCAATCCCCTCGGGAAGCACAGGATGACCCTTGCGGTCAAACTTCTCAACGAGATAATCTTTCAGGGAAAAGTAGCCGTCAAACTGCTCAAAAAGCCTTGTTTGGGGATCATAGGTGAGCCTGAGTTTCCTGCTGATAGCCAGCCATACATCCACCTCCTCCCTCTCAAGCCCTATTTTGGCGACAAGATCATCCAGAATTCCCGAATAGCTCCTGCCCATATACTTGAAAAGCAGCACAGCAAGCCCGAGATGCCATTTCACCATAAAATTCGTATAGGCATTATTGTTGACATGCTCATGAAACTCGTCAGGGCCAATGACACAACGAATTTCATAATGATCGCCCTCCTCAACAACCCTCGATGCCCAGAATCTCGCCGTAAGAAAGACCATCTCAAATCCATAATCCACAAGAAAACTGTCATCACCAGTGACACGAAAATACTTTTCAACACCATAGATCACATCAGAAACAATATGATCCTCCTCTGTGCCGGTATAAATCAACCGAATGGTTCGCTCAAGTTTTGAAGCAAACCTCGGAGTAACATCCTCTCCGGTCGTTGCTGACTCCCATGCATACTTCGCCCCTTTACAGCCCATTTTCAGCGCATTCTTCTTTGCCCCGTCGAGAGTATTGTAACGGTATAACAGCATATTCCGGGCAACATCAGGAAAATTGTAGACATAGAACGGAAGAATAAAAATCTCGGTATCCCAGAAAACATGACCCAGATAACCCTCGGAACTCAGAAATTTTGCTCCAATACCGGCAGGGCGGGAAGGCGCATTGATCAGCAACTGATAGACATTGAAACGCACTGCATGCTGAGCCTTCTCATCCCCTATAAGAACAATGTCCGCCTGCTTCCATTTTTCATTCCATGCCTTCAGATGAGCCGTTATTTCAGGAACCACTCCAGTGCGAACAAAGGATTTCAATTTGCAGATTGTACCCTTGAACATCTCTTCAGCCACAAACTCCCTGCTTGTAGCAACAACAACCAATTTCTCAAAAACATAGCTCTCACCCTGACGGGCCTCAAGGCTTATTTCGCTGGTGAACTTCTCACCATAAATCCTCGGTTCCCAGGCAAAACTCTGCATAAAAGGAGAAACAAGCTTCCATGAAGCCGCTTCAGCAATCCGTATACCCCGCTCTCTGGTTTTCATTTCGATATACATCAAAGCCCGGCCACGCTCGATTCTCTCAAGCTGCAGATGTTTGAGCTTTTCACGGGGGAAAAAGCCCCTGTTGCACACCTCACCGTTCAAACCACTGAGAACCCGGATCGGGCCGGAAAAATTGATCGGGGTTACCGTTACCATCATGTACCCCAGATGCACATCATGCATGAAAACAAGGCGAGCCGTTTCCAGCCGCACGATCTGGCCTGCAGGATTCACAAGCGTCGTACTCCGATGCAGCACCCCTTTCTTCATATCAAGGATCTGCTCATGGCTGAGCACCTTGCAAGTAGTCATACAGAATTTACAGCCATCACTCCAGACCGACACATCAGTCCACATAGGACACTTAACCAACTCCTCCACATCAGCTTCAGATTTATCGTAAATCCCCCCCACATACATACCACCGGCATTTCCGGGAGGCAACTCCTCAAGACTCCCCCGGATATTGAGATAACCATTTCCGATGGTCAAAAGCGTCTCATTAACCTGTACACTCTTTTCACTGTTGCGAAAACCCTTCCGCCTCAGCAGCCACTCTTCCGCCGAAAGATCAAGCAACGCCTTAACCACCAATCTGTCATCCGTAGCCTCCTGCAAAGAACCACTTACCATAATGCCCCCTCCCCCACTTTATTCCTGATGATGAGTAAACCCATCCGGCAACAGCCTTACTGATGAGAAAATAACGTATTACACTCTAATTCGAACAAAAGCTGCGGTTTAAAAGTTTATACCCATTTTCCCCACTCACTCCTCAGAATTACGGTGCAGAAACCAATTGGCATCAACTTTATCGGGATTTTCAGACTCCTCTTTATGGCGGTAACGCTTTTTTTCTTATTTTTTAACGAAATGCCAGCCTGTTTTATTCCTGTATCTATTTCAATGAAGTAATTGCCATCATCACTTTGGAGCAAAATACCTACAATCAATGCCCTGTCTGTGGCTATCCCCTCACCATGCAAAGTGCGGTATGCGCTCGGTGCGGTAATGACATTCTTGAAGATATCTCCTCCCTTGACCAGCAATCCCAGGAATTTCACCATCAAAACATTGAGGAAAAAAAAGCTGCGTGGTATACCCGCTGCCTAACCGAAAAGCTCAATGTCAGCACCAACGATCCAGCCTCATGCGGCGCAAAATCTCATCAGGAAAGCGCACGACAGAGCTTCACCCGAACGGATGAAATTGCCTACCTTGACAGCATCTCCAGAGCCGAACTCCTGAAAGAGTCTAACGCACGAAAAAAATGGTGGAACGCCCTCACCGCTGACTGGAAGGAGATTGTCAAAACAACCCTGAAAGTTGTTCGTGATCCCTCCGACCAGGAGCTGCTTGACTTCCTTGAAACAACCCACCTCCGTTGCGATAATCGTCGAATCCATAATCTCCTGCCTCTTCGCGTCCTTGAACATCTCCAACAGCTCCGCTGCGACGAGTCACCCGTCGAAAATCTCGACCCGCTTCAGCACCTCGAAAAACTGCGGCGCCTCTACGCATTCGACTGCGACTTTTCATCACTGGAACCCCTGCGTCACCTTGCCGGGCTGAAGCTCCTCTGGATCTCAAGCACCAAGATCACCTCACTTGAACCCATCAGCAACCTGCTCAATCTTGAAGAGCTCTACTGTTCCGAAACCGTCATCGATGACCTCTCCCCGCTCAAAAAGCTCATCAAACTCGAAAAACTCAGTTGCTACAAAACAGAAATCTCCTCGCTTGAACCACTCACAGATCTCGAAAATCTCATAGAACTCGGCATCGACAACTCAAACGTCATCGATATAACGCCGCTCTCCAAACTCAGAAGTCTTGAATACCTCCGCTGCAACAAAACCGGTATCAAGGATATTGAAGCACTCAGAGAGCTTTCCGATCTTCGTGAACTGAGCCTTGCAAACACGCCGCTCAGCAATATAGACCCCCTCGAAGAGCTCGCCAACCTTGAAGAGCTTGATCTGTCGAACACCGCCATCAGCTCCATCGCCCCCCTCATGCATCTTCAGAACCTCGAAAAGATAGAACTTTCAGCAGGCAGGATTCCCCAGGAAGAGCTTGAACGATTCATTGAACTCCACCCGGAGTGCGAAGTACTTTTGAAAGCATAGGCAATCCCCGCCACATGCAACAGGGGCGCCACACATCATCGCGCCCCTGCCTTGCTGCCCCAGATTCCCATTCTATCTTTCCTGGTAAACCCTATGGTTGACACCGTTACAATGGCTCCCCATCCACTTCCGGCATAGCCCGGCGCATAAATTCATCAAAAAGAGGTACCGTAAAGGCCATCACGCCATGCGAAGGGCTGTAGATCATTCCTTTTTTGATGAGCCCCGAGCGCACGGAGCTGAGCGCTGTAATTTCGACACCAAGAGCCGTGGAGATGTCGGCACTGCGATAGGGGCCCGGGCCAAGCTCGGCCATTGCACGCAGGTACTTTTTTTCACGATCGGTAAGGCAATTAAAGCGCACCCGAAAGAAATTTTCATCCAGACGGTTGACGACAAGTCTGGTTGTTTTCTCGACAACCGACAAGGTAATGGGTGAGCTTTCGGCCTGGTTCCAAACCTGATAGCCCCACTCCTGAAGAAAATAGGGATACCCCTTGGTCAGGCGAAAAATTTCGTGGAGGGCGTCACCGTCAAATAAGACCCCAGCCTCACCAACAGGTTCCTGAAGCGCTTTGGCAGCATCCTGCTCGTTGAGCGCCCCGATGTCAGGAAAATTAAAGAGCCGTTCTGCATAAGATATCACGTCCTGCCAGTTCCGGAGGAGGAGAGCCCGCGCCGGGAGAGAATGGATTTCTGATAGCATCCATCGAGAGTCCTGTTTTATTGAGAGTTATATTCTTTTATACCAATTTATACACCATTATACAACACTATACAACAAAAACGATATAATTCGTTCATATGCATTATCATCGCAACTTCCCTTATGACACCAGCGCAAAAAACTGCCGTACTGTCTATTGAAAAAAAAAATTTCCAAGCCCCCCCATGTCAGTTTTTCCCTGTTGAGTGAACTTTCTTTTTCAGAGTTCCAGATAACAGAGGATCAGAATTTCAGGAAGAGGAAGAATGACTGGAACGAATCACTCGAAAACCAATGAAGTAGCCCCTGTTCCTCGGATTGAGGTCGAGCCGGGAGGAGCAGCGCAGAGCATCAGCTTTATCACTATAATCCCCTCCGCGTAACGAACGCCTGTCTTTATCTTCATCATACCAATCCTCTGTCCACTCCCACACATTGCCCGCCATATCGTAGAGCCCCTCAGGCGTTGCTCCCTCAGGATAACGGCCTACAGGTGTCGTTCCCCCCTCGTGATTGTTATAATTAGCCCGTGTTTTATCAGGCTTACCCTTCTCTTCGGGCCAGGGATAGTCCCTAACCTTTAATACTTCATCCCGCTTGTCGCGCTGGCCTCCTGCGGCCCACTCCCACTGCACTTCATCCGGAAGCTGGTACCGTGCCCTCTCCCCTTCAAGCAGCGAAAGCCAGAGGCACCAGGCTTTGGCGGCAAACCAGCTCACCCCGACAACCGGCTGTTCATCCTTGTTGAATCGCTTGTCATCATCATAAAATGAGCGAAAGCGGCTGACCAAAGAGGGTTCTTCTTTCAGCCAATTGCTGAATCCTTTTATGCCCGATGCCAGCTCCTGCAAGCTCTTTCGGTATGTTTCAACGGGCACTCTTTCAGCAAATTCCGGCTCCTTTGCATCGAGATAGTCGATAAAGCGGCGGTAGTGCTGGTTGGTCACCGTGTATTTTGCAACGTACATATCAGGCACGGTTTCCGGCTTCTTCGTCCGAGAATAGATAAATGTTCCGCCTTTGATCAGGATGTACTCTGCACCAAGCTTGTCGAGTGTTACAGCAACAATAACCCGTTCCTCTTTCGACAACCCCAACTGCTTGAACTCCCTCACAACGGCAAGCGCTTCCGGTTTTGCGATAGTTTTCAGGCACTCAAGCAAATAGCGCTGCCGGTTTTGCGTGGTCGCCGGATCAAGCAGTTTTTGGCGCAAGGCATCAATCTTCCGTTGCGGCGCCTCCTCAACAAGAGCAACAAGCAAGTCCTGCTGCTTTTGTGTCAAGTTTTCAGTGACCGGTGAATCAAAAAGCTTCTGCATGAAGGAATCAAACACATCGGCATCATCAACATGACCGATAAAAAAGCGAAGCGGCTCCTGCCACCAATCGTCCCCGAACCGGGTAACGATGATGTCGAGATAACCCATCCGATGCATGTTTTTGAGCAGTTGAACGCCCGCCATATACTCACGGAATGACTTGTGCCGGAAAACATACTCTTTTTCACCGTACTCAACCAGAAGACCAGCCCGGTCAACAAGATTCCGGCAGAACTCCGATGCTGGCAGCGAATTGCAGAGCGTATCGAGCAGCTCCTGCATTTTATCCTGCATTTTATCCCGGTCAGCCTCATCTTTTTTCAGCTCATCCTGCATCCAGAGAGAGACCGGGCTCAGCACCCGACGAGCATCTTCTGCCGCAAGCAGCGGGTCAATTCCCCTGCGACGGTCGCGATAATCAAGCATGTAGTTCAACGCCGCATCGTAGAGCTTCAAACGACTTCCAGGCAGATACTCCCGATCTTTCCAGAGCATAGCCATAATCTGTAACAGCAGAGGAACCCCTGCCAGTGCACGTAAACTCCTGTTTTTATCCTGTGACAGAAAAGCAATAATCGCATCGGCTTTTTGGTCTGCTTTCTGTTCCTGAAGAATTCGCCATCTCCCCTTATCTCCAACGCTTGGTGGAATTTCGCCCAGAAATGCGGCCTTGAACCAGCGCTGTAAAAACTCCGCCTGCTGCTCTTTGGAAAAATCCATAATGTCGGCACGCAGATGGCTCGCTTCAAGCTCAATGCCATCTCCTTTCCGGTACCCGGTGCTCCGTGAAGTCACCACAAAGCGGGCAGAGGTAAACCTCTCAACCATCCTGTCAACCCAGCTACAGACAGCAATCCGCTCGTCAACATCACTGATTTCATCCAGACCATCGAGAAGCACAAGAGATGACGGCTCCTCAAGCCAGCCAGAAAAAAGTGTATCCGGAAGAGTGAGATAATTTTTTTCACACCATCCAGAGAGAATTGCAGGCAGTGAGGCATAGCCGCTATCACCCTTCTTGAGTTCACGCAGCGGAAAGTAAAAAACATTGACGTCTTCGCTGAACCCAAACTGAGTACAGCGCCCGTTGTCGAGACAGGAGAGCGCATAGTATTTCAGCAGGGTTGTTTTTCCTGAACCAGGATCGCCGATAACGAGCAGTAACGGGTAATTTTGGAAAACAAAACGCATAACCTCTTCAGGAGTGCTCGTACGCTCCTCAGTTTGCGACACACACGGTTCGTCTGCGGCATGGATGCGTGTTTCGCAACGCGATGTGCCAGAAAGAGATAAAGAAACAAAAGTGTCGGAGAGCTTTGCTGAAAAATTTGTAATGACGGGAGAGCCTGTCAGGGTGATGTTGCCCAATTGTCTCGCCAGGGTTGAGTGGTAACGTTTGAGGGCCGAAGCAGCATCGAGCTTCGGCGAAACAACAACGCGCTCTTGAGCTGTGGCTTCAGGCCCAAACCACTTGGGTATCTGGATGTCGAGATGAGTCAGAAGGTTTTGACGAAATCTATCCTGACTGTCATATTCCCACAACAGCGAATACCCTTGCAGGGAAGCTTTAAATTCAGCAAGTCTCGTCAACTGACCGGCGAACTCCATTACCTTGCCGGAATCCGAAAGATTCAATGGGTAGTTGGCTTTGGAAAAATAGAGCATGACCGGCTTACCCTTGCTCATCAACCGCTGTACCTCTTCAACAGCTCCTCCCGGAGCCACACCGGTATCAGTACCAATCCGTGTCCAGAAAATACCGATGGCACAATCACACTCGTCAACAATCTGTTTATTGAGAATTCCCTGCACCCTGTCACCGCATTCAGGAGCACCGTGTGATTCCCACAACACCGGTTCCAGCCTCAGTCCAGACAACTGATGACGGATATGCCAGGTACGGATTACCTCATCGGCTATTTTCCGCTCTGCAGCAACGTCAGAGGGAGATGCGACAAGAACATGTACAATTCGACTTTGTTTATCATCTGTTCGTCTGTTCATTTTTTCAGCTCTTGATTTGCAAAGCCAAGCGCATCAACTCCCACCAAACAGCCAATCGGATTGATCGACTTGAGTTCCAATACTGCTATTGCTCTCTTGATGCCGTAACAACAGATAAAAGATGCTTGTCCAATGTCAATAACTCAAGCTTCAATGAGAGTGCCGTTGCTGCAATAATGGCATCTGGCAATTTAATTTTACGCTTTCTGCGTAACTCAATAACCCTGTTTTCAATCTCACTGGTCAGAGTGCAGTGGGTAAAATGGTCAAGTTTCTCCCTGATAAACGACTCTTCACCATCGGTAATCCCTGGATATCCCAATAATTCCATTCGCGTCACAACACTGTAAAAACACTCGGAAGAGTAAACCTGTCGGGAGAATAGTTCCTCTATTACTATCGGATTTGACTTGAAGAGAGCAAGTATAAAATTGGTATCAAGAAGATATTTATTCCCACTCATCACGCAACCGTTTCTGGATTTCTAAAGGATCTCCGGAGAATGTAGTGGAAGTTTCCAGGCCACCAGCAATATCGATCAACACCTCTCTATTTGCGGTGTTTTTTTTTACCGTTTTATTCTGCAAAAACTCTGCGAAATCAAGAATTTCGGCAACAACCGACTCGGGAAGCTCTTGCGCTGTTTTATAAAGTTTTTCTGCTGTCGTCATGGTATGCCCCCTTTTCAACGATCGGTTACCTTATGCATCTATCTTTATTATACTCACAATACAAAGAAAATTCAAACCACAGTTCCCCCACCCATCCTCAAGGAGCATAAAAGGTTGCGGGTATTGGCCTGCCGCGCATGGCCGACCCGCCCTGAAAGCTTGTTGCTGCGCATATTGGCCACTGCGGCAATGAAAGAGCGGTAAAGCCTGTTGATAACCGGATATTTGGCAACGTAGAGATCCGGCACATCCACAGTTTCCTCTGTCACTGAATACCGGTAGTTTCCACCCGGTATCAGGATGTACTCGGCATTCTCTTCATTAGGGTTGCGGTATGAAGTGTTTTTTTCGCCTGCACTCGTTGTTGCTTGATCGACGTATGGTTGCCCTCCAAGAGCGAGCAAGACCTCTTCAGCCCGACTGGCAACATCCCTGTTTTTGGCAAGCCCCTCAAGGATAAACTGCTGCAAGGCATCAAGGGGCGCCGTTTTTCCGATGGTTTTCAGACAGTCCAGAACCACCCGCTGGCGGCTGACAGTGGCTGCGGGGTCAAGCAGCTTTTTGCAGAGGGCAATGACCTTTTTTCCGCCAGCAAACCTGCTCGATTGCTCAGATTTATCCTTTTTATTGGGATGGAAACCTGACTCAGGCCTGTCGGAAAGGCGAAGAGGCACAAAGGTGTCGTCGTTCAAATTGACCTTGATGCTTTCAACGCCAGGCAATCCCAGCATACGAATATAGCCCAACTCCTCTTTCAGGGTTGAACGACATTTCAGTAACGCAGCCCAATTGTCCGCAGCTTGACGCTTGACCTGAAAATCAGGATCGTTTTTTTCGCCAGTTTTGCTCGCTTTCCCTCTCAACCCTGCCTGAGAAGTGTGGCCGCCAGCTTCATCTGTGCATGCTCAAAAGCTGGCGCAAAATCGACCAGGTCATGCGGTTCCATGCCAACCGTCGCAGTTAAAGCCACAACTCGCCAGTTCTCTACAGCAGTGTAGACCTGCCGCAGGATTTCGAGCGCACGCTCTCTTTCGAGCCAAAACTGAGCAGCAACAAGCAACACATCTTTAATGGAGGATACAGGCCCCGTATCCTCCGTCAACCATGTTTTGAGTTCCTGATCCTTGTCGGGGAAAGGATTGAGATCGAAGGCTGGCGCAAGCCGCCACTGACCGTGACCGACGTGCAGAAAGCCATGATTGTGCAGATGGTCATCCACATTGGTAATCAACAGATTAAAGACAATTCGACGCCACAGCTCTGCCAGATCATGTTTTGGGTCTGCACAGGTAGCGATAATACGCTCGGCTATCTCGCTGTATGAAGAATCATCATCACGGCGGAGCTGAAGGAGAGAGGCTGCCGACAAATAGGGAATACGACCACCCTGAAGCGTACGATCAAAACGACGCACGACAGCCACTGGAGCTTTGTCAGCATAAACAATACGAGCCTGGGCGGCATCAATACCGGCAACCAAAGCAAGGCGCAAGGCCAAAACTTCACCTTTGGTCACACTGCGCTGATCCTTGACGCTTGAGAACTTGCCGATGGCCAACTGCCCATTGTCATCAATGACAGAGCATTTCGGACGAAGCCCGCCGAGTGAGGTTCCCCTGCCACGGAGGTAACGAAGGTCTGCTTCCGTATCACTCCCCCGCTCAACAGCATGGCTTGCACCAAGCAAATGTGCCAGCTCCAGCAAGGGTGGCGTTGCCCTGTCGCCACTCTCAATGGTTCTCAGATAGTTCCCGGTTTCATCGCGCAAACGCAGAGCGCCAACCCTACTGAAATCATCCACACCGACCAGATAGTCCCATTCCGTAAGAGGAGCAAATGGCTGCTCAGCGCCATGCAGCATCTGCACGTTACGACGCTTTGCATGATCACGCGCAATGACACGGCAACCCCAACCATCAGGCGCCGTATCGGCAATTGCAAAATGAAAAACGGAGTCATTTGCGGAAGCTGCCTTATGGTACTGATGTGTTTCAATCAATAGAAGGTCAGGGGAGATTGAAAAGCGCTCAATCGACTGAAGCCACTGTCGGCTATAGGCAAACGAAGAGTTTTCACGCATACCACTACGAGCATAGGCAAGTTGGCCAACAACCATCCCGCCTTCACCAAGGCAAACCGTTGCACTTCGCTGTATCGCCTTGCTCATAGCGCACCGGACTCCGCTGAAGGCTTTCGGGAGCGGATACGCCGGGGCAACTGCTCATCCATCAAAACAAGTCCGATATCATCTTTTGCCGTATCGAGCAGTTGGTTAAGCTTCTCGATTTCACCAAGCACATACATGGCACGAGCAATGGTTCCCCAGCTCAAACCTGGATCGCCCTTTTCCAGCCGCCTCAAACTGGAGACCGAAATACCTATCCGCTCTGCCATCGACTCCTGCGAAAACCGGCGACGACGCCTCGCCAGCGACAAATCCCGGCCAAATTTCATGACAGCGCGTTTAACCGGCAAAGGCATTGGCGCTTTTTCTTCAGAAACAATCATATTTAAGCGCTTATAAAAGATTAATGTTTTTATATAAATGAATATAAAAAACGACAACAGCAATCAAAAAAGACAGGGAGCCGCTTGAGCAGATCAAAAAGATGAACTATTACGAAAAATACACAGGAGAACGCTACCTGATTGGCATCGTTTTTGACCCCAAAGCAAGAAACGTAAGCAAGTTCGAGTGGGAGAAGATCTGCTGTTGAGTGAGTTCTTTTTTTTAGATTTCCAGATTGCTATAACGGATCTCTTAAAAAAGCTGATCCGCTGATGTTCCGATACAAAAACACCCCTTCCGGGAGGCTTATATCAAATACTGAAGGGATTATCCCTGAATAACATCGTTCAAAAAAACGGCAGGAGAAACAATATCAATCCGACGGAATGGATTCAGAACAAGACAACAAAATCAAAAACCTGCCGCGATACCGTATGGGGAAGTAAAACCGCACTAATTGCAACATTTGTATCAATAACAGCACAAATTTTATTTTTCATTGAGTAATGATGCCAAAAGTTCCGGTGTCATACCCTGAGCCTCTGCATAACGGCCAATTTCATCCATAATATCAGTGAGAGAGCGTTCAGGAATCGACATCAATTCCTGTAAACGCAACGTCAATAACAGTTGAAGCTTGTTCTTTTTATCGGCAGATACCTGTGAAAACGTCTGAGCGACCTTTTCATCGACCTCAATAACAATCGCTGTCATGTTGTATAACCTTTTGCATATCGTTTCGGATTCTTTTTAATCTATAAAATACTCATCAAAGAAGCAGATGATATTTGTTCCAACCTGCCCCCCAACCGTTTCCGAATCTCTGAAGGATCCAGTTTTTCCCCTCACAACCACAATAATTGCGAAAGGTTGCGGGTTTTGGCCTGCTTGGCATGAGCAAAACAATCAGCATTTCGTGAGCTGGCATTGCAGGATAGTTGACAATTGACAATGGAGATACACCGACTTCGAGGTTTACAAAAAAATTTTTTCAACCCTCCCCATGTCAGTTTTTCCCTGTTGTGTGAACTCTCTTTTTTCAGAGTTCCAGATATCAGAGAATCAGAATTTCAGGAAGAGGAAGAATGACTGGAACGAATCACTCGAAAACCAATGTAGCTATTCCTGCTCCTCGGAAGGTCGGCGTACCGGGAGGAGCAGCGCAGAGCATCAGCTTTATCACTATAATACGCACCACCCCTTAATGCACGCCAGTTTTCTTCTTTTTTATACAAATTCTCCGTCCACTCCCACACATTGCCCGCCATATCGTAGAGCCCCTCAGGCGTCGCTCCCTCAGGATAACGGCCTACAGGTGTCGTCCCCCCCTCGTGATTGTTATAATTAGCCCGTGTTTTATCAGGCTTACCCTTCTCTTCGGGCCAGGGATAGTACCTAACCTTTAATACGGTATCCCGCTTGTCGCGCTGGCCCCCTGCGGCCCACTCCCACTGCACTTCATCCGGAAGCTGGTACCGTGCACTCTCCCCTTCAAGCAGCGAAAGCCAGAGGCACCAGGCTTTGGCGGCAAACCAGCTCACCCCGACAATCGGCTGTTCATCCTTGTTGAATCGCTTGTCATCATCATAAAATGAGCGAAAGCGGCTGACCAAAGCGGGTTCTTTTTTCAACCACTCGCTGAATCCCTCTATGCCCGATGCCAGCTCCTGCAAACTCTTTCGGTATGTTTCAACAGGCACTCTTTCAGCAAATTCCGGCTCATTTGCATCGAGATAGCCGGTAAAGCGGCGGTAGTGCCGGTTGGTCACCGTATATTTTGCAACGTACAGTTCAGGCACGGTTTCCGGCTTCTTCGTCCGAGAATAGACGAATGTTCCGCCTTTGATCAGGATGTACTCCGCTTCCAGCATATCACGCTCTACATCAGCAACAATCACCTTTTCTTTCGACAAGCCTGACTTCCGGAACTCCTGTATTACCGCTTCGGCATCCGGTTTATGAAAAGCCTTCAGGCACTCAAGAAGGTAACGCTGCCGTTCAAGAGTGGTTCCCGGAGCAAGCAGTTTGTTTTTCAAGGCATCACTCTTGCTCTGCGGCGCCTCTTCAATAAGGGTTATGAGCAAATCGAGCTGCTTCGGTTCCAATGCATCGGTGACCGGTGAATCAAAGAGCAGTTCCATAAATCTGTTGAACAGATCAGCATCCTCAACATGGGCAATAAAAAAGCGAAACACCTCCGTCCACCAGTCGTCACCAAAATGGCTCACCAGATTCTTCAGCGCATCAGGCCGATGCATATTCTTGACAAGCTGCACTCCGGCCATGTACTCGCGGAAAGATTTGTGGCGGAAAACATAGTGATGATCACCATACTCCAGCAGCAAACCTGCACGATCAACAAGGTTCCGGCAAAAATCTTCTGCCTGTAGTGACTTGTTCAGCGTATCAAGCTGCACCTGCATCTGCTGCTGCATCTCAGCCCGGTCAACCTCATCTTTTTTCAATTCATCCTGCATCCAGAGCGAAACCGGGCTTAATACTCTCCGTGCATCTTTTGCCGCAAGCGATGGCTCTATTGCTCGATAGCGATCACGATAATCAAGCATAAAGTTCAGCGCCGCATCGTACAACTCAATCCGGCCTTCAGCCAGATAACCACGCTCTTTCCAGAGCATTGCCATAATCTGCAAGAGCAAAGGCACGCCCGCAAGCAGACGCAGGCTTTTGTTTTTTTCATCCTCAAGAAAAGCAAGAATTGCTTGAGCTTTTCCGGTTGCCCTGCTCTCCTGCTCTGCTTGCCACTCCTTAAACGCTATCGTACCAGGGCGAATCTCTGCAAGCAGGGCCGCTTTAAACCAGCGTTGCAAAAACTCCCTCTTCTGCTCCAATGAAAAATCAAGAATGTCTGCCCGTCTGTGTCCGGCCTCAATTTCAATACCATCGCCTTTTCGGTAACCCGTGCTGCGCGACGTTACCACAAACTTTGCTTTTGTAAAGCGTCGCACCGTCCGGGTAATCCACTTGCAGGCAGCAATACGGTCGTTTACATTGCTGATTTCATCCAGTCCATCAAGCAACACCAGTGCAGAAGGCTGCTCAAGCCACTGCGTAAAGTGCTCTTTTTTGATGGTGAGTAATTGTTTGTGAGACGACGCTGCAAGGTTCTCCTCAAGTGACCTATACCGGTTGCCCCGCTTTTGCAACTCTCGCAAGGGCAGAAAAAAAACAGTGACGGCTCTCTTGAAACCATACCTCTCCCGTTGCTGTTCATCAAGGCAACAGAGCGCATAATGCTTCAGCAAGGTGGTTTTTCCTGAACCTGGTTCACCGATGATGAGCAACAGTGAACAGCGCTGCTCAAAAAAGACCCCGCGCATCACCTTTTCCGGTGTACTGCTTTTTTCGTACACAACGTCGTCACATCGGCACCCTTGTGCAGTAGTGCGATCTTCACAATGCAACGATCCCGAAAGGCTTAACGAAACAAAGGTTTCAGAAAGCTTTAAAGGCACATGGCCAAACGCTGGCGAACCCATCAGCGTCATATCGCCAAACTGCTGCTTCAGGGTAGCATGGTAGCGCTGGAGCAAGGCGACGGATACATCCACCTGCGGCAAAGGCTCTGGAAGATACGCTGGAGACTCAACAGCAAGAATATCGGCCATAGCCACTTTCAGCTTTTCAAGCGCAACTTTCACAAGATCATCGCAATTCTGATAATTGGGACATGGTGTCAAGGAGCAGGAGTTCTTTTCCGTCCAGTCACTTGTCAACTGCATCTGACGCTTCAGCAATGCCGTCCAATCTTCGGCAGCCTGAAGTTTGGCCTCTGCATTTGGAAACGTGCCGTGATCAGGCTGCTTTTCCGGAAAAAACGCCAAAATATGCAGGCGCTGCTTCCGGCTGCGCTCTCTTACCTTTTCCAGCTCCTGCCAGGTAACAGCGCCAACCCGCTCTTTAAAAACAAAAATGGCAATCCGTGCATGATCAAGAGCATCTCTGACAACCGCCTCCTGACCGCCAGTGATGGGTAACGCGTCTTCACGCCACTCCCAAAAAACCCACCTGCGAAAACGTGAACGATGCAAATTGACTTTCAGAAATTCCCGAAAGCTCTTCTCAATCTCCGGCCTCAACAACTTTAGAGCCTCAGCTTCCGCCGAAGCATCGTCACTGTGCCCAATGAAAATCAGAAGTTCATCCGGCGGGAATTCAGGGGTGGCATTTCTGGTGTCTGGTTGCATGGAGTGCGGCATTTCTTTTTTCGTATCATTCTGCTCTTTTCCGTTCGCCAATTTACCAGAAATTCCCGGTATACCGTTCAAATCAGGATCGATTTTTTTCGCCAGTTTTGCTCGCTTTCCCTCTCAACCCTGCCTGAGAAGTGTGGCCGCCTGCTTCATCTGTGCATGCTCAAAAGCTGGCGCAAAATCTCCTTGCTCATAGCACACCAGACTCTGCTGAAGGCTTTCGGAAGCGGATACGCCGGGAAGGAGCATTGCAGATGCAATCGCTTTCTGTGTATATTTGCTGGAGCCTTTCAGCAATGCGAACCATTGATGATGAAAAAAATGATACTCATGATGGTTGCTGTTTAAAATCGAGGTTGAATACCATGCAAAAGCTGCCCGTAGGAATACAAACTTTCAGTAAAATAATCGAGGGTGATTATCTCTACATCGACAAAACGGAGATTGCCCGTTCATTGATTGAACAATATCAATATGTCTTTCTGTCGCGGCCACGCCGTTTCGGAAAAAGCCTCTTTCTCGATACGCTGAAAAATATTTTCGAAGGGAAACGAGAGCTATTCAGGGGGCTTCTCATCGAAGAACAATGGAACTGGGAGGTAACCCGGCCAGTCATCAAGATCAGTTTCAGTGGCGGGGTTCACTGCCGGGAGAGCCTTGAAAAAAACCTCTTCTATATCCTTAAGGACAATCAGGAACGGCTCAATATTGTCTGCGAAGAAAAAGAGGATCCGAACCAATGTTTCGCAGAATTAATCAAAAAAGCATTTCAAAAGCATAATCAGAAAGTTGTCATTCTCGTTGATGAGTACGACAAACCCATCCTTGACAATATCGAGCAGCTCCCCGAAGCGCTCGCCATCCGGGATGGAATGCGCGACTTTTATACAAAAATCAAGGAGAATGACGAATATCTGCGCTTTGCCTTCCTCACCGGAGTGAGCAAATTCTCCAAGGTATCACTCTTCAGCGGCCTGAACAACCTCGAAGATATCAGCCTCAATGCGGACTATGGCGCTATTTGCGGCTACACCCAGCTTGACGTGGAAACCCGTTTTGCTCCGTATCTCGAAGGCGTCGATATGGAAGAGGTCAAACAGTGGTACAATGGGTATAACTTTTTGGGTGACAGGGTCTATAACCCTTATGATATCCTGCTCTTTATCAAAAACCAAAAGATGTTCAAAAACTATTGGTTCGAGACAGGAACACCCCGCTTTTTGATTGAGCTCATAAAAAAGAACAGCTATTTTATCCCCAAGCTTAACGGGATTCGAGTTAATGAGTCTCTGGCCAACAGCTTTAACATCGAGTCGCTCAATCTGGAAACGATTATGTTTCAGACAGGCTATCTGACCATAAAATGCGTGATCCAGTCGGGCATGGGAGTTGGTTACGAGTTGGGATTTCCCAATAAGGAGGTGCAGATCAGTTTTAACGATTATATTTTGCAATCGATGACCAGCGTTTCAGAAAAAGAGCCGATTCGCTATGAACTGCTTGATGTCATCAACGCCGGGGATGTTGCAAACCTGGAACCTCTTATCCATCGGCTTTTTGCAAGCATCGCCTACAACAACTTCACCAACAATGCTATCGAGAGTTACGAAGGCTTTTACGCCAGCGTACTCTACGCCTATTTTGCAAGTCTCGGCCTCGACATCATCGCCGAGGATGTGAGCAACAAGGGGCGGATTGACCTGACGCTGAAGGCCGAAGGGAGAACCTTCCTGTTTGAGTTCAAGGTGACCGACAGGGAGCCGCTTGAGCAGATCAAAAAGATGAACTATTACGAAAAATACGCCGGAGAACGCTACCTGATTGGCATCGTTTTTGACCCCAAAGCAAGAAACGTCAGCAAATTCGAGTGGGAGAAGATCTGAGAAGAGTGGACAGTGATCAGTTGTCAGTTGTCAGTGGGCAGTGGGCAAGCACCGACTGAGTGACTTTGCAAAAAAAATTTCAGCTCCTCACCATCTGTCCATTATTCATTGCCCGGTGTCAATTGTTTTTTCAGAGTTCCAGATAACAGAGGATCAGAATTTCAGGAAGAGGAAGAATGACTGGAACGAATCACTCGAAAACCCACAAGGTCGAGGTACCAGCCCCTCGGATCGCTGCCGTTCCGGGAGGAGCAGCGCAGAGCATCAGCTTTATCACTATAATCACCACCCCTTAATGCTTTCCAGTTTTCCTCTTTTTTATATATATCCTCCATCCACTCCCACACGTTGCCCGCCATATCGTAGAGCCCCTCAGGCGTCGCTCCCTCAGGATAACGGCCTACAGGTATCGTTCCCCCCTCATGATTGTTATAATTAGCCCTTGATTTATCAGGCTTACCCTTCTCTTCGGGCCAGGGATAGTCCCTAACCTTTAATACTTTATCCGGCTTGTCGCGCTGGCCTCCTGCGGCCCACTCCCACTGCACTTCATCCGGAAGCTGGTACCGTGCACTCTCCCCTTCAAGCAGCGAAAGCCAGAGGCACCAGGCTTTGGCGGCATACCAGCTTACCCCGACAACCGGCTGCTCATCCTTGTTGAATCGTTTATCTTCATCATAACGTGAGCAAAAGCGGCTGACCAAAGAGGGTTCTTTTTTCAACCACTCGCTGAATCCTTCTATGCCCGATGCCAGCTCATGCAGGCTCTTTCGGTATGTTTCAACAGACACTCTTTCAGCAAATTCCGGCTCCTTTGCATCGAGATAGTCGATAAAGCGGCGATAGTGCTGGTTGGTCACCGTGTATTTTGCAACATACATCTCTTGCACGGTTTCCGGCTTCTGCGTCTGAGAATAGATGAATGTCCCACCCTTGATCAGGATGTACTCTGCACCAAGCTTGTCGAGTGTTACAGCAACAATAACCCGTTCCTCTTTCGACAACCCCAACTGCTTGAACTCCGTCACAACGGAAAGCGCTTCAGGTTTTGCGATAGTTTTCAGGCACTCAAGCAAATAGCGCTGCCGGTTTTGCGTGGTCGCCGGATCAAGCAGCTTTTGGCGCAGGGCATCAATCTTCCGTTGCGGCGCCTCCTCAACAAGGGCAATCAGCAAGTCCTGCTGCTTTTGTGTCAAGTTTTCAGTGACCGGTGAATCAAAAAGCTTCTGCATGAAACTGTCGAACAGTTCTGCATCCTCAACATGGCCAATAATAAAGCGAAACACCTCTGTCCACCAGTCGTCGCCAAAATGGCTCACCAGCTTGTCGAGAGCGTTCGGTTTGTGGATATTTTTCACCAACTGAACGCCCGCCAAATATTCGCGGAATGATTTATGGCGGAAGAGATACTCCTTTTCGCCATACTCCACCAATACTCCCGCACGGTCAACAAGGCTTTGGCAAAAATCCGATGCAGGCCGCGAATTGGAGAGCGTGTCGAGCTGTACCTGCATCTGCTGCTGCATCTCAGCCCGGTCAACCTCATCTATTTTCAGCGTCTCCTGCATCCAGAGCGAGACCGGACTCAGTACCCGTCGGGCATCCTCCGCCACGAGCAGCGAATCAATTCCCCTCCGACGGTCACGATAATCGAGCATGTAGTTCAATGCCGCATCGTAGAGCTTTAAGCGGCTGCCGGGCAGATACTGCCGATCTTTCCAGAGCATCGCCATGATTTGCAACAAGAGCGGCACACCCGCCAAAGGGCGCAAGCTCCGGTTTTTCTCCTGACCAAGAAACAACAGGATGGCATCAGCTTTTGTGGCAGCTTTTTGCTCCTGCTGGCCGCGCCACACCGTATCATCTTCGACGGCTGGCGGCAACTCACCGAGAAATGCCGCCCTGAACCAGCGGTGCAAGAACTCCCTCTGCTGCTCTTTGGAAAAATCCATAATATCCGCCCGCAAATGGCTTGATTCAATTTCAATGCCATCTCCCTTCCGATACCCCGTGCTTCGTGAGGTCACCACAAACTTTGCGTTGGTAAAACGTCCGACCGTCCGGTCAATCCATTTGCATACCGCTATCCGGTCGTGAACATCGCTGATTTCATCAAGTCCATCAAGGAGCATCAGTGTTGAAGGCCGCTCAAGCCAACCGGAAAAGAGGGATTCCTCAATTTTGAGAAACTGTTTGCTTGACCACACAGCAAGATTTGCCGGTAACGACGCATAAGCTCCATGCTCATCTTGTTTCAGTTCGCGCAACGGCAGAAAAAAAACATGAACCGGCTCATTGAACCCGAACTCCTTGTGCCGACCGTTGTCGAGGCAGGAGAGCGCATAATATTTGAGCAGTGTGGTTTTCCCCGAACCCGGATCACCAATGACGAGCAACAGTGGATGGTGCTGAAACACAAAACTCATTACCTTTTCGGGTGTGCTGCTATGCTGATACTCCGCCTCATCGCACCCTTCACCGCCAGCACTACTGCGCACCTCGCATCGCGACGCAGCCGACAAACTGAGCGATACAAAAGTCTCGGAGAGCTTTACCGAAAAATGCTCCAGCGCTGGTGATCCGGTCAGCGTAATGTTGCCAAGTTGCTGCTTCAGGGTGGCGTGGTAACAGCGAAGAAGTTCGGCAGCACTGTTTACCTGCTGTAACGGAGTTGGACGAACTATAGAAGATTCGAGAGAGAGAATAACAGAAAGAGCAGTACAAAGCCTGTCAGCCGCTATTTTTTGCAGATCTTTTGGATCCTTATACTTTGGGAAAGGAGTAACAGAAGACGACCCACTCTGAGTCCAATCACTGGTCAGGCTCTTCTGATACTTCTTTAATTCAAGCCAGTCTGAAGTCGCCTGAATTTCATCATCAAGAGTATCAAACGAATTTACCAGAGGCTGATTGTGCGGGAAAAAAGCAAAAACATGAGTATCCCTGCTCTGCTTTCTTGTAATATCAAGCTCTTGACGAGTCACGCAGCCAACTCGTTTTTTGAAGAGAAAAACAGCTATCTGTGCACGTTCAAGAGCCGGTGCCACAACCACATCCTGGCCGCCGGGTATCGCCAATGCATCATATCTCCACTCCCAAAACTTGATTCGGCGAAAACGTGAACGATGATTATTGGACGTAAGCAAACGGCGAAAATCATGCTCAATCTCCTCTTTCAGTTCAAGCATTGCATCAGCTTCCGCCGAAGCATCGTCACTGTGCCCGATGAAAATCAGCAGCTCATCCGGCGAAAATTCAGGGGTGGCATTTCTCGTATCTGGTTGCATGGAGTGCGGCATTTCTTTTTTCGTATCATTCTGCTCTTTTCCGTTCGCCAATTTACCAGAAATTCGCGGTATACCGCCCAATTTTGGAAGCAAAAATCCAGCTTTGCGGGGCGCTCATGAATGAGCTTGATAAAACCCCTGGCGCTGAACGGAAGTTTATTCTTTTGAAATCATCGCTGCGGATATCCCTTTGTCAAGATCGCACAACTGCTGTGTAATATCGAACAGCGACATCGCCTCTATGTCAGCGGCAAGCCGATAACGCTCTTTTCCGGGATAGACAACAATTTTTCGGGAAGGGTTCAAGTCGGTGCAGGCAGCATGGAATCCGCGCTCCAGCTTTGGCGTCATGCTGCGTTTTATCTCAATTGCCCACAGGTTACCATTCGACCATGAGAGCAGCAAGTCAATCTCAGCTCCTCCTGCGCTTCGGTAAAAAAAGCCCTGAACATCGTCAGTAGCGGCTACGAGGATATTTTCAATAACAAAACACTCCCAGCTTTGTCCAATGACGGGATGAGAGAGAAGGCTCTCCTTGTCGGGAATGGAGAGCAATGCGTGTAAAAGTCCGCTGTCACGCACCGATACTTTTGGTGACTTGACCAGGCGCTTGCCAATATTGCTGTGCCATGGCGCCAGACGGCGAACCAGCAACAAATCGACCAGCAAATCAAGATAGCTGTTGATGGTTTTGACTCCTCCTCAAGAGCACACAAGGCATAATATTTGATCAGGGTTGTTTTCCCGGAACCCGGATCGCCGATAATAAGCAGCATCCGGCGCTTTTTGTAGGCGCGTTGCATCACTTCGTCGGGGTTGAGCATCTCCTCAATCTTGTCACGCCGTTGAAGCAGCGCCTCTTTCCCTGGATGAAAGCCACTCTCTTGTCGATCGGAAAGACGAAGCGGCACAAAGGTGTCGTCATTGAGGTTGACCTTGATGCTCTCAACTCCCGGCATTCCAAGCATACGAATGTATCCCAGCTCCTCCCTCAGCGCGGCATGATAGCGGCGCAATACTTCATCGACTGGAATCGGCTTTGGGGATGGTAGAGCGCCGGGGGTACAGAACCATTCGCGTATATTTCTGTCAAGGTGCCGGGCAAGCAGTTTTTGGAACTTCGCTCGGGTATTATATTCCCACACCAGCCCATCACGCTTCATCGCTGCCTTGAACTCTTTAAGCTTTGCTTTTTGCTGATCATCAATTTTGCTCGGCGCAATGGGCATGTCAGAGAAATAGAGCATGACGGGACGTTTCAGAACGGTGAGCATCCGCTGAACCTCTTCAACGGCTCCTCCGGCAGCAATTCTGGTGGGCGTTCCAATGCGGTTCCAGAAAATACCGATGACACAATCACAATCGTCCACAATCTGGCGGGTAATCACCTCCTGAGGGCCAAGAGCATCTCCCCTGTTCTCCGATGCAGCATGTTTTTCCCACAGCACCGCTTCGAGCACCATGTTATGCTCATTGCCGTTGCGGATATTCCAATCCTCAATCAGCTCCTCAACAATCTTCCGCTCCCTGTCAACGTCACCGGGAGAAGCAACAAGAATCCTGATGGGCTGCAATGTCGTGTCGGGCATCATGTTTCTCTTTTGAGGGTTCTATGACAAGGAAACAGAGTGTGTGTTGCAGAAGCCCCCGGCATACCACCCCCTGGAATCGGTATCCGGGGGCGGGCGGCGGGCATGCTATCCGATGGTCATCATGGTCTCTCCCATTCCGACGGAGTCGCCTTTGGCTACCGTGATGGAGAGGATTCTTCCGCCACAGGGGGCTTTGACGGAGTTTTCCATTTTCATGGCTTCGATGATGGCGACCTCTTCTCCCTCCCTGACCTCATCACCAAGCTTGACGGCAATCGAGAAGACGTTGCCGGGCATAACCGCCGGCACTGGTGTCCCTGGATGCGGGTGGTGGGCTTCAGGAGAGCCTTCCGCTGATGGCAGGGCAACCGTTTGGGGATTGATGGCGGAGCCTTCGGCAAAGGAGACGGTGAAGGGGGCTCCATCAACAAAAACGGTAAAGTTGCCTGCCATTGAGATCACCTTTGATGCTCCCGGAGGCGCAACCGGCGCTGCAGGTGGCAGTTTGGAAAAGAGATCCTTAAGCCGATGGTTCACCTCTTCCTGGTGAATATCGTGTTTGTGTGCCTCATGGTAGGCCGCAACCACCTCTGCTCTTGGTGTTGCCTTGATTTCAACGGCAATATCGGCCTTGTAGCGAATACCGGTTGAGCAATCTCCCTGAAGAAAAGCGATACCTTTGGCGCCGCAGGTTGCTGCGATAAAGATGTTTTCGTCGGTCTGCGGAATGTTGGCTTCATGGAGCAGCGATTTATTATAGGCTACGCCAAGTTCCGGATTGCGATCGTTGATATCGTGCACATCTTCAACCGTTGGAGGAAGACCGAGCTGTTCGGATGCGAGCCTGACAACCTCATCGTCAGGGCGGGCAGGGGTCTTGCCGAAGTAGCCGAGCACCATTTTGCCATAACCGTCGGTGATCTTTTTCCAGTGGCCCTGAATGGTGTTGGCAAAAGCCTGCTGGAAATAGAATTGTGAAACCGGGGTGACCGATGCGCCAAAGCCTCCTTTGACCACCACCTCACGCATGTTGTTGATTACTGCGGGGAAGAGGTGCAGCGTGTTATTGTCGCGCATCATCTGGGTATTTGCCGTGAGGGCTCCGCCGGGCATGGGTGAGAAGGAGATGACCGGATTGACCGCTGTGGCTTCAGGGGGCATGTAGTACTTGTACATCTGATCAATAAAGAGCGCCTCCACCTCAAGATATTTCTCCTGGTCTATGTCGAGGGTGTATTCGGTGCCTCTGAGCCTCTGCCACATGGTGAGGATATCCACTTCGGCGGTTCCTCCACTGACCGGAGCCATGGAGAGATCAATAATGTCAGCTCCACCGGTGATGGCGGCATAGTTGCAGGCTACGCCCATCCCTGCCGTGTCGTGGGTATGGAACTGGATTTCGGTGCCTTCGGGCAGCATCTTCCGTGCTCCCTTGATGGTTTCATGAACAATAGCCGGAGTTGTTGTGCCTGAAGCATCCTTGAAAGCAACGCTGTCGAATGGAATTTCGGCATCAAGTATCTCCCGCAGCTTGTCGAGATAGAACTGCGGGGTATGGCAATAGCTCTCTTGCAATCCGGGTGGAAGGCCCATCATGGCAACAACGACCTGGTGGCGAAGCCCTGCATCGTGAATGCACTGACCGGAGTAGGAGAGATTGCGGACATCCATCAGGGCGTCGAAATTCCGGATGGTGGTGATACCATGCTTTTTGAAGAGACGGGCATGGAGATCAATAATATCGCGTGACTGCGAAACAAGGCCAACGACGTTGGCTCCTCGTGAAAGGGTCTGCAGGTTGATATCCGGCCCCACAACCTTGCGGGCTTCATCCATCATGGTAAAAGCATCCTCTTCGCAATAGAAATAGAGGCTCTGAAAGCGGGCTCCACCGCCAATTTCAAAATTGTCTGTACCGGCATGAACGGCAGCTTCAAGGGCAGGCAAAAAGTCCTCGGTCTTTACTCTCGCACCAAAACAGGACTGAAACCCGTCACGGAATGAGACATCCATAAATCTGATTTTTTTCATCAACGTCCTCTTTACAGTTAAGTGAGAATGGCAACCTGGCCCTTCAGGTCAGTGGGCATCAGTAGCGAATGTGCCGAGTTGACGGAACGACTCTTCTTCGACGATGCTGTGCAGGCTGTTGCCGTGTGCATCCATGGTAACAATAGCCGGAAAGGAGCTTGCCTCCAGATGCCACATCGCTTCGGGAACGCCCATCTCTTCAAGAAAATCAACTCCGGTCACCCGGTCAATGCAACGGGCGTAATACTGTGCTGCGCCTCCGATGGCGTTGAGATAGACGGCTCCATGTTCCTGCAACCCCTTGAGGGTTTTCGGGCCCATCCCCCCTTTACCGATAATTGCTCTCAGTCCAAGTTTTTTGATGACATCCGCCTGGAAAGGCTCTTCACGGATTGAGGTGGTCGGCCCGGCAGCGGTAACGCGGTAACTGCCATCCTCATTTTTCATGATAACCGGTCCGCAATGGAAGAGAATTCCTCCTGTTGTATCGAGATGGGCGGGCAGGTCGTGGTGCATGATATAGTGGTGGAAGGCATCACGACCGGTATGCATGGCGCCGTTAATAAGCACCACGTCGCCAACCTTGAGCGATCTGACCTGCTCTTCAGTAAGTGGAGCCTGCAGGATAACCTCTTTTCCGGTCAGCGCCATTCCCTCGCCTTTGGCCATGCGTTTGATCTCATCGGCAGCTCTGTACTGCCAGCTCTTGATTGAGCCGCTCTCCGGATCAAGCAGCACGCCAAGACGGCGGTATGCCCAGCAGTTGTAGGCTACGGAGACAAAAAAGCTTGCCGGAACGCGGTGTGATTTGCCGATTTTGCATCCAAAGAGGGTGGTTTTTCCGCCAAAACCCATGGGGCCGATATCCATCGTATTGGCTTTCTCAAGAATATCCTGTTCGAGAGCATCAAGTTCACTGTCGGGGTTACGGTCGTCAATGGTGCGGAAGAGCTGCTTCTTGGCAAGGTCAAAACCGCTGGTACGGTCGCCACCGATTCCAACGCCGATAACACCGGGGCTGCACCCCTGCCCCTGCGCCTGATAAACCGCATGAAGCAGGCATTTGCGCACGCCGTCAAGGTCGCGTGAAGCGCTTCCAAGTCCGGGAATTTCTTCCGGCAGTGAGTACTGAATGTTTTTATTTTCGCAACCACCACCTTTCAGAATCAGCTTCACCTCAATCTCATCCTTTGCCCAGGGCTCAAAATGGATTACCGGAAAATGTTCGCCAAGGTTGTTGCCTGAGTTCTTGCCACTTATGGCATCGACCGCATTGGGACGGAGTTTACCGGTTCGGGCCGCTTCCGCAATAGCCGCTTCAATCTCCTCTTTCATAAAGAGTTGATCGGTTCCGCGAGGAGTGTGGATGAAAAAGGTTGGCATACCGGTATCCTGGCAAATCGGTGAAATGTTATCGACAGCCATGTCGATATTGACCGAAATGGTTGACATGGCAAGGCCTGCCTGGGAGAGTGGATCTTCCCGGTCAATAGCGGCTGCGAGTGCACAGCGAACATCACTCGGCAGGTTGGCCGAGGTTTCGGTAATGAGTGCAAGAATTGAGTGCCTGAAGTTTTCCATAGAGTGTAGAGTGCACTAAAATTGAGAGGGATTTGGTCTCTGAAACGTTATTCTGCAATAATTTTTGCCGCCGCCAGCTCCTTGACCAGCAGGACGGGAATGTCGGATGAACGGAAAACCTCTTCAGCAACACTGCCCATCATGAGCCGATGCAGGCCGGTACGTCCATGAGAGCCCATGATGATCAAATCAGCGCCCCATGAATTTGCCTGTTCAACAATAACCTTGGGGGCTTCACCCTTGAGAACACGAAGATCGGCATTCAACCCCTTTTTTTTCTCCGCCATCAGGATACGGGAAAAATTTTCCGGAAGAGCATCATCCTCATCCGGAGATGCTGCGAGAAGCTCGGGAGCAACAACAATCTTTTCAGGAGGCGTTGCGGAGGAGAGGATATGCAAAAACCGGACATGGGCGCCAACTTTCCGGGCAAATTCAACAGCATAACGCACAGCATTATCTGATGTGGCGGAGTAGTCGGTAGGACAAAGTATCCTTGCAAGATGTATCATAACAGTGAGGTGAATACATGAATATGAAGAGTGGCATATCTTTTCTACAGGCCTTTAATTTACATTTTTTTCAAAGGAATCCAGTTTCGCTGAAGATGATTCTTGCCGCCTTCTCATTCCCCTCCTATATTGGAGGGCAGGGTTCTTTTTTTTCAGCACAAGCAGTGATAAACCAAACAAAAAAAGGCCATGGAGTCCCTCGCTGAAGCATTGAGCCATCCGGCAGCATACCCTCGTGCCACAGGAGGCGTTGAGGTTATTGAGACCCACATCTCCTGGATTTTCCTCATCGGCTCTTTTGCCTACAAGCTTAAAAAACCGCTGAACCTCGGTTTTCTTGATTTTTCAACTCCTGAAAAACGGCACTACTACTGCACCGAGGAGCTGCGCCTCAACCGGAGGCTCTGCCCAGGCATCTACCTCTCTGTTGTGCCAGTTCTGCGCTCTGCAGAGTCCGTTCTGGTTGACGCAGAAGAGACAATTGGCGCTGAGTGGGAGATTGTTGACTACGTCGTAAAAATGGTACGCTTTGAGCGGACAATGGAGCTTGACCGGATGCTTTCGGCGAAATTGCTCACAGAAAAGCATATCGACACCCTTTCAACGATGATCGCCGGTTTTCATGCCTCCCTCCCCCCGGCAGAGAGCGAGAGCGGTTTCGGCCATCCGGATAATCTCATCAAACCGATCCTGCACAATTTCACCTCCATGGAGTCAATTGCCACCAGTGAGCATGAAATCGGGCAACTTGAATTCCTCAGAAACTGGAGCATCAACGAGCATCAGCGCCTCTACCCTCTTTTCCTCCAGAGAAAAGAGGGGGGCTTTATCCGCCAGTGCCACGGAGACATGCATACCGGCAATATGGTCTGGTGGAAGGAGCAGATTTTTATCTTTGACTGTATTGAGTTCAATGAGCATCTCAGCATTATTGATGTTATCAGCGACCTCGCTTTCCTCTTTATGGATCTGGTGCATGGCGGAGAGCAGGAGCTGGCCTGGCGGTTCCTGAACAGCTATCTGGCCGAGAGTGGTGATTACCAGGCCCTGCCGCTTCTGAACTTCTATGTTGTCTACCGGGCTATGGTGAGGGCAAAGGTAACCGCCATCCGTTATGCCCAGACAAACGGCCAGAGCCAGGCTGAAAAAATTCTTGAAGAGCACCGTTCATACATCAGGCTCGCACTCGAATTCACCCGGAAGCAGAGCGCTCTGCTCATCCTTGCCTTCGGGGTTTCAGGAAGTGGAAAAACCGTTGTGGCCCGCCATATCGCCGACAAGATACCCTGCATCCATCTCCGCTCGGATATCGAACGAAAACGCATTGGCGGACTCAAGCCGCTTGAGCGAAGTGACGGCTCTCTCTATACGGCGGAGATCGGCCTGCAAACCTACCGCCGTCTGCTCGACCTTGCCGATCTCGGCATCGGTGAGGGAATCGCGGTCATTGTGGATGCAACATTCCTCAGGGAGAGCCAGCGGGAACTGTTCATTGAGCTTGCCAAAACCCGGAAAATTCCGTGCCGGATTCTGCGCTTTTCAGCCTCCGAAAAGGTACTCGTTGACCGGGTACAGGCGCGGTATCTGAGGGGTAACGATGCCTCGGAAGCCGACATTGCGGTACTTGCTTCACAACTGGAGAGCATGGAGCCACTTTCAGCCGAAGAGGAGGCGCTCGCCATCAATCTCAACACGGAAGAAACAATCGATGAGACCGCCCTTGCCGGGTTGCTGCAATCGCTCATTACCCGCTCTCCCGTTCAGCCGGGAGAGGGAGAGCAAGTGCTGTTTCAGGAGCGTGTGAAAAGCTAAATGATAATGCCGAATGCGAAACGTATGACATAACCGGCAAGAAAACTGAGCGCTGCAACAGAGAAACTCAGAGTAACCATTTCAAGAAAACGACCTTTAAAGGGCAGGTCACGCGCAACTGAGATGTAGTAGTTGAAAAACCCTATGATCGTGATGGCTACAACAAACGAAACGCCAAGAGAGAGATAGAGATCATCAAAAATGAGATAGGGAAGAATAAGCAGCAAGACGGTGACGATATAGGCGACACCGGTATAGAGTGCAGCAATGAGGGGATTTTTTCCCTCCGGTTCCGCTTTTGTGGAGAGATAGCCTGATGCAGCCATCGAGAGCGCTGCCGCTACGCCGGTAATGGAGGCTGTCAGGGCAACAAACCTGGTGTTCTGCAAGGCAAAGGTAAGACCGGCCAGCACACCCATCAGCTCAACAAGGGCATCATTGAGACCCAGCACAATGGAACCGGTATATTTCAGCCGATCTTCATCAAGAAGCGTCAAAAGAGCCTGTTCATGCTCCTCCTCATCGCGAATAATGCCGTTAACCTCCTTGAATGAACCGGGAATACGACTGTAGACAAAATGGGCCCGTTTTTCCCCATTTTCCATCAGCTTGATTCCAAAGGTAAAACCAAACAGCATACTGACAAGGGTGAAAAACCACACCTTGATACGGTTGGGTGCAATATCCCGCCGGGTATAGGTTTTCCAGACATTGTAGTGACGCATCTCATCGTCAGCAATCTGGGAGAGGATGCGGCGATTTTTCACACCGCGTACCCTCCCGGAAAGATTTTTATAAATATGATGCTCGGTTATCTCGTTCCTCTGAAAAACCGCAACCTCCCTCTCATCAAAATCCCTTCCCTTTTTCACAAATTCACTGATTAGCTCGTTGTTAGAATTCTTCTATCTGGAAAGCGTCGCGGCCTCGATCAACTCATTCATTCTTGATAAAAATCCGGTCGTTGAATCAAGTCCACCCTCAAGAAACAATGCACCTTCATAAAGCTGTTTCATCGCAGTTACAATGAGCGGATTGGAGGGATCTGCACTGATCAATCCGGCAAGATTTCTGATAATGGGGTGTGCGGTATTGACCTCGAGAATCCTTTTTCCGGCGGGCATATCACTCCTCATCATCTTCATCATCTTTTCCATCTGGCTGTCGAGACCATCCTTGCCACTCACCAGTGTTACCGGGGAGTTAACAAGCCGATGCGACTCAATGACATCCTCAACTCCTTCACCGAGGGTTTCACGGAAAAGCTGAAGCACCGGCGAAAGAAGATTCTCTGCAATCGGTTCCGGCGTCTCCTTGTTCTTCTTTGAAAAATCGATATCTGCCTTTTCAATGGATTTCAGCGGCTTTTTATCGTATTCATGAATGGAGGGAATCACAAAAACGTCAACAGGATCGCTGAGCAACAGGACCTCAATACCCATCTCCTGGAAATACTCAAGGTTGGGATGGGCAAGAAGCTGTCCCTTGCTGGTTCCGGAATGGTAATAGATCTCTTTCTGATCGGCGCCCATCCTTTCACTGTACTCTTTGAGCGTCACATATTCACCATCGACAGTTTTTGTGCTTTCAAACCGCAGCAGCTCAATCAGTTTTTCCCGATTGGTAAAGTCGGTGTTCAGACCGATTTTGATAATCGGGCCGAATGCCTTGTAAAAGGTCTTGAACTTCTCAGGCTGCTCTTTGGCAAGCGATTCAAACCAGCCAAGAATCTTGCCGGTGAGGATCTGACGGATTTTGGCCATCACCGGGCTGGACTGAACAACCTCTCTTGATACATTGAGCGAAAGATCTTCGGTGTCAACAACGCCTGCGATAAAACGAAGGTACTCGGGCAGAAGGTCACGGCACTCATTCTGGATCAGCACCTTTTTGACATAGAGCTGCGGCCCGTGGTTTTCGAGTTCACCCTGACGATACAGCATCTCGGGTGGAGCCTCTTTTGGCAAAAAGAGAAGCGCTTTAAAGGTGACCATTCCTTCGACGGAGACAGGCAGGTAGTCGAGGGGATCCTGATAATCGTTGGCGATGAACTTGTAGAACTCATTGACCTCCTCATCCTTCAGCTCATTTTTTGAACGCTGCCAGAGGGCGGTGATACTGTTGAGCTGCTTCTCGCCGAGATAGATGGGGAAATCAACAAAGTTTGAATATTTTTTGACAATCTGCTCAACACGGTACTCCTCGGCAAACTCTTTCGACTCCTCTTTGAATTTGAAGGAAATTTTTGTTCCCCGCTCAGCCTTGTCGATCTTTTCAATCGTGTAGGTACCCTGACCACCAGAGCGCCAGCGGAAGCCTTGCGAACCGGGATGGGAGCTTCTTGTCTCAACGGTAACCTCTTCCGTTACCATGAAAACCGAATAGAAGCCGACGCCAAACTGACCGATAAGGTTGCCATCAAGCTGCTTCTGCTGCTCTTTGAGCGACTGCATGAAGCCCAACGTCCCCGACTTTGCAACCGTACCGAGGTTGGCAATCAACTCCTCTTCTGTCATGCCGACGCCACTGTCCTCGATAACAAAGGTCATCTCTTTCGGATCAATGGTGATACGGATGGCGAGATCGACCTCCTTGTCGAGCATCTCCTGATCGGTCAGGGCATTGAAACGCACCTTGCTGAGCGCATCAGAGGCGTTGGAAATCAGCTCTCTGAGATATATTTCGGGATGGGTATAGAGCGAATGAACAATCAGGTCGAGCAGTTGCTTCATCTCAGCCTTGTATTCAAACTCCTGAACCGGCGATGTGCCATTATTACTGTTGTTGCTCATAATCGTACTGTATTGATAGTGGTTCCTGATAAAAAAACTTTTTCATGCAAAAGAGCGACGCTTCAGCCATCAGGTGCGTCGCAATTTTTTACGGGCTGCCGCCTCACCGGCATAAACATGTTTAATGCCGTCACCAAGTGCTTTTTCGATATCACGAATGTTGGAAACAAGCCTTGCCATACCCGGCAGCTCTACCGACGCGGCCTGATCGGAGCCCCACATGGCACGATCAAGGGTGACATGACGCTCAATGAACGTTGCTCCAAGCGCTACAGCGGCCCAGGTGGTTGCAAGCCCCACTTCATGACCAGAATAGCCTATCGGCACTTCGGGATAACGGGCTTTGAGAGTCGTAATCATCCGCAGGTTCAGCTCTTCAATCGGAGAGGGATAGGTCGAATTGGTATGCGCAATAAGAATATTCTCACGACCAAGCTCATCAACGGTTTTTTCTACCTCTTCCATGGTAGACATCCCGGTAGAGATGAGCAGCGGCCTTCCGGTAGATGCGGTTTTTTTCAGCAGTGGAAGATCGGTCAACGATGCTGAGGCGGCCTTATAGCAGGGCGGCTCAAACTGCTCCATAAAATCCACTGAATCTTCATCCCAGCAGGAGGCAAACCACAAAACGCCCTGTTCTTTGCTGTAACGGTCTATTTCAAGATACTCATCCCGTCCAAACTCAACCTTGTAGCGGTAATCGATATACTTCATCCTCCCCCAGGGAGTATCACGCTCTATATCACGCTGATCCTTTGGAACACAGAGTTCCGGAGTGCGCTTCTGAAACTTGACCGCATCACATCCGGCAGCCGCTGCACCCGCTATAAGCTTTTTTGCAACGTCCATCGACCCGTTATGGTTGATGCCAATTTCAGCAATGACAAAAACAGGATGCCCGTCCCCTACTTTTCTGTTTCCTATGGTGACTTCCGCCATAACAATCTCTTTTGATAAAACGAACAGCCCATGACCGACCGAACGGCACATGCACAACATCGCAATTAATAAATAACAGTCAGGAATCTCGGAGCATGATCAACCACTCTGCAAAATCCCTGAATGCACCGTAGCCGCCATCAGCATGAGCCCGATAATGAATATATGGCTCAACAAAAATGGTCGCATCTGCCGGGCACGCTGTCAATCCCTCCAAAGCAATCTCTTTCATAATTTCCACATCATTGACATCGTCACCAATATAGGCCAGCTCATGCCGTTGCAGTCCGGTTTCAGCCATAACCCTCTCAAGTAACGGCAACTTCTCCCTGGCACCAAGATAGAGTCTCTTCATCCCCAGCTTTTCAGCACGCCGCTTGATACTCGGCGAAACCTCACCGGTCATGATGGCGGTATCAACACCTCTATCTCTCAGCCGCTCCACGCCCATCCCATCCCTGATGGAATAACGCTTCATCTCCTCTCCCCTCTCCGAATAATAAACGCCGTTATCGGTAAAAACACCATCATTGTCGGAAATGACAAGTTTTATCTTCCCGGCCCTTTCCGCAAGTTCCCCAATCGTTAATGACAGCATAAGAGGTGAAGCATTTCAGCCATTCATGTGAGAAAAAACTGTGGCAACGCAATACATTTTTACCCGGCCAATATATGACTTTTCCACCACTTCAAAAAAAATCAGGGGGACGTTGTTGACTACGTGTACTTCCGTCGCAACCAGCGCCTCCAGCAGATGCAAAAGGCGGTCATTGCCTCGACAATGACCGCCTTTCATCAACATCTTCACAAAGCGTACCAGGAAAAGCGCAGCTTAACAGTAAACTTTTCTGTAATTGTCAATAGCATGAACAATACTTTGGCGGGCAATCTCTGCGCTCTGGAACTCTTCGACAAGAACAGTCTTCTGCTCAAGTGATTTGTACTCTTCAAAGAAGTGCTGCAACTCCGAGGTGAAGTAGGGTGGCAACTGATCAATATTGTGAACGTTGCTCATGCTGATATCATCTTCAGCAACGGCAATAATCTTGTCGTCGCCCTCTCCATGATCAACCATGCGCATGACACCAATAACCCTTGCCCTTACCATGCAAAGCGGAACAATGTCCGACTGGGAAATCACAAGGATATCAAGCGGATCATGGTCATCACCAAGTGTTTTTGGAATGAAACCGTAATTTGCAGGGTAGAAAACAGCGGAATAAAGCACCCGGTCAAGCTTCAGCATACCGGTTTTTTTGTCAAGTTCGTACTTCGTTTTACTGCCTTTTGAAATTTCGATAATAGCATTGACGATATTCGGCTGATTCTCTCCTATCTCAACATCGTGCCAGGGATTAAAATTCATAGCTTGAACGGGCTTATATTCGGTTAAAAAAGCTGTGCCATTATAGCAATTTTTTCAAAGTCCGGCAACCTATATACGCGCATAAAACAAGGAATCTGTACTTTTCACCATTATTGCGGACGAGAAAAATAGTCCTTTGTTTCTGCAGCAACAACCGGGCTGAGCACAATCAGGGAAACCAGGTTGGGCAGCGCCATAAGGCCATTGGCAATATCGGCAAAGGTCCAGACAATCTGCAGCGAAGCAACAGAACCAACCATAACGGCAGCAACCCATGCCCAGCGATAGGGCATAATGAGCTTTTTGCCAAAGAGGTATTCTATTGCCTTTTCCCCATAATAAGACCAGCCAAGAATGGTGGAAAAAACAAAGGTGAGGAGGCCAAAGGTCAAGACAGCATTGCCGATGTAGGGAACTTCGTTGAAAGCGGCACTGGTTAGTTCAGCTCCTTTCAGCCCGCTTTGCCACATACCGGAATTGACAACAACAATTCCAGTCGCAAGACAGACCACTACCGTATCCCAGAAGGTACCGGTTGAGGAGATAAGCGCCTGTTTTACCGGATGTTTGGTCTGGGCTGCCGCAGCAACGATCGGAGCGCTGCCAAGCCCGGACTCGTTGGAAAAGAGACCTCGGGCAATACCGAAACGCATCGCCTCTTTCACACCGGCTCCTGCAAACCCGCCCATTGCTGCCTGACCGGTAAACGCCGATGAAATTATAAGTTGAATGCTATCAAGAATAGTCTCCTGCCGTAAAAAAAGCAGAACGATACAGCCGGCCACATAAAAGAAGGCCATAAAGGGAACCAGATATTCACAGACCTTTGCAATGGAGGTGATGCCGCCGATAATGACAACCGCAGTAAAAACGGTTAACACAACACCGGTTATCCAGGTGGAGACATGGAAGTTATGCTGAACCATCGTCGCAATGGAATTAGCCTGTACCATATTACCAATACCAAAAGCAGCCACGGAGGTGAAAAGAGCAAAAAGCACGGCAAGCCATTTCATCTTCATCGCTTTTTCGAGAACATACATCGGGCCTCCCGAAACCGTACCATCCTCTGCAACCGTGCGATATTTCACAGAAAGCACCGCTTCTGCATATTTGGTAGCAATACCGAAGACACCGGTCAGCCACATCCATAACACTGCCCCCGGACCGCCAGCAGCAACGGCTGTAGCAACACCAACAATATTGCCGGTTCCTATGGTTGCTGCAAGCGCCGTAACAAGCGCTCCAAAATGGCTGATCTCCCCTTCACCCTCACTGCTTCTGGTGAACGACATCCTGATAGCCCGGAAAGTATACTTCTGGATGAAACCAAGCCGAAAGGTCAAAAAAAGATGTGTCCCGAAAAGAAGCACCAGCAAGGGAACTCCCCATACATAACCGCTGATCTGATCCAATACTTTTTCAAGAGTAGCCACGGCACCTCCAAGAGTTATGAAATTTCGGATTTATTGTAATTTTCTGAAAATAACCAATCAGATGATATTCCTGAACGACAAAAGCGACCAGCAAAGAGAGATTCTGTTTATTCACATGGTTCTTTGTATCTTTGCCACCAAAGAGCCGTGATTCCGCCATCCGTTGCCATGTGCTGCAAAAAGCATGGAGCAGACTGCAGGGAATCAGTGCGAATAACGCCATTTTTTCACAACACCCCGTGACCGCAGCACACCGGAAAAGAGAGAGCCGATACCCATAATGGATTTAATAAAGGAAACCGCACGAAGGAAAACATTTGCCATCATCAGCCATCCTGATGCCGGGAAAACAACACTGACAGAAAAATTTCTGCTCTTCGGTGGCGCCATTCAGACCGCTGGCGCCGTAAAAAGCAACAAGATCCGCAAGACTGCAACCAGCGACTTCATGGAGATCGAAAAGCAGCGCGGAATATCCGTAGCTACATCGGTCATGGGGTTTGAATATGGCGGAAAACGGGTCAATATTCTCGATACACCCGGCCACAAAGACTTTGCTGAAGACACCTATCGAACACTGACCGCTGTCGACAGTGTTATTCTTGTCGTGGATTGCGTCAAAGGGGTTGAGGAACAGACAGAAAAACTGATGGAGGTGTGCCGGATGCGCCAGACTCCGGTCATCATCTTTATCAACAAGATGGATCGTGAAGGGCGCAACCCTTTTGAACTGCTCGACGAACTTGAACACAAGCTGCAAATCAGTGTCCGGCCGCTGACCTGGCCAATCAGCCAGGGCCAGACCTTTAAAGGCGTTTACAATCTCTACAAAAAAGAGCTGAACCTTTTTGATGCCAATACTACCCGCATCAGCGAAAGCAATATTCGGGTCAATGACCTGAACGACCCTGAACTGGAGAAATGGATCCCTGAAAGTTTCTGCAAAAAACTCCGGGAAGATGTTGCCCTGATTGAGGGAGTCTATGAACCATTTCACAAGGAGACCTACCGCTCCGGCCTGCTCGCTCCGGTCTTTTTCGGCAGCGCCATCAACAACTTCGGCGTCAGGGAGCTCCTCGAAACATTCCTTGCCGTCGCGCCAAGCCCCGATGAGCGGGAGGCAACCGAGCGCATCGTCAAAGCCTCAGAAGAGGCAATGAGCGGCTTTGTCTTTAAAATCCACGCCAATCTCGACCCCAACCACCGCGACCGCACCGCCTTTTTCCGGATCTGTTCCGGCAGTTTCGAGCGCAACAAATTCTACTACCACACCCGGCTGAAGAAAAAAATACGTTTTTCAAGCCCGACCCAGTTCATGGCCAACGAAAAAAGTGTGGTGGATGAATCCTGGCCAGGCGACGTCATCGGCCTCTACGACAACGGCTCCCTGAAAATCGGCGACTCGCTGACCGAGGGTGAAGAGCTGCACTTCCGTGGAATCCCAAGCTTTTCGCCTGAAATCTTCAAGGCGCTTGAAAACCGCGACCCGATGAAGGCCAAACAGCTCGACAAAGGGGTGCGCCAGCTCACCGAAGAGGGTGTTGCACAGCTTTTCATCCAGCACGGCGCCCGCAAAATTATCGGCACGGTTGGAGAGTTGCAGTTCGACGTCATCAAGTTCCGTCTGGAACATGAATATGGCGCCCAGTGCGACTTCACTCCCCTGCGCTTCAAAAAGGCATTCTGGGTTACCAGTGCCAACAAGGAGATGCTCGAAGAGTTTCTTCGCCGCAAATGGAACGCCATCGCACACGACAAGGAAGATCATCCTGTATTCTTCGCCGAGAGCGAATGGATGATGAAAACTGCCAGGGAGGATTATCCCGAACTTGAGTTCCACACCACGTCGGAGTTCAAGACCGAGGGGTAAAAACGAATCATGCTCTGCACCAGAAACAAGGTCAACGATATGTAACGGCAAAACCGTAACCCGTAAAGGCATTGAGAGTTATTTCACGAAAACATCTGGTTCAGTTCCGGAGTGGGCACTCCGATGCTGAACAACCGCTCAAGGCCTGGTTCAGGGAGGTTCAACAAACACACTGCTCTTCACCAAAGCCGCGTGGTGAAATCAATATCAGGTAAACCTTCTCCATGACGACCAAAAGTTACACCGTAAAGGGGATGCATTGCGCGAGCTGCGCTGCCATCATCACCAAGAAGCTCTCGAAGGTTGAAGGCATTACAGAGGTCAATGTCAATCTTGCAACAGAAACAGCAAAACTGGAGTTCGACAACAACAGCCTGACAGCCGAAGCGCTGAATGAGATTGTCAATAAGTACGGCTACTCCCTTGAAGCGGAGCAACCGACGACAGAAAGAGGAGATGTGGTTTCTGATGCTGCAAAAAAGAGAGCAGAAAAAGAGAGGGAGCTTCACAAGCAATTACGAAAAGTGCAGTTTACCCTGCCTGTTGCCTTGCTGGTATTTTTCCTTATGATGTGGGGTATCGCTGCTATGTTTTTCCACCTCATTCCGCACCTGCCCCTCTCCATGGAGCTTCTGAACCTCTTCTTCATGCTCATTTCAACATGGATGGTCTTCCGCACAGGCGCTCCCTTCCTTCACGGAATTGTGATGTTTGTCAGAAGCGGCGCCGCAAGCATGGACACACTCATTGGTATCGGAACCGTGACGGCATACCTATACAGCGCACTCATCACCCTCATCCCTCCGGTGAAAGCGTTCCTGCACGCACCTGACTACACCTATTTTGACACAACCATTGTGGTGATCGGCTTTGTCCTGCTCGGCAAATATCTTGAAGCCCGCTCAAAGCTGAAGACCGGAGAGGCCATTGAAAAACTGATCAATCTCCAGGCAAAATCAGCACTTGTTTTGAGAGAGGGAAAAGAGATTGAAATTCCGGTCGAAGAGGTCAGAAGAGGCGACCTCGTTATCGTCAAACCCGGCGGCAAGCTCCCGGTCGATGGCACGATTGCAGAGGGCTACTCCTCCATTGACGAATCCATGGTGACCGGCGAGTCCATACCAGTTGACAAAAAAGCTGGCGACAAGGTGATCGGAGGAACCATCAACAAGCAGGGATCATTCACCTTCACCGCCTCAAACGTCGGCCCGGACACCGTTCTTGCACGTATCATCAGGATGGTCGAAGAGGCCCAAGGGTCGAAAGCGCCCATACAGCAGATTGCCGACAAGGTCGCCGGTATCTTTGTGCCGGTGGTTCTGATTCTTGCCCTGCTCACACTGCTCATCTGGCTGACCATAGGCTCCTCCGCTCTTGGATTTTCAGCCGCACTTTCCTACGGCATCATGGGCATGGTTGGCATTCTGGTGATTGCCTGCCCTTGTGCGCTGGGGCTCGCGACACCGACAGCCATCATCGTCGGCATCGGCAAAGGGGCTGAATACGGGATCCTTATCCGCAACGCAGAAAGCCTTGAAAAGCTCAGCTCCGTCAACACCATCGTTTTCGACAAAACCGGCACCATCACAACCGGCAATCCGCAACTCACCGATATCATCGTACTCCACAAAGAGTCCACACCGGCCTCCCTGCTCCAGATGGCCGCAAGCGTAGAAAAGCGCTCGGAACATCCGCTTGCCGAGGCAATTGTAGAGGCTGCAAAAAAGCAAAACCTCACTCCGGGAGAGATTACAAAGTTCAGGGCATTCGAAGGGATTGGCGTGTCGGCATTTATCGAAAACCGCTCTGTAACTGTTCGTAAACCGGTTGAGAGTGAAAAAAAGTTACCCGAACTTCAAAAGCTGCAGGAAGAGGGAAAGACGGTGGTCATCATTGAAGAGAGCGGCATCTGCAAGGGGCTGATTGCCTTGAGCGACACCGTCAAGGAGGAGGCAAAAGAGGCCATTCAGGCGCTGCACCGCAAAGGGCTCAGGGTCATCATGCTGACCGGTGACAACCACGCAGCCGCAAAGTACATGGCGCAACAGGTCGGCATCGATGAGGTGATCGCCGAAGTGGTACCACGGCAAAAAGCGCAAAAGATCAGGGAGTTACAGGCTTTGGGCAAGAAGGTGGTGATGGTCGGAGATGGCATCAACGACGCCCCTGCCTTGGCGCAGGCTGACGTAGGCATTGCCATGGCTACGGGAACCGATGTAGCCATGGAATCCGCCGGAATTACCCTGCTCAAGGGAGACATCAACAAGGTGGCACAAGCCATCACCCTCTCTCGCGCCACCATGCGGGTGATACGCCAGAACCTTTTCTGGGCCTTTATCTACAACAGCATCGGCATTCCCCTTGCCGCCGGAGCACTCTTCCCAGTATGGGGCATCTTCCTGAACCCGGTCTTTTCCGGTCTTGCCATGGCAGGCAGCAGCGTGTCGGTAGTCAGTAATTCGCTGCGGCTCAAGAGGATAAAGCTGTCGTAATGATTTCGTCTCCCCTCAGATGATCACAGAGCATTGGCGAGAGAGGATCATAAAGCCGACGATTGGAGCAGGCCTTTTCCTGGCTGGAAACCGCATAGCAGTAGAGGCAGCCATGGGTGCATGTTGAATAGCCACCGATATCGCGACTCTCAACACATCCGCAGGCATGGCGCTGGCTTTTTGCTTTTTTAACCCGCCGCGACACGCTACGGCCCGAGATCTGCTCAACAAGAGCGGCATCAATACAGCGGCTGTGCATGATGCCATGAGAGGAGAGGTCAATATCATGACTGCAGGTATAGAGCGTGATACCACTTCGCGCGGCGTCAGCAGCAAACTGGCCCGACAGCTCACCCATCAACCCCTTGTCAGGCAACGTATAGTTGAGAGGGCGCATACGGCTCCTGATTTTACGATAATCGTCAAGAAAGCTGATAATGCAGCGCTCCGTAGAGCCAGAGAGCTCTCCGGCAAGTCGGCTGAACGCCGCTGTGTGCCAGGCAGGAGTAAATCGATGGGTCAACACAACCGGATCGTACCGCCATACCACCCTCTCAGGGCCGATAAGTCGTGAAAGCTGCCTGAAGAGCTCCACCATCTTTGTTTTATCCGGAACGCCAGGCTCAAGCGTAGCATCATAGGGCGTCAGCGTAAAAAGAAAATAGTAGGAGTACCCCAAAAGATCAATCTCCGGCAAAGATGAGAGAAAATTTTCAGGATTCTTCGTCCAGAAAACGAGAGCATCGACACGCTCAGGAGTCAACAAAATCCTGCTCACCTGCTTCGACTGCATAGGGTTACGCACCAGCACCTCCCCCGCCCTCAAGCGATTCACCAGCCACTCACCAAAAAACGCCGGAATATCCGTCCTCCTGCTCGCACTGATAATCATATATTCCAATTTGTATTCCAATTTGGGGACGTTGTTGATATCGTGTACTTACCAGCAGAGGGAGACAACATATACAACCCATAAGAAAAGGGGCTCATCCGAGGCTCCCTGTGCAGAAAATTCCAAAACAAGATCTCACCACTCAAGGGTAAGACCGATAAAAAAAACATGCAAGAGAAAATTCTTTGAAATCAGACGCTGTATTCCTTCGTGCAATTATGTTATATTTACCGTCGATAACTGCGTGAATGGAAAATCAACACCATTTTCAGCCATGCAGCAAAACGGAAGAACCACAACAGATTTTTGCAAGCACAACTTCCCTTATCCCTTAAACACATATCCATTATGGCAAACGAAAACGGTGGCGTCTTTTCCGACCTCTTCATTGCGGTTGGCACTCTGGCACAGAATATTGCTGACACGCTGGCTAACGGGGTCGCTTCAGCTACTTCGATCGTCCAGACCTGCACCGATCTCTGCGCAACAATCATCACCAGCACAGCAAACACGGCCATTCAGATCATCCAGGGCGTTTCAACAGCCGTTACATCAGCTATAACCCCGAAAAAGTAAACAGCCGTTCTTCCCAATAACCTCACCTTGCCCCACAAGTCGCAAGGTGAGGTTACCTTTCGATTGCCACCTTGCCGAGTATCTCCAGAAGAAAATCCCGGAACTTCCGCACCGATGCAATATTGACCTTTTCATCCGGAGAATGTGGATAACGAATGGTCGGACCAAAAGAGATCATATCGAGCGCAGGATAGGTGCCGCCTATAATCCCGCACTCCAGACCAGCATGAACTGCCCTTATCTCAGGAACTTTCCCGAATGATGCGATATAGATTTCCCGCATCTTCTTCAGTATCGGTGAATCAGGATTGGGTTTCCAACCAGGATATCCCTTGTCGAATAGCGAGCGCGCCCCGGCCAGATCGAAAAGAGAGCTGATCATTACCTGAAGTTCTTCACGCGCAGAATCCACCGAACTTCTGAGGAGGCACTCAATGGTAAGAGCAGCATGGCTCGATCGAACAATCGCAAGGTTCGTGGAGGTTTCAACCAGTCCAGCCATCTCGCTGCTCATGCGCATCACCCCATTCGGGCAAGCATAAACCGCCTTGAGCAGCTTGACAAAAACAGGCTCTTCAATAATCATCTCCGGGGTTTCAGCAGGAATCGCTTCAATGCAAAGCGCTGGCTCAGTCAATGAAAGCTCATCTTTGATCTTCCCGCTCACTACGGAGAGAGCATCAAGAAAGCTCTCCACCCCGGCGACAGGAACCGCTACCGTGGCTATCGACTCACGCGGAATAGCGTTACGGAGGCTTCCGCCATCAATTGAAGCCAGAAGCAATCCACAGCGTGCATGACCTTCAAAGAGGATGCGGTTCATGATCTTGTTGGCATTGCCGCGACCCAGATGAATATCCACGCCGCTGTGCCCTCCCTTCAACCCGGTTACCGTGATGCTGAACCCTGTATAACCAGCCGGAACAGCTTCTCCGTTAAAACTGAAGCTCATTGTCCCGTTGACGCCACCAGCACAACCGATACAGAGTTCACCATCATCTTCCGAATCGAGATTCAGCAGAATCTCGCCCTTGAGCAGACCGGGCTTCAACCCGATGGCTCCGCTCATACCTCTCTCCTCATCGCTGGTGAAAAGCACCTCAATGGGGCCATGCGGCAGCAGGGTTGCTTCAAGCACTGCCATGGCAGCCGCTACACCAATACCGTTATCGGCCCCCAAAGTAGTACCGCAGGCACGCACCCAATCGCCATCAACAATGGTTTCAATCGGATCATTTTCAAAATCATGCAACGTGCCGCTGTTCTTCTGCGGCACCATATCAAGATGGGCTTGCAGGATGACCCCTTTGCACATCTCCATTCCTGCAGTTGCAGGCTTCCGGATGATGACATTTCCCACTTCGTCAACGCTGGTTTCCAGCCCAAGATTCTTACCAAAATCAGCAATGAACGACCTGATTTTTTCCTCATGCCCTGAAGGACGAGGAATCCGGGTCAAACGGTAAAAATTGTTCCATAAATCCTGCGGATGCAACTCCCTGATATAGTTACTCATCATCCATGCTCTCCCCTGAATACACTGTTTACGACCCCTCCACGTTTGCAATGCAGGCAGCAACCACCCGGCCAATCAGATGCAAGGCGATTGTCCGCTCTCTCTTCCATGATATCACTCCGCAGCATTCCGCTCCTTGAAGATGATTTGCGGTTTCGCCTCTTCGAGGAGAGCGCCATATCTGGCCTTTTCGATTTCCGAAAAACGGATGGAACCGGTCAGAAACCATGTCCCCGGATGTTTTTCAGTATCGTCGCCTTCACTGCTGCCCCGATGCAGCAGATCGGTCACCCTGCCATCCTGAGAGCGTATCACCTGCCAGCTCCCCATGATATAGTGCTCCGCATCGGCGGCCACAATATCAAGCAGCTCCACCAACTCTCCCTCATCGCTCTCTCCGCGTATATCGAGCGACCCATAGGCATAAGCCACGGAGGTTAACTCGTCAAGCACGAATCGGACAAACTTGTTGCGCACCATGTGGTGCAGTTCCAGAGCGTCAAGCAGAAAGAGAAACTGGCGTCCATCTTCGGCAACACCTGAAATCGAGCGAGGCAGGGTGCCGTGCTCCTCGGCAAGAGTCGAATACCACTGAACATATTCCTCAAAAAGATCGGTTAGAAGCTCCCTCGAAGCACTGGTTTCCATAAAAATTATAAATGACTTGATGAATGGTCCGCAAAACCGGCAAAACTGTTTTCACAAGATAGCCATCGCAAAACAGATTCCGGCATGAGCAATTTCATCAGAAACCGGTAAATAAAATCAACGCAGAAGAGGGGTGGGCACTCTTTCAGGAGAAGATATCACATTGCCTGTGGGCAGCATCGACATACAGCTCAAGGAACTTCGCCTTTATGTCGGTTGGTGTGAAGAGTTTGATGTGCCTTCGCAGTTTTCCGCTGCCTTCGAGCACACCATGCGGATCCTGAAGATCGCACCCGCGACCGAACTCGACACTTACATGCTCCTTGTATGCAAAGACGCCGCAGAACTGCTCACCCCCGGAAAACATGAACCCGCCATACATCACCCGCTCCGAGGCGTTCGGCACGACGCTGTAAACAACCTGCCTTGCCGCCTGAACCAGTTCGTATCCTGCAGGATTCATGATCTGCAGCTCCTCCAGCAGGCGCTCAACTTTATTATCACTCATCATCAAGCAAAGGTTCTCCAACGGTTGACAAAGCAATTACAGTAACAGAGCGTTCAATTTTATTGCCAATAAGCCATACAACAACTCAAAACGAATCGTGTTATGCTGTTCAAGCAACTGGCGGATCAATGCAATATATTGATTCCAATCATCGTACCACCTGCGGTGGGTTTTGTTGATTGTCCGGAATGAGCTGCTAACTAACTACGGGACGAAAACAGGGCGAAAGCCTACATTGTTGCTCCGGTTGCCGGGGGGGCTACCGCCCCGAAACGCCGACAGACAGCTCTTGGCATTGTCGTCCCAGCCCCCGCCACGAATTACACGGTACGAACCGGTTTCAGAAAGGAGTGGATTTATGAATGTGCCGTTTTCTGCATACCAGTCAAGACACCACTCCCAGACATTGCCCGCCATATCGTAAAGCCCTTCGGGAGTAACTCCGTCAGGATAACTGCCCACCGGTGTTGTAGCGCCAACATTCTGATTACAATTAAGCAGTGTTGATGTTCGTTTCGCCCTCCCCCTCTCTTCCGGCCAGGGATACGGGCGCACTCTCTCGCCACTTGTTCCCTGTTTTCCTCCTGCGGCCCACTCCCACTCAACCTCACTCAGAAGTCGATACTTCCGTTCCCTCCCTTCAGCCATCGACAGCCACAGGCAGTAAGCGCAGGCGTCATACCAGGTAACACCAACAACCGGCTGCTGCTCTCCGCCAAATTTACGATCTTCATCAAACTTCGAATGGAAGAGTGCAGCAAGGTTGTACTTGTCACGGGAAAAAAGGGAAAACTTGTTCTTGCCTTCCTTAAGATAATCGCCAAACCCGGCACCCCAAACACTCTCATCTGCAATCCTCTCCAGCTCTGCACTGAATCGGGTATTCCCAGCCCCTGTTGCCTGCAACGAGGCAATGAAGGTGCGGTAGAGCCTGTTGGTTACCGGATATTTGGCAACGTACAGATCTTCAACACGCTCTTCCTTTTCTGTTACCGAGTAGAGATAACGGCCTCCCGGAATCAGGATATATTCTGCACGCTCTTCATTCGGATTACGGTATGATTTTGTTTTGCCACTCCCCGACTCTTCAGTTTCAGAAAGAAGCGCAATACCTCCCAGGGCAAGAATCACCCCTTCAGCACGACTGGCCACATCACTGTTTTTTGCCAGTTTCAGCGCCCTGAATTGCTCCAACGGATTGAGTGCGGCGGATTTCCTGATGGTTTTGAGACAGTCGAGAATCACCCGCTGACGGTTTGCTGTGGTTTCAGGGTCAAGCAGTTTTTTACAGAAGGCATCAACCTTCTGCCCTTTCGCCTCTTCCATGATTGTCTGTAGCAGCAACTGCTGCTTTACGCTCAGCTCTTCACTCTGCGGGGAGTTGAAAAGCTTTTCCATAAAAGCGTCAAAGACAGATGCATCAACCGATGCAATAAAAAAGCGGAGCGGCTCACTCCACCAGTCCTCCCCAAAATGAGTTACCAGTTTTTGGAGCTGCTCATAGGGGCGATCCTCCTTGAGTTGAACTCCTGCCAGGTATTCACGAAATGATTTGTGTCGGAAAAGGTACTCTTTGCCCACCGAATCAACCAGCAGACCGGCACGTTTGACCAGATAATCGCAAAATGTTGCAGCATCAGGAGAACTCTCTGAAGTATTGAGTGTGTCGAGCCACTCCTGCATGACAGTGTGCATATCGGCCCTGGGGGCTTCATCTTTTTGGAGGGTTGCCTGCATCCAGAGTGAGACGGGAGCGAGAACCTGCCGGGCATGGGTCGCTGAAAGAAGCGGTTTGATATTGCGCCGTTTGTCGCGAAATTCAAGCAGATAGTCGAGTGAGGCCTCATAGAGCTTCAGACGGTTTTCCGGCATAAAATCCCTCTCCTTCCAAAGAATGGCCATGATCTGCAACATCATGGGTATGGCGGCGAGCTGACGCAAACCCTTGTTCTTTTCGATGTTGAGATAGGCAACCATTGTTGTGGTTCGCCTCTCGGCATCTGCCCTCTGCTTCGCTTCCCACTTTGCTTCGTCATCCCCCTCTTCACGAGGATCCCTCAGGAATGCTGCGGTGAACCAGTTTCGTAAAAACCGCTCCTGCTGCACTGGAGTAAAATCCTGCACATCGGCCCGTTCGTGATCAACTTCAAGCTCTATGCCCTCCTCCTTGCGGTATCCGGTTGCACGCGAGGTAACCACAAAGCGGGCCGTTCCAAAGCCGCTCCATGCGCGGTCAATCCATCGGCAGACCTCTTTTCTCTCCCTGGTATTGCTGATTTCATCGAGCCCGTCAAACAGCACCAGAGAGACGCCACTCCTGAGCCATTTATCGAAAAGAGGCGTTTGAATGGTGTGATGGTGTCTGGCAACCCAACTTTCAAGATTTGCGGGAAGGGAGTCGAAATTGTTGCCTGTTTTGTCACGGACAAGTTCACGGAGTGGCAGATAGAAGAGCTTTGGAGTGACGGCAAATCCGAGCTTCGAACTCTGTTCAAGGGCACACAAGGCATAATACTTGAGAAGGGTAGTTTTGCCAGCGCCTGGGTCACCGAGAACAAGCAGCATACGGCGCTTCCTGAATGCCCGCTTCATGATTTCGTCAGGATAGAGGATATGAGCATCCCCTTCATGCTCCTCAAGGGCCTCCTGGTGTTTTGAAGAGGAGTCTTCCTTTTGGTTTTTGGAAAGGCGCAGTGGCACAAAGGTCTCCTCATTGAGGTTTACCTTGATGCTCTCGATACCCGGCATGCCAAGCATACGAATATAGCCCAACTCCTCTTTCACTATGGAGTGGTAGAGATCTAAATCAGCTTCATCAGCGCGTAACTCTTCATTCGCTGGTATGGGTTCTTTCGTCACCACAGATCCGGGTGTGCAGAACCAGTTGCGAATCTGTATGTCGAGGTGAAGGGACAGATCAGTGCGAAAGTCCTCTATGGTATCATATTCCCAAACCAGACCATCGACCTTCATTGCCGCCTTGAACTCTTTAAGCTGAGCTTTTTGCTGATCATCAATCTTGCTTGGCGCAATTGGCATATCAGAAAAATAGAGCATAACCGGTCTTTTCAGAATGGTCATCATCCTCTGAACCTCTTCAACGGCCCCTCCCGGAGCCCTCTGTGTGGGTGTTCCTATGCGATTCCAGAAAATACCGATAGCACAATCGCAGCCATTAACAATCTGTCGAGTAATCGGCTCTTGGGGCCCCTCACCCTCTCCCCGGTTTTCAGGCGCAGCATGTTTTTCCCAAAGCACCGCCTCAAGCACCATCTTTTGCTCACCGCCATTGAGGATGTTCCATTCCTGAATAACCTCAACAGCAATTTTTCGCTCCCTTTCAACATCACCCGGTGAAGCAACAAGAATTTTCACCCTTCGTATTCCGGCCTCAGGCATCGTACTTGTCGGTTAAGGTTACTCTGTTATTACTTATCGTTCAGACGTACAACTGCTTTGGCAAACTCTTCAAAATCCTGAAGGTGTGCTGTGGCAATAGCAAAAACGATTGCCCAATTGATGGACTCATAGTTATGAACCGCGAGGTTACGAAATCCTACCGCTTTTTTCAGGCGATTGGCTAAATCAGCAGTGATTATTCCGGATTCACATAAAATATCAAACGTTTTTCCCATGGTAGCAGGAGGGGGATACTCACTGCGAGCAACAAGGTGTGTTCCAATATCCACACACATCTGAACAGCTCGGGTGAGGTTGAGGGAGAGAATATCCTGAGCATCGTAATCGGAACCCAGTGCAGCGGCATTTTTTGGGCATTTCTCTTTAACCCTTTGGATTGAGCGGCGCAAAGACTCAAGCTTCTGTTCAATTAACGACCAATCCATGCCTCTCTCCTCTCTTGCAAAATTCTTCTTTGATAGGGCACAAAATCCTCCTGGTTATAAAGATGCTTGAGCACCAGCTCAGCGTAGAGCGTATCACTGCCAACGATTCTCGTTCCTCCGGCGATAATCTGGCCCAGCAAGGGCTCACCAACGGTTGACAAATCAATCAAGTCAACAGGGCGTCCAATTACTGTTGCCAAGTCTGAAATCAGTTCGATGGTTTCATCAACACCAAGCGGGCGATCGGCGCCGACTGCCAAGTCAAGATCACTGTCAAAACGGGCCGTGCCTTTAGCCAGCGAGCCAAACAACAACGCAAGACGAATGGCGCTGTGCCGTTCAAGCACCTGGCGGATCTGTTTGTCGATACTCTCAGTCATCATGCTTTTTGTGTGTATATCCCTGATTTTTTCCCTGTACCCTCGGCCCGGCAGCTCAAGCAACTCTGCAATAACCGTGTAATTCTCTGGTTACAGAATATATTGATTTTGCCGGATTCCTTAACAGCTTATAACTCCCTCCCGGATTTAGCGTTCAGAGCTGCCGATAATGGTCAGACGGTTACCTCCCAAGCCGTCAATGCTCGCATAAAGGTGACGAGCGAGGAAAGAGACCAACGCAAGTATTTGCGGCGGTAAGTTTTCGGAATTCATGGACAAAGGTGCGTATCTTGGAAAAAAGCTGGACGTCTGGTAAGCGGCCTATGCACGCGCTATTGACTACACCATCAGTACCATACAGCAATGAACAAAACAGATGCAGCGGAAATAATTGACTATAACTGTATATGGAAAAGAGCATGACAAACAAAACGGCCCTTGAAGAGTCCCGCTTCTTTCTCAAAGACACCATCCGCCAGAGAGTCGACTTCTCCCTGACAGACCAGAACCGCCGGATTCCACCTCCACCGATCGAAAAGCCTTATGCGCCCGAAAAAAAACAGATCGAGCTGCCAAAAATTGAAACCCTGAATAATATCGGACGGATCGACCTCCGAACGGCCATAATGAGAAGGCAAAGCTGCCGCACATACAGCGATTCTCCCCTCACCCTTGAAGAACTCTCTTTCCTTCTCTGGGCAACCCAGGGGGTCAAACTCAAACTCGATTCCGGTCACGCCCTGAGGACAGTACCTTCCGCCGGATGCCGCCACGCCTTTGAAACATACCTTTGTGTGCTGAATGTCACCGGACTTGAAAAAGGCATTTACCGATACCTTCCTCTTGAACATCACCTCATCTTTGAATTCGAAGTTGAAAATCTGGAACGAAAAATGACGAAGGCTGCCTTCGGCCAGTCCTTCACCGGAGAGGCTGCCGTCACCTTCATCTGGACCACCATCCCCTACCGCATGGAGTGGCGATACGGTCTCGCCGCCCACAAGGTCATCGCCCTTGACGCTGGCCACCTCTGCCAGAACCTCTACCTTGCCTGCGAAGCCATCGACGCTGGCACCTGCGCTATCGCCGCTTACGACCAAATCGCCATGGACAACCTGCTCAAAATCGACGGAGAGGATGAATTCACCATCTACCTTGCACCCGTCGGTAAAAAACAGTGACTGCTCAATACCCCCACTCCTCAGGCTTTTTGGCCAGCTCAAGGTTGATCCAGATTCGCCCTGCTTCTCTGTTACAGGTGCCCCATTTCGTTTTCATTTTCCTGATACCGACCTCATTGACCCGCACTCCAATCTTTTTCTCCCATGACGAAACAAGCTCAGAAATGGCCTTCTTCAACAACTTCCGATACCACTCGTCAAGTTCCAACTGTTTTTTTTCCTGACCTGCCTCTGGCCGGATGTAGAGAAGTATCGTGCTGTGCTGCAGGTCAACAAAGGGAGGGGCTTCTCTTTCAATGATTTTGAGCAGGTAGCGCTTGCCCCAGAGATAATGGCTCTCCCGGTTCAGATACTCACGCGGCGTATCGCGTTCCTGTGCGCTGAGCTTCGCCTGTTGTTTTTTTATCCACCCGATCCGTGAAATGGCATAGAGCCGGATGGTCTTTAATGATCTTGCTGCGGACATTGTTCTCAATGGTTTCAGCAATGGCATCCCTGCTGCTTTTTATCCCCTCGGGCAACATCTTGATCGCCTCTGCAATGCCGGATTTCACAATCAGCTCAAGCAGCGGCATATCATCAAAGGGAGAGATCTTCCTCGGCTCATCGGCTTCAATGTAGGTGTCGATCAGATGACGCATATCGGCTTCATAAGGCGATGGGGCATGATGGACGGCGTCGCATGTATAGATTGGCTGATTCGGTGAATTTCCTTATGCAAAGAGCAGTCTTCTCCCTTTAGGCTTGGGAACAGGATCATTAAATTCCTTGGCGGTAGCAATCCATAACGCTATCGCCTCCTCGATATTTATAAGTGCTGTATTGTGAGAATCACCGTGGGCCATACAACCAGGAAGTTCAGGCACCTCCGCAATAAACAATTGATCCTCCTCGCTCCAAAAAATAATAATTTCGTATTTATCCATCACGGTTTACCTCCAAGTTGATATTTCAATATAAGATATCGCACTTGCCTGACTTGATATGGTTTAGCGTTGTTGCCTTCACGTTGCAGATTGATCTTCTCTTCGATTCCCTCCTTGCGAAAAACATGATGGCTTCGACGAATGCGCATGACAAAACCTGTTCCCTGAAGGAGATTACATAAATCATCGAAAGGGATATTCGTGTCAGACTGACCGCTCAATATCTTCAAGATAAGTTTCTCGTATTTTCCCATCGATTATCCGATTAATCCTGAAGAATAAGAATAAATCATCAATGAAGTTAAGGAATCTTTCGATAGGAAAAGCACAAGAAAAATACACAGCCTGACCGATCACTCCAGTCGCCGAGCTCGCTCGTGAACATGGCGATAACACGGTTCTGCGTCTCGCGTTCAAAGTTGCCTGAATCGCAAGGAGCTGGCGAGGATGAAATATTGTCAAGAAGTTGCCAGCTTTTCCTCGATTCTGTCTATAATAGCCAGAACGATCAGACGATAACCGATGGGAAGAAGATGAAAACATGGCAACTGCAACATGCAAAAAATCATTTGAGCGAAGTGGTTCGCAACGCCAACAATGAGGGGCCACAGGCTATTACCCTGCATGGCAAGCCTTCTGCGGTGGTTATCTCTTTTGACGAATACAACAAGGCAATCAATGTTCGCAAGCCGGACGAGCCACTCTCAAGTTTTTTTCATAACTCACCGCTCCGAAATTCCGGAATAGAGCTCAAACGATCAAAATAACCACTCCGAAACAGGCAAAAAGCGTAATACGTCATAAGCGTAGTATAATAGACCTTGCCAAGGGCCTTATCGAGATGATTTTTTTGAAAAATGTAAAATATTTTCGATTATGGTATTATAAAAAACAAGGGAAGAGCTGTATGGTCATTATCAAAAAATCGGCTTTAAACAGTTTCGGCGCAAAATACCCGGATGCAATACCAGCTCTGAATGAATGGTATGCCAGGGTAAAAGCTGCGGACTGGCAAAACCACGCTGACCTGAAAACCATGTTTCTGTCGGCAGACTATATCGCGAATGAGCGGTATGTTTTCAACATAAAAGGAAATCATTACCGGATCGTTGCAAGAATTCGATTTTCTTCAAGAACGGTCTTCATCAAGTTTATAGGCACCCATAAATCCTATGATAGCATTGACCCGGCAACCATTGAACAGCAATAAACGAGGAGAAATGACAATGAAAATCGTCAGCAAGGCACAATATGAAAAAGCGCTCAGGGAGATAGAATCATTCATGAATGCTTTCAGTGATGGAGAAAACGCGACTAACGATGCCAAAATTACTGAACTGGCAAAAGCAATTGAAGATTACGAGGATCGCCATGTTGTTATGCCAATGCCTCTGGTGATAAAAAAACCAGAAACGTTGCCTGATGTGATTGAACTCAAGATGTTTGAAAAAAAAATGAAACGGAAGGACATGGCAAAACTGCTGGGAATCAGTGATACACGCCTTTCGGAGGTGATGCATGGCAAGCGCAAGGTCAATATGGAACTGGCCAAACGGCTTTATAAAACCTTGGGGGTTGATCCAAAGTTTATCCTTGAAAAATCATAGTATATTCATATTCATACTCATTACCGAACAAGCCGGGATAGATGTCGCACTGTTCAACTTCAGCAAGATAGAGTTCATCAGCCCTGCGGTCGGCAGCAGGAATATCGTCAAACAAACAAGGCTCAAAAAATCGCAGCATCAATCACCCCGCAAATAATCACGCAGTAACTCACGTTCAGTTGAGAACTCTTTTTGAACGCTGCTGACAAATTTTCAAATCTATTTCATCGGAGGTTAATATGAACTTATAACTTTTTAATTCTCGAGTTACTACAAGTTTGTTTAAGGCTCTCATCTAAATATAACTCCTTCAATTCGATGTACTTGCTCTCTCCCATATCCGATCAATTGTTAAAAAACCATAATAGATGACATACTAAAAAGCAAAAGATTAGGATGCACATTGTACTTCCTCCCACTCAAAGTAACCTGTTGAAAATAACGATGAAATATCAAGTTCATCCTTTGGGTCAAAGAACTCACGAGGAATGTTTTGCACCATTCGATATTCAAGCATAAAATTGTGTTTCCACCAATTGTTACCAATTGGAGATAAACTGTTCAAAAGAAGCAATGCCTGCTCATGGTTTGACAATTGTGCTCTAATCGTTTTAACATATTCATATTTATCAATATTAATATTCTGCTGATCTACATACTTGATGGATTGATACAAATGACGATAGTAGTGACCTAAACGAGAAAGATGGCCTTCGAATGGAACATATGTAAGCTTCTTTTCAAGCCGGACACTATTTTTTAATTCTTCATTATTAAGTTGATTTTCTAAATCACAAACAAAGTCATTATCGAATTCTTCCAACGATTTCAAAAGCATTCGTGATGAATTCGGCCCTGTCCCAAAAAGCAAACAATGATAGGCTATATGAGCACGTTGTTGTTGAGTAAGCGTTATATTGTGAATACTTGCAACATGTTTTGTGAGATCAAGCGCACATCTATACTCGCGAATAAGTACAACAAAAAGTTGTCTACCACTTATACCCGAAACCTCAAGTTCGGCAACATTATCTCTGTGAAGTCGTAACAGTTCAAAGTATTTCGTTTCGAAGCTTAATATTTCAGCAGATTTACTCCGACTCTTCAATGTTGCTGAAAGTAGTACAACACTTACAAGAGCTAAAAAGGTGCCAATGTATCCCCCAACAAAATCACCTAATTGACTAGCTCCTAAAGGATTAATCGTATCTGTAGCACGAAATGCATCTGCAAAAACAATCAAATTCATTGCTATAAGGCCACAAAGCAAAATAGAGATTTCTATCCAATACTTTCTAAACCAATTCTGCTCAGCAGGTTTAGTAATGTGCTTTTTCGAAGCCAAGAATAATGTCATTTGCGATTAAATAAGATTATAGATACCAACTTCAATGACAATCAAATCTTTCAGCATAGTAAAACCAAATTGACAATTATTATTTTTTTATGTTAAAATTTATACAGCCCAATATTTTATACCTTAAAATATGATACAATAAATCGAAAACGTATAGCCGCAGATCATAATAATTGGATTATGCATATTAATTGAACATAAATCCCTAATGAAGTTATTGATCTTTAGCAAGATTCATTTTCTGTTTTTCGAAACAATATCAATACACAAACAACGCTAACTACATGACCTGCACGAGCAGTATATGAACAATCACTGAAGTGAGAGACTCCGCCAAAACTCGCTAAACAATTCCGAACATTTTAAACCAATCTCAACATATATGTGCTCATCAGATATTCCAGCAAGACTGATGATATCCTGTTTAATGAGCCGAATATCTGGAGATGATATTCCGTAGGCAGTTGCATAAACTCGACAATTCCTTTCTTTTCCCCCCATGTTCTGACCAGGTAAAAGCAATTCAATGTTTTGGCGATGAAATGCAAAACCGAGAAACGCAATTCGTTGGGCAGTAGATAAAGCTGCCTGTATTGCTGAAATATCGCTCTTCGTAGGATCAATTCCTTCAGTGAATGTCCGAAGTTCTCCTGCGAGGGACAATAGTTTCTTGGGAGTAGGGGTATCACCAAATTCAAATCCTTCGTGCGCACCCTGCTGCCAAGGAAGTTTTCCAACCATTCCATACGGATGATGTATCTCTAAATGAGTCAGAACCTCACTTGCTTCTTTGGCCGTCATACCATAATAATTTCGGACTGACCAAAACAAGAAGTGTTCGATGCATCTATCGTAGTTGAAGGATATTATCGCAACTTTTGACAATCTTTCTGGAAGATCATCTTGCTGACAGTTCTCGGTCAATAGCTGAAAAAATGCGTTGAACCAAGTTAGTTCAAGAACCGAGAAATTAGGTTTATTATAAATGTTACTGCGATCAATTTTTAACAAACTTTTAGACTCTGCAGTAAGAATACATCGAGCAATAGCTAACTTTCCGCAAATTGATATTTTTTCATCTGACTGGTGTGAATCAATAAAATTATCAATAGAAATAGCTTGAGGCATTGCATCGCGAATCCGAAATGCCGCTCCCAAATATGGATTGATATTACCATCCGTAGCCAGAATCCTAAAAGAATCACTGATAATATCGTCACCACTTTTTTTCTGGTAGTGTTCGAATTGTATGTCGAGCACCTTTGCTATTTGCTTTTTCAATTCAGAACCAACAGGCAGATTCACCTCTTTGCTTGCCCCTGCGCCAATAACCAAGACAAGGGACTTTTCAGTATAGTTGCTATTCATACAAGTCGGATTTTTCCGGTTAAAAGATTGTGCATCATTCCCTGCTTTATCTGCTGATTTTTGGCAAGCTTTTCTTTCAGTACATCAATTTCGGTATCCATATCAGAAAGCACTTTAGCGATGGCGATTTGTTCTGCAAAAGGAGGAAAAGGAGTGGTAAGCCTCAAAAATGCAGTCTTGGACAAGTTGTATCGAGTGGCGCCTTGTGCCAATGATTTTATTAGCTCACGACCTTCATTACTCCTGAAATAGTAAGCACAGAACAGTCCATCATTTTCAGCGCCACTTCGGAAACGAAATCCGAAACAAAAACTGTTCAGATATACATCGTGCAATTCATCATTCAAAACCGCACACAGGCCAACTTCTTCTGGCGTCTCTGATGAACCATTGAAGAAAAGATCACCCTTCATAACACGATTTTGATATTCATTTGGGACAACATTTACCTGTTCAAATGTATCGCAGTTGATCACAACGTTGGCCATGATGTTCATAAAGGTAATATAGCGAGACGCTCCTACACCAAAATCTGATTTTGTCTTACCTGTAAGGCCACCAAATATTGAACCTAAATCCCCTATTCGCTTCACCTCCCACTCCCCGCTGAAACCGGGCAGGCGCTTTATGCCGGTGAGCAGTTCCTGCATGGCGCCTTGTTTGATCTGGCGTTTTTTGATAATGAGTTGTTCAAGGGATTCAATGAGGGCGTCTGCATCACTCAAGGCTTCGGCAATTGCTTCTTGTTCATGCAACTTTGGACAAGCGACAGGAAAATCCCTAATATCCTTACTTGTGATGTTTGGATCTTTTCGGCTGCTGCTTGCCACTCGTTTCTAGAATCAATCCTGTAATTGAGATTGCGAATTAAATAATCAGAGAGCAACTTACCCTTTGTAGGGTGAATCGCAGTAATGGCTTGGTTTACAGCAGCAGGGAGCCTGAGTAATCCGGTTCTTCCGATCTGATTAAAACCTCCGTACATCGCAACAAGCACCGTTCCTGTTGCATTAACTCTCAAACATGTTTCTTTCAGTGCTAAATCTGTGACACATTCATCAGTTTCACAAATATCTGAATTGTTCAAGTCTAAGGTCTTGACCCACGCAATCGAACCATTTTTATAATATCGATCCATTAACGAGCGAGAAGGCGTAGTGCCAGAAGACATCTCAGATACGGTACCAAGAGTCATAACATCCCAATCCTCAGGAATCACCCCTGTCTCGGTCAGCTTGTAACCGGGTTTCACCTCTGCGCTCATGCCTGCACCTCTATTTCAATTCTAATAACGTTGAATTCGACAGGTTTAAACTCCGGCCTGAAGCACATATCAAGCTTGAAGAAAATGCCAGGATGAAAATCGTGGCTGCTGATTTTGTGGCTGCTGATGCCCGCTTTGCGTTTAATTATGGCAAATTCGCCATAATTAAACGCCGATCCCCGAATAGCAGGAAATTCGCCAGTATTACAGCTTCTCAGCCAATCTGATATAAAAAACTCTCCGTCCATAGCTTCGAGTATATTCGTCATGCTGATAAAGTCTTCGTTGCCACTGCGAAAGATACTGTCTGCCATGCTCTGAAGATCCGCTGTGGATTTTTTTGCTGTACCCATCCGGTTTTCACCATCTTTGACATATTCATCCGGTTTTGTGTCTGCAATGGTTCAGATAAATAATCATTGCAATTTCTCATGTCTATCAATATTTTGCGGAATAATTATTTGCACTCTCCGGGCTGTATTCTTTTTTTTAATTCTTCAATGGTCACATACTCTGCTTGACCTGTATTAATCAAGTCCATTCTTTCTTCAAGAATTTCTTGATGCCATGCTGGTGATTGCAGATTATTATCTTCATTGCTTAATGTTTCCCATAAGTCTTCCATAAGCTGCAATCTTTCTGCAAATGGTTTTACTTTTAATTCAGCAATTGTCATAAAAAACTTTTTTTTGGGGGTTGATAAAATTTTTGTTGATGTGCTCATACCTCCATCCCCATCCGTTTAAGATGCGCAGTCACCCTTGCCTCCAGCTCGGCAACCTTGCTGTTAACTTCTGGCAGGGGCGTTTCGTAGCGTTCGGCAAGTTCCTTTACCCGGCGGGTGAGGTTCTGGCTGATGCGATCCATTTCGCCGTGAATGGCTGCGGCGATTGTGGCAAGCCATTTGTCGTCAACAACCAGCGTTTTTACCTCCTCTTCGCTCAGCTTTGGATATTTGGCATAAGCGAGCGCGTCAAGGTTGGCTTCAGCCTCCTTGAGCATTTTCTTCATATCTGCTTCTTCTCCTGAAAGTTTCAACCACTGACGGAGGATATCGGCCTCCTCTTTGGCATCCTTCTCCCCTTTGATCTCTTTCAGGGGGGCAGCGACATTTGCCTTGTTCACCTTGTCCAATCCCGTAAAAGCTCCCTCTTCCCCGCCCTGTTCCTCCTCAAGCTCGCTTATGCGTGCGGTGAGGCTTTCCAGTTCAGCCTCAAGCCCGGTGATGGCTTCCTGAAATCTGGCAAAGTAGCGGGCAACAATGAGGGGTTTGGGCACGAGTTCGCAGGCCCACCCCTTGTCAACCTCTTTCCCTTTGCTGTTCTTCACCAGAACCCGGGCAGTTTCAGCCTTCCATCCATCGGCGGCGATGAGGTAGCAGTCGTCCTGCATGGTCTCTGTCCAGTAGTCCATCAGGTGCTGGTAGACGTGATAGTTATCGATGAGCGGCTTGCCGGTGTAGTGCACAAGCAGCATCTGGCGCTTCCCGAATGCCCGCTTCATGATTTCGTCAGGGATTTTCCCAAAGCAACGCCTCAAGCACTTCAAGAATCCACTCCAGCAATTTGCCTGTTATGGGAAATTTTTATAAATGTCTTTCCTGTGCAAAATACGGGTAAAAACAAGTTTGTCGGCAGCGTATTCTATCCCTATTCTGTAATCCCCTGCACGGATACGATAAAAGGTGTCGAAGATAATATTCACTTCGAATTGCCATCAAGAATGGAAAAAATTTCATCCTCTGATACAAATTCATTCTTCCTCCCTTCAGCGATGGCATTTGCCAAACCAACATCCTCTAAAGCTTCTATTATAACATCATACAACTAGTTTTTCTTTGTCTTTAAAAGCTCTACTACAACCTCGGAAAGAAGTTCTTTTGTTTTTTTCATCACTTATATGGAGTTCCATAAAAACATCTCCGGCAACATGTTATTCCTGAAATTGTTATGATTTTAGTCCAAGATCCCTGATTTTCTCTATCAATGTCCAATCCACGCATCCCTCCTCTCCATCAAGAATATATTGATTTTGTCACTCTCCAACACAGCTTATAACTTACTCCCGGGTTGCGCCTTCACTCAAACAAGAACATTCATGCCCTTAAAACCTCTTTCTTGCGTTGCAGGCTGGCATCATCAACTCACCGCAGTACCAGAGTCGCCGGAAGCCTCCTGAGCCGGTATGAACCCTGATTGGTCCACTGATGCGCTCCTTGATTGTTGGCAGATGAAAGATGATGCTGATGATCTTGCCCTTCTGCTGGAGAGCGGAGGGTGTTTGCAGTGCGAGTGAAAAGGCTTCCCCGAAATTATAAAAGCTGTTTCAGGGCACGCTCTCTCTTCTTGTTTGGGTTATAATTTCTGTAACTTCCCTGTGGATTGCCGATAATGATCAGGCGCGGCAACTTACACCAGGAAGAAAAGATAGAGTCCATTAAACAGGAGCATAATCATGGCTACAAGCAAAAAAGCTTTGTGTGTTGGAATTAACAACTTCAAGAACTATCCAAGCGCTGCATTGCAGGGTTGTGTGAACGACGCTCATGATATGTCGGCGTTGCTGCAGAAACTACTTGGTTTTCAGGGCAGCGACATTACCGTGCTGACCGACGCCCAGGCAACGAAAGCCACCATCATTAGTAACCTTAAGGCTATGGTTGATGGTGCAAAGGCGGGAAAGTACTCCTATCTGGTGTTCAGCCTCTCAAGCCATGGTACACAGGTTCCTGACCTGAGCGGTGATGAACCGGATCGTGCCGACGAGGCATTCTGTCCTCACGACCTTGCTCAGGCTGGCGGCCAGTGGGATGCAAATCACGTCATCCTCGATGATGAACTGCGTGATCTTTTTATTCAATTGCCAGCCAATGTGCTTTTGGAGGTCTATCTCGATACCTGCCACAGTGGAACCGGTTTGAAGGCCATTGACATGCTGCTCGATCGCACACCGCGTTACTTGCCACCTCCTTCTCTGGAGGCATTCGAAGAGGTGGAGAGCAAGCGTTCTCGCGGACTTCGTCATGGAATGCTTGAAAAAGGGATGGTTCATAACATCCTTTGGGCTGGCTGCCGTGCCGACCAGACCAGTGCTGATGCCAAAATTGGTGGCAGTTGGCATGGTGCCTTCACCTACTATTTCTGCAAGGAGATGAATGCCTGCAAGAACTCTCTCTCTCGGGCAGATTTACTTACCAAAGTCCGGGCAGACCTAAAGAAAGGAAAATACAGCCAGATTCCTCAACTCGAATGCGAGGCAACGAAGCGTAAAGTGCAAATCGGGTAAGGTGTAGAATTACAACTCCATCAAGAGTGGCTTTAACAAGAGGGGCAAGAGCGAATTACCTGCGACGGCCCCTCTTGTTTTTACCTTTGCGTCGCGCATGAAATCTGAAATGGAAAGCCCGGTCATGAGCAGAAGAGAGCGAACAAATCGCAACGCAACGGCATAAGGAGCAGGCACCGGGCGGCCTGGAATCCTTGCGGTAATGGCAATACGTCAAACCGCGCTCTTACCTCTTGCTATTCATGAAACTTATGCATAGGTTTCATTGTTTTCATGCATCCGATGTAAACCATTGTTACGTATACTTGACACAACGATAATCATTGAATTCCATGTATTTTGATCCTTTGTATTTTGTTTTTGCCCTGCCCCCCATGCTTCTTGGTTTGTGGGCTCAATTCAAGGTAAAGTCTGCTTTTAAAAAGTATTCACAGGTAAGAACCCAGAGTGGCATCAACGGCGCAGAAGCAGCCCGGCGCATTCTTCAGCGTGGCGGACTTGGAAATGTGACCATTGAAACGGCTCATGGAATGCTTTCCGACCACTACGACCCTCACCACAAGGCGCTTCGCCTGAGTGACGAGGTGTACCGTCTTCCGAGCATTGCCTCTGTTGGTGTTGCCGCTCATGAAGCGGGCCATGCCCTGCAGGATAAAACGGGATATCTGCCACTGCAGTTGCGCTCGATCATGGTGCCTGCAGTCTCTATCGGAAGCAACCTTGGCCCCATTATTTTTATGGCCGGTATGTTTCTTGCCGGAACCATAGGAACAACACTTGCCTGGGCGGGTATCATCCTCTTTGGCGCTACAGCCCTCTTTGCACTGGTAACCCTTCCGGTTGAGTTCGATGCAAGCCGACGTGCGAAAGAGCTGCTTGTCTCGCAGGGAATTGTATCGCCCGCTGAGATGCAGGGAGTCAATGCGGTGCTGGATGCGGCTGCACTCACCTATGTTGCCGCTGCGGCGCAGGCTATCATGCAGTTGGTCTATTTTCTCACGATCATGAACCGCCGTAATTCGTAAGCGGGATAGCTGTTTTTGTAAAAGCGAAGAGCATAACCAACCACTTACCAAAATACCTTTGAAAAACAGTTTCAGGAAAAAGCCGCTTTCACTGCTGCTGGGAGAGATGGATGGCGAACATCGGCTGAACAGGATTCTGGGGCCGGTTGCCCTGACCGGGCTTGGTGTTGGCGCCATCATTGGAACCGGTATCTTTGTGCTTATCGGTGTCGCTGCTCACGACAAGGCTGGTCCGGCGGTCACACTCTCTTTTGCAATTGCAGCCCTTGCCTGTATTTTTGCCGCGCTCTGTTATGCAGAATTTGCCTCGATGGTGCCGGTTGCGGGTTCGGCATATACCTACGCCTATGCTACCCTTGGCGAGCTCTTTGCCTGGATAATCGGCTGGGATCTGATTCTTGAATATGGCGTAGCTTCGGCAACGGTTGCGCATGGATGGTCGAAGTACTTTCAGGATTTCATCGGGATATTCGGTATCGGTATTCCCAAACTCTTCTCCAATGCGCCGCTCGACTTCGACCCGGATACCGGTCTGATGAGCCTGACCGGAGCCTGGTTTGATCTGCCTGCAGTACTCATCGCCCTTGCCGTTACGGTGGTACTTGTCAAGGGAATAAAGGAGAGCGCCCGCTTCAATGCCGGGATGGTTCTTGTGAAGGTGGCTATTGTGCTGCTGGTAATCGTGCTTGGTGCAAGGTACGTCAATCCTGCAAACTGGACACCCTTTGCCCCTTTCGGCTATTCAGGACTGAGTGTTTTCGGCCATACCGTTCTTGGTGAACCAGGTCTTGGGGGCGCACCTGTAGGGGTGCTTGCCGGGGCTGCCATGATTTTTTTCGCCTATATTGGCTTCGATGCCATTTCAACCCATGCCGAGGAGGCAAGAAATCCCCAGCGCGATATTCCGATAGCCATTATCAGCTCGCTGGTCATCTGCTCGATCCTCTATATTGCCGTAGCCGCAGTCGTGACCGGCATGGTTCCCTACAACCAGATCAGTATTGATGCTCCTGTCTCCAATGCTTTCATGCAGGTTGGAATCGGCTGGGCGCAATTGCTTATTTCGCTGGGGGCCATCACCGGCATCACATCGGTCTTGCTGGTCATGATGCTCAGCCAGCCGAGGATTTTTCTTGCCATGGCACGTGACGGGTTGTTGCCGAAATCATTTTTCGCCTCTATTCATGAAAAATTCAGGACGCCCTGGAAATCAACTATCCTGACCGGTTTTTTTGTCGCCTTGCTGGGCGGATTACTCCCTTTGCGCCTGCTTGCCGAGCTGGTCAATATCGGCACGCTCTTTGCCTTTGTTGTCGTCTGCAGCGCTGTACTGATCATGAGAAAAACAAACCCTGAAGCTGAGCGCCCTTTCAAAGCGCCCTTGGTACCCTTTGTGCCTCTTGCGGGCATTTTCACCTGCCTTCTGCTGATGTTTTCCCTCCCTGCGGAGAACTGGCTGAGGCTGATTGTCTGGCTGCTTCTCGGATTTGTGATCTACTTTTTTTATGGACGCAAACACAGCGCCCTGAACGCCATCAAACCCTGAGTCAAAACAGCACGATGAAAAACAAGGTATTTCTTATTACCGGGGCATCAACCGGTATCGGTGAAGCAACAGCAAGGCGTGCTGTGGAAGCGGGATTCAAGGTGGCGCTTGTCGCCCGTTCTACCGAAAAGCTTGAACGATTGCAGGCAGAACTGGGCCCTGAGAGGGCTCTTGCCATAACCTGTGATGTTGCAAACTGGCAGTCGCAGCAAACAATGGTAGAAACGACCCTGAAACACTTCGGACGAATTGATGTGGTTTTTGCAAACGCTGGCTTTTCGAAGGGCTCAACCTTTTATGGCGGAGAGGATAAGCCTGAAGAGTGGAAAGAGATGGTGATGGTCAATGTCTATGGCGCTGCAGCCACGGCTCGGCTGACCCTTCCTGAACTGGTAAAAAACAGGGGTCACCTGCTGATTACCGGCTCTGTAGTGGGACGTATCACCTCCATCAGGAACCTCTATTCAGCAACAAAATGGGCTATCACCGGCATGGCACAGGCTATCCGCAATGAGATGGCGGAAACCGGGGTGCGCGTCACCCTTGTTGAACCCGGAGTTGTCGATACCCCTTTCTGGGAGGCTCTGCAAAAACCCTGCACCGCAGAACTTCAGCCGGATGATATTGCCCGCGCAGTCATGTATGCCGTCAGTCAGCCCGCGCATGTTGATGTCAATGAAATCCTGATCCGCCCGACAGGTCAGCCCCATTGAAATGATGGCGTCTTCCGGTACATTTTTGAAACGAATGCAACTTCTTTGCAACACTTTATGCTGATAACCTTTGAAGGAATCGATGGCGCAGGCAAATCAACCCAGATAAAAGAGCTTGTCCATGCCCTTGGCCTCCAGGGAATTGAGGCTGTTGTTTTGAGAGAACCTGGCGGCACCACCGTAGCCGAAAAAATTCGTCAGATCCTGCTTGAAAGCTCTCATGGAATTACCCCGGTGGGTGAGCTGCTTCTTTTTTCAGCATCGAGGGCGGAACTGGTTCAGGAGGTTATCCGGCCAGCCCTTGCCAGTGGAAAAACAATTATTCTTGACCGTTTTTTTGACTCTACGACCGCCTATCAGGGATATGGCCGTGGTATCGACATGGAGTTGCTCCGCTCCATCATCGCAATTTCGACCTGCGGCATTACTCCTGATATCACCTTCTATCTTGATCTGGAGCCTGAAGAGGCTCTGAAGAGAAAATATTCAAAAACCTCTATCCCTCTGGCTTTTGAGGGCGAGGAGCTTGACCGTATGGAGCGTTCGGGTCTTGAATTTTACCGCAATGTACGGCGTGGCTACCTCGACATTAAACAACTCGAAAACCGGCGTTTTGTCCAATTAAACGCTCTTGACCCAGTAGCGGTCATTCACGGCAAGATCCTTGCTCTTCTCGGGGAGCGCTTTCCCTCCTTTCTGAACCCTGTATGAATCAAAAATACCCCGTTACATCCAGAGAGGTAAAAAGAACCGGTTTATTGTGAAAGTTTTCTACCGGATTCTGAAAGAATTTGATTAGATTGCGGTACATTTTACACCACCATCACTCCCTTATCGGTCACACATGCACGAGAGTATTCTTAAAGAGCGTCAACTGAACACCTTTGCCACCTCGATCTCGTTACAGGATATCCGAACCCTGAAAGAACTCTACCAACTCAAGGCAGAAACCCGTGAACTTCGGGCTCCGGTAGTCAATAACATTATCAAGCAGAGGGTTGTGGGGCAGGCATGTGTAGAGTCGCTGAAAAATGCACTTTACTCGCTTGAAACCATCTATATTGATGACGATACCGGGTATCGGCTCCTGCGGCTTGACGGACTGAAACAGATTCATGTGGATCTGACCTATGAGATACGGGAGCTCCAGAAAGATATCTACTATCTGGAATATGGTGAGGACAAGTTCATCGACTACCTTGCAAAATTTATTCCCGATTTCCGGGACTATGTCAACAAGGGAGTTGCCATGCTCAAGGGAAAGCACTTTGACGCCTTTATCACTGACCGTGACGGAACAACCAACAACTACTGCGGACGGTATCGCTCATCGGTACAGCCCATCTATAACTCGGTGTTCCTCACCCGATTTGCCAAAAACCGCTGTAACTACCCCATCATCATCACCTCTGCTCCCCTGAAAGATTTTGGCATCCTGAATGTTTCAATCAATCCAAGTAACACGTTTATTTACGCCGGTTCGAAAGGCAGGGAGTTCATTGATCTCGATGGTGAATTCAACAGTTTCCCCATTGAAGAACGAAAGCAGCGATTGATCAATTTATTGAACGATCGAATGCTCGTGCTCCTTCAGGAACAGGATTTCGAGAAATTTAACTTCATCGGTTCTGCCCTGCAGATCAAGTTTGGCCAGACCACCGTTGCCCGCCAGGATATCAGCCACTCGATCAAGGATGACGAGTCTGCCGCTTTTCTTGAGAAGGTAAAAGGGATTGTCCGTGAAATTGACCCGAGCGGTCGTAACTTCAGGATTGAAGATACTGGCCTTGACATCGAAATCATTTTGACAATTGATGTTGATTCCAGCGAATCGCCCATCAAGGATTTTGACAAAGGTGACGGACTTTCCTTTATCTGCAGCAAACTGGGAATGGGCGAAACAAAAGGGTCAACCCTTGTTTGTGGCGATACCCCTTCCGACATTCCCATGCTGAAAAAAGCTGTTGAAATGTTTGATGATGTTTGTGCAATTTTTGTAACGAGGGATGAGAAGCTGAAACAGCAGATCCGGGAGATCTGCCCGAACAGCTATACGGTACCTTACCCCGACATCCTCCTCACCATCCTTGGACTGCTTTCCCTGTAATACGATACACAACATGATAATTTTTTAATGGTATGAGCAACATCTTCAAAGGCGCAATTTTCGATCTTGATGGGGTGATCACTGGCACGGCAAAAGTACACAGCCTTGCATGGGAATCGATGTTTAATTACTTCCTCAAAAATTATGCGGAATTAAACGACGAAACGTACTTCCCTTTCGACCCGGCCCACGACTATCACAAGTATGTAGACGGCAAACCAAGAATGGAGGGAGTCAAAAGCTTTCTCGCTTCACGTGACATTGAGCTCCCTTATGGCGAACTGGACGATATCCCGGAAAAAGATACCGTCTGCGGTCTTGGCAACCGCAAAAACAGCCTTTTCACCGAAATTCTCATCAAGGAAGGGCCTGAGGTCTATACCTCATCAATTGACCTGATCCACGTCCTCATCTCAAAGGGGATTAAAATTGGTATCGCTTCATCAAGCTGCAACTGCCAGCTCATCCTGAAGCTTGCCAAACTTGAACATCTTTTTGAGACCCGTGTGGATGGAGAGGTCTCCATTCAGCTCGGCCTGAAGGGAAAGCCCAATCCTGATATTTTTATCATGGCGGCCAAAAACCTCGGTCTGGAACCACACGAATGTGTGGTTGTTGAGGATGCCATTTCCGGCGTTCAGGCTGGCTCCCGAGGCAATTTCGGTCTGGTGCTCGGTATTGCCCGTGACATCGAAGGATCGAAACTGAAGGAGCAGGGCGCTGATATTGTTGTCAGTGACCTTGGCGAAATCACCTATGAAGAGATTGAGCGCTGGTTCAAGAAGGGACTTGAGTTTGACGGGTGGAACCTGACCTATACCGATTATTCTGCCAAAGATGAAAAACTTCGTGAGACACTGACCTCGTGCGGCAATGGCTACCTTGGCGTAAGAGGAGCCTATGAAAGCTCTTCCTGTACCAACCATCACTATCCCGGCACCTACATTGCCGGAATTTTCAACAGGGTACCCTCGGAGGTTCATGGTCAAACCGTTTTCAACAATGATTTTGTCAATACCCCAAATTGGCTTCCCATCGAATTCAGGATAGGGGGTGGAGAGTTCATTGAACCATTGGGGCAAAAGATACTCAGCTATCGCCAGAACATGAGTCTGCGCAACGGCCTCATGGAACGGGATCTCGTCATTCAGGACAACCTTGGAAGAATAACAAGCATCAGCAGTCGCCGATTTGCGAGCATGGACGATCCGCACCGCTGCGCGCTCAAGTTCACCCTGAAACCGGTCAATTACAGTGCGGAAATAGAGTTCCGCTCAGCAATTGACGGAAGGATTAAGAACAAGAATGTTGCGCGATACAATGAGCTGACAAACGATCATCTGGAGCAGGTGGAAAGTCTCTCGGAAGATCAGCTCATGCTGCTTCATGTACGCACCAATGTATCGCATTACGATATTGTGACCGGCACAAAAACGAGAATTTTATGCCATGGCAAGCCTGCGGTTGTCGAAAGGGTAACATTGAACAACAATCGCTACATCGGAGAGCTCTTCAAACTCTCGCTCAATCCGAACAAAGGCTGCACCATTGAAAAACTGGCCGCCATTCATACCTCTCTTGATGCAAAAAGTGTCGATCCACTGAAAGCCACCCGCCTTTCCCTGCAAAGCGAAGATTCTTTCGATTCGCTCTTCAAGGCGCATAATGATGCCTGGGAGAAAATATGGAAAAAGGCTGATCTGGTTATTGAGGGCGACCGCTACAGCCAGAAATTGCTCCGCCTGCACACCTATCACATGATGTGCACCGCTTCGCCGCACAATCCCTCCATTGATGCCGGTATGCCGGCCCGTGGACTGAACGGTGAGGCCTACCGTGGACATATTTTCTGGGATGAGATCTTTATTCTGCCCTTTTTCAACCGCCACTTCCCCGAGATCTCAAAGGCTCTTCTGCTCTACCGATACAATCGGCTTGATGCAGCAAGGGAGTATGCGAGTGAAAATGGCTACAAGGGAGCAATGTTCCCATGGCAGACTGCCGATGATGGCCGCGAAGATACGCAGATCATCCATTTTAACCCGAAGAGCGGTAGCTGGGGTCCTGACCTCAGCCGTCTGCAGCGACATGTTTCTATTGCGGTCTTCTACAATGTCTGGCGCTACATCTATGACACCGACGACACGCAGTTCCTCAATGAGTATGGCGCTGAACTGATGTTTGAAATTGCTCGTTTCTGGGCTTCGATTGCCTCATATTCGACCGAGAGCGGCAAGTACCATATTGAAGGGGTAATGGGGCCTGATGAATTTCATGAAGCGCTGCCCGATAGTGGCAAAGAGGGACTGAAAGACAATGCCTACACCAACATCATGGCGATCTGGCTCTTCGACAAAGCCGCTGAAATCGGTGATAAAATTGATCCTCTTGTGCTTGAAGGATTGATGTCGAAGATTGATCTTGACCTTGATGAGCTGAAGAAATGGCGGGAAATCAGCAGCCACATGAATATCCTGATTGATCAGGATGGTGTACTGGAGCAGTTTGAAGGATACAAGAGCCTTAAAGAGCTTGACTGGCGTCACTACCGCTCACGGTACGGCAACATCCACCGTATGGACAGGATACTGAAAGCCGAGGGTGATTCGCCCGATCTGTACAAGGTTGCCAAACAACCTGATGTTTTGATGACCTTTTATACGCTCTCACCCGGTGAGGTAGCCGAGTTGCTCGAAAAAATCGGGTATACGGTACCCGATGCCCTGACCTTTGTCAGAAACAATTATGCCTATTATGAACCACGGACAAGTCATGGTTCAACCTTGAGCAAGGTGGTTCACAGCATCATCTCAAGCTATCTGGAAGATGGTCATGAAATGGCATGGAAATGGTTCTCCGAAGCCCTCAAGAGCGATATTCAGGATACCCAGGGCGGCACAACCCAAGAGGGCATTCACTGTGGCGTCATGGCTGGAACGCTCGACACTGTTATTCGTTATTTTGCCGGTATTTCATTCTATAACGAAAAACTCAATGTGCATCCAAACCTGCCTGAGCAGTGGAAAAAGCTTTCACTAAGCGTCTGTTTCAGGAAAAATCGCTATATCATGACCATTGCACCGAATGATATCGTTGTCACGCTGGTCGAAGCCGAGGGAGATGAAGCCCTCGCATGTATTGCCGGACAGCATATCACCCTCAGGAAAGGAGTTGCATACCACTCCGCTTGAGCAAAAAAAGAATAAAAAAAGCAGAAAGCTGGTATCAAGGCCAGCTTTCTGCTTTATATTCAAATTTGAAGTCTCACACTGTTTTTGACCTATTGAAGATCCTATGCGCCTGTCCAACTTTCGATATACCCTGCCCAAAACAAAAATAGCCGATGAACCTGCTTCGCCGAGAGGGAAGTGCAAAATGATGGTACTGAACCGGCGAAAAAAAGACATCGAGCATAAAGTCTTCGAAGATATCGTCTCCTATTTTAAAAAAGGGGATCTGCTTGTGTTGAATAACAGCAGGGTCTTCCCCGCAAAAATCTTTGGTCAGAAAGAGAAGACTGATGCAAAAATTGAAGTCTTCCTGCTCAGAGTGCTCAATAAAGAGGCTGGATTGTGGGATGTTCTGGTTGATCCTGCACGCAAAGTAAGAGTTGGCAACAAGATCTACTTTGAGGAGGATGTGGTTGCTGAAGTTGTTGACAACACCACTTCACGGGGAAGAACCATCAGGTTCCTCAATCCAGACATCGATGTTTTCAGTCTCGTCGAACGCATCGGCAATATTCCCCTGCCCCCCTACTTCACCCGTCCACCCCGTGAATCAGACAAGGAAAACTATCAGACCGTCTACGCCTCCGAGACCGGCGCTGTTGTAGCTCCAATGGCCGGACTGCATTTCACCATGCCTATCCTGCAAAAAATCCAGAAAATAGGGGTAAAAATCCTGCCGATCACCCTCCATCCGAGTTTGAGCACCTTTAATGCTATTGAGGTTGAGGATGTCTCCAAGCACAAGATGGATTCTGAATACTTTAATATCCCCTATCAAACGGCCATGGAGATCAATGAAACCAAGGTCAACAAAACAGGACGGGTTATTGCTGTTGGAACAACAACATGCCGAGTGCTTGAAGCCAATGCTACGGTTGACGGGAAGATCAAGTTTGGAAGGGGTTGGACCGACAAGTTCATCTATCCCCCTTACCAGTTCAAGGTAACCGATGCGCTTTTGACCAATTTCCAGCAACCTGAAACCACACTGCTGATGACGGTAAGCGCTTTTGCAGAACACCGCCTCCTGATGGAAGCCTATAAAACCGCGCTCAAGGAGGACTACCAGTTTCTGGCCTATGGAGATGCCATGTTCATTCATTAACCAGTGAAAGTACTTGACCTTTTATGCAAGCAACAGCCATTATAGCCGCAAGCGGTATCGGAAAACGGATGCAGCTCAGGGAGGGTGAGAGCAAACAGTTACTTGAAGTCGGAGGGTTTCCGGTTATCTACCATACCCTGAAGGCTTTTCAGATGGCCTCTTCGGTTAAAGCCATCTATATTGCCACCAGGCTGGAGAACAGGAGCATACTCGAAGAACTTGCTGCTGCCTCGGGTTTCAGTAAGCTGAAAGCCATTATCGAGGGCGGAAAAGAGCGACAGGATTCCGTTTACAACTGCATCCGTGCCATTGAGGAAGAAAAACGCCTGACAGGTGCTTCTGCAGAGATCATTCTGGTTCATGATGGTGCACGCCCCTTTATTCGTTCTGAAGAGATTGATGAAATTGCGCGCCTCTCCATGCAGTATGGCGCCTGTGTTCCGGCAAACAGGCCAAAAGACACGATCAAGTATGTCGGGGAGAATCCGGAGTTTTTTGGTGAAACCCTTGACCGCAGCAAACTTCTCCAGGTACAAACTCCCCAGGGTTTTCAAAGCAACCTCTTGATCCAGGCGCATGAGCAGGCAGAACTGGAAGGGTGGTATGCAACCGATGACGCTGCGCTGGTCGAGCGTTTTTTTCCTGAACAACCCGTAAAAATTTTTGAAACCGGCTATCACAATATCAAAATTACGACACCGGAAGATATTCCCGTTGCCGAGGCGATATTCAGCCAGATTTCAACACGGAGTTAACACCGCAAAAAAAGAACAAATAAAACATCATCTCGGCTTGTTTATTCCTGAAGCCTATAGTATATTTTCAGCCGGTAAAATGGTGAGGTAGCTCAGTTGGTTAGAGCACAGGATTCATAACCCTGAGGTCGAGGGTTCAACTCCCTCTCTCACCACCACTGTAAAGCGGGTGTAACTCAGTTGGTAGAGTGTTTGCTTCCCAAGCAAAATGTCGCGAGTTCGAATCTCGTCACCCGCTCAAAGTCAGTGGGCAATATTTAATCTCTTTTTCCAGTGTACCAATTATGACTCAATCCTCTGTTTTTTTTGGTCCGGTAACTGTTGAAGAGATCAATACCACACAAATCATTGATGGCCAGATGGCCCGCCACCTCGGTATTGAAATGACCGAAATCGGACCTGACTTCATGACGGCAAAAATGCCCGTCGATCATCGTACCATACAGCGTATCGGAATTCTTCACGGGGGAGCCTCACTGGCTCTGGCTGAAACCGTCGGAAGCATTGCCGCCTCTTACTGCGTTGACCGTAACTCTTTTTACATTGTCGGTCAAGAGATCAATGCAAACCATATCCGTCCGGTCAGGAGCGGTTTTGTCTACGCTACGGCAACTCCCCTGCATCTTGGAAAAAGCTCACAGGTATGGGATATCAGAGTAAAAAATGAGGAGGGTAAACTTACCTGCGTCAGCCGCTTTACCGTTGCTGTCCTGAAAAAAGCTCCGCTCCCTCAATAAATAGTGACTCTTGCTATTTTTTTAATACATTTATTTCATTCAGCGTAGAAATTTTTCACAGTCGTAGAAGTTTTTCACATTTATTGCAGATTTCAGGGTATGCAAATCATACAATCAGAAACTCTCGTCTCGCCGCTCGACACCGCCTCAAATAGTTCCGAGGAACTTCTCCACCAGCTTGCTGCACAGCAAAAATCACGCAAGAAATGGCTTCTCATCCAGCCGGTAAGCAACACCAGCATGATGGTCGATTCCGGTACGGTCAGTATGCCGTTAAACCTGATTATGGTTGCCACCATCGTCGGAACGCTCTTTGACGTCACCTTTATCGATGAGCGGCTTGGAGACAAGATTCCTGAAGATTTTTCCGGATTTGATGTCATAGCCATCACCTCGCGAACACTCAACGCATCACAAGCCTACCGGATCGGCGACAGGGCATTAAAACAGGGCAAAACCGTTATCCTCGGCGGAGTCCATCCCACCATGCTGAACGAAGAGGCCTCCCTGCACTGCACCAGCGTGGTCTACGGTGAAATTGAGTCCATCTGGACAGAACTTGCCACTGATGTGCTGAAAGGCAAAATGCAGCAGGTATACCGGGCAAAGGAGCTAAAGTCGATGAGCGACATGCACCGCCCCGATTTCAGCTATGCCCTTTCATCAAAAAGCTCGAAAAAATACAGCTCACGCATTCCCCTGCTTGCAACAAAGGGTTGCCCTGTCGGGTGCAACTTCTGCACAACACCAACCATTTACGGCAAGAACTACCGCTACCGCGAGCTTGACCTGGTACTCGATGAGATGCGTTACCATCAGGAGCGGGTTGGGAAGAAAAATGTCAATTTTTCCTTCATGGACGACAACATCAGTTTCCGTCCCAAGTATTTCATGACCCTGCTTGAAGAGATGGCCAAGCTTGGCGTACACTGGAACGCCAATATCTCCATGAACTTTCTCGACAAACCCGAAGTTGCCGAACTTGCTGGCCGCTCCGGCTGCGATCTGCTCAGCATCGGGTTTGAATCGCTCAATCCGGAAACCCTGAAAACCCTCCACAAGGGCTCCAACCGTCTCAGCAACTATGAACAGGTTGTAAGCAATCTCCATAAAAACAAAATTGCCATCCAGGGATACTTCATGTTCGGTTTCGACAACGACACCGAAGAGAGCTTCCAGCTCACCTACGACTTCATCATGAAAAACAAGATCGAGTTTCCGGTATTTTCACTGGTCACCCCCTTCCCCGGAACACCCTATTTCGATGAAATGAAGCCCCGCATCCGCCATTTCGACTGGGACAAGTACGACACCTACCACTACATGTTCGAGCCAACCAACATGACTGGCGAAAAAATGCTCTCAAACTTTGTCAAGCTCCAGAAAGAGGTCTACAAGGGAGGCGCCATCATGCAGCGCATGGCAGGCAAACCGCTCAACTGGGTCTGGCTCGCCAACTACGCTATGAACCGCTTCACCAGCAAGCTGACGCCGGAATATTATTACTGAGGGGTATTGGGTGCTGGGCTTAAAAAAAAACCTCAGCATTCTGAAATTTCCCTTCGGAAATCTCGTTCTTGCCCAAGTTGATGAGTTTCAGAAAGGCAATGGTATCGATGCTTGATATTTGCTTCAATCGCAACGCTTACCCTTACAGTTCTTTCTTTTCTTGAGCAATCAAGTCAATATATATTTCTTCAATTTTTTCCCTTGCCCAGTTTGTTTTTCGCAAGAATTTCAAACTCGATTTAATACTTGGATCATTATAAAAACAACGAATTTCTATCATTTTATAGAGTTCTTCCCAGCCATAATGATTTACCAGATCACAGAGTATTTTTTCAAGAGTTAATCCATGCAGTGGATTATTTGGGTGATCATTCATATTTTGATACTCTCCACGTATCCTTATACATTAGATTATTTTACTGTAAATCTTACAAGCAGTCAATGCAGTGGTTTACTTGATCTGTTATAACGGGTTATTTGTCGTTATAATGGCCTTTGGCGGAAAGGACATCCTTCGATTCGTAAAGATAACCACAGACACAAAACGAAAAGGCTGGAGGGATCGTCCCAATACAGAGACTCCCCTCCAACCTGCCATCACCACATTTTCGTTGTCAATTATCCATCGTCAACGGTCAATCATTTTTTCGGTAACTCCACCTTCAGATGCAGCTCCTTGAGCTGAACGGGCGTCACCTCTGATGGTGAGCCCATCATGAGATCCTGCGCCTGCTGGTTCATTGGGAAGGCGATGACCTCACGGATGTTCTGCTCGTCGCAGAGGATCATGACGAGGCGATCGAGACCGGGAGCAATTCCTCCGTGCGGTGGTGCGCCAAGCTTGAAGGCTTCGATCATGTGACCAAAGCGTGCGTCAACCTCTTCGCGGCTGTATCCGGCAATACCAAAAGCCTTGTACATGATCTCCGGCTTGTGGTTGCGGATGGCGCCGCTTGACAGCTCAATGCCATTGCAGACGATATCGTACTGGTAGGCAAGAATATCGAGAGGCGGCATGGTTTCAAGCGCCTCCATCTCTCCCTGCGGCATGGAGAAGGGGTTGTGTGAAAAGTCGATCTTTTTGGCCTCCTCGTTGTACTCGTACATGGGAAAATCAACGATCCAGCAGAAGGAGAGTTCATCCTTGTCGAGCGTAAAGAGATCGCCGAAGTAGGTTCTCATACCGCCCATGATCTTGCAGGTCGATTCCCACTTCCCTGCCCCGAAAAAGACCACATCACCGGTCTCAAGGCCAAGGTGCTCTTTGAGCGTAGCAAGATCCGCTTCGGAAAGAAACTTGACCACAGGCCCTTTTGGTCCCTCTTCCCTGAACTGGATATAGGCAAGACCGCCTGAACCAAGCTCTTTGGCGCGTTTCTCTGCCTTGTCGTAAAAGAGCCTCGATTCATTGCCGCGACCCTTGACAACAAGTGCCTTGACGCAGGAGCCTTCTACCGTACTATTTGCAAAGACTTTGAAGGCTGAACCAACAAAGAGTGGCGTAACATCGCTGATTTCGAGAGGAATCCGCAAATCGGGTTTGTCGGTACCGAAGCGGTTCATCACCTCTTTATAACTGATTCTCGGAAAGGGAAATTGCGTGATCCGCTTGTGCGACATGGTGCGGGTAAGATGCTCAATCATCCCTTCAAGGATCGTAAAGAGATCGTTCTGCTCAATGAAGGCCATCTCCATATCGAGCTGATAAAACTCACCGGGGCTGCGGTCAGCACGGGCATCTTCATCACGGAAACAGGGGGCTATCTGGAAGTAGCGGGGAAAACCTGATACCATGAGCAATTGCTTGAACTGCTGGGGCGCCTGGGGCAGTGCATAGAATTTACCCGGATGAAGGCGGCTTGGCACAAGAAAGTCGCGTGCACCCTCTGGCGAGCTGGAAGTAAGAATCGGTGTCTGGATTTCGATAAAATCCTGTTCTTCAAGATAGCGGCGTATAGCAGCAGTCAATCGGCTGCGAAAAATGATATTTTCATGAATTTTTTCACGGCGCAGATCAATGAAACGGTATTTCAGCCGCAGCTCTTCCGAAGTCACCACCTCGTCGGCTACCGGAAAGGGTAATGGATGTGCATTACTTTCGACCGTAATCTGACTGACAACCACCTCAATCTCGCCGGATGCGAGACGGGAATTGATGGCTCCCGGAGCGCGAAGAACCACAACACCCTCAATACAGATAACCGATTCCACATGCAATTGCTCAGCTTTTGCGAAGAGCTCCTGCTGCTCAGGCTGAATAACAAGCTGGCTGATGCCGGTATGATCCCTCAGATCAATAAATATAAGGCCCCCATGATCACGTTTTCTGTGAACCCAGCCGGCAAGCCTGACGGAGCCATGCTCACGCTCCGGACAGAGTAATCCGCAATAATCTGAGCGGAACCGGTTTTTCAGAGTCTGCGTGCTCCCTGCAGCTTTACTCATAATATTCCTATAGTCCTTTGTATTGTGAAATTGTAAAAACTTAAAAGCATGAATATGAAGAATTTTTTCTCATTTATAAAACCGGGGGCAGGGGTCGTCTCAATAGACAAGCTCTCCTCCAAACTCGGTAACAAGAAAGCGGATGACCTCATTGCTCTGTGAAAGTTCCTGAAAAAGGGTAAACACCGTCTTTTCCCTGGTACAGGCATCTTTTTCGGCATCATAGAGAATACGAAGCTGGAGTGGCAAGGCATAAAATTCTGAAATTTCCTGCTGCAAAACCGACCTTTCCTGCTGAAGCTCCTCATAGGAAAATTTTCGGCAACAGGCGATATCGAGCACTCCGCCAGCACTGCATGCAACAAGCTCGCAGGATTGCAGGTGCATTGCCATGAAGTTCCGGTTTTTTTTGGCTACATGTTCAAGAAACTGGTGCCATTCCACCCTGAGTGTTGCAAGATCAGCAACGGAGTCAAGAGCCCCGGCAGCATCGTTACGCACGATTTCGGAGGAGGCGGAAACAAGATGCCGCTTCGTTTCGGGATTAGAAGCAAAATTTGAGAGCTTTTTTTGCCATGAACCAAGATCAATCTCTCCACTTTCTGAGGGCTTCACCGGAGGTGCAGATGAGGTTGGTGGCACGGAAAGTGACACAGCAGGAGCTGGCTGCCTTTTCAGGGGCTTGTCAGGTGCTTTTTTTTTTGAGCCTGCAGTTGAGGCTGTGGTTCCGCTGGCAAAGCTGCCGCAGGAGCTGGGTGCACAATATCAATCAGCTTGAGCAGCGCAAGCTCAAAACGGAACTGGTATTCGAACTGAAACTTCAGCTCTTTCTGGGTCAGCAGAAGAAAATCGACCATCTGCATAACCGCAAAAGGAGAGAAATTTCCTGCATCGCGCTGGTAACGTTCACGGATTGCATCGGGGCGTTCAACCAGACGGGTGGAACTGAGATTCTGTACCACCAAAAAATTCCGCAAATGCTCAATCAGCTTTTCAAGAAAATCCTGTTCGTCATAACCGTTCCTGATGACAAACTGTGCAACGTCAAGCATCTTGACCGCATTGCGCTCTGCAACGGCATCAGTGACCTCAAAGAGATGCTCATCATCGATGTAGTTCAGCAATTCAGCAACACCGGAATAGGTGATACTTCCTGTATGATCATTCTCGGCTGAAAATGCGATAACCTGATCAAGAATACTCTGCGCATCGCGCATGGAACCCTGCGCCTTACGCCCGATAAGCTGCAAGGCATCGCCATCAACCGTTATCTGCTCGGCGTCACAAATAAACTGCAGTTGCTTCTGGATCTCCTCCAGCGGAATTCGTTTGAAGTTGAACCGCTGACAGCGGGAAGCAATGGTTGCCGGAATTTTGTGCAGTTCCGTAGTGGCAAAAATAAAAATAGCGTGAGGAGGGGGCTCCTCAAGTGTTTTCAGAAATGCATTGAAGGCCGCAATGGAGAGCATGTGCACCTCATCAATGATATAGACCCGATAGGTTCCTTTCTGTGGCCCGTAGCGGACATTTTCCCGCAACGTACGGATATCATCGACACTGTTATTGGATGCGGCATCAAACTCCGCAATATTGAGACTGGTACCTGCATCAAAGTCCCTGCAGCTTTCACACTCTCCGCAAGGCTCGGTAACCTGCTGCAGATACTCAGCATCTTCCATCATCTTCTGGCAATTCAACGCTTTGGCAAAAACCCTTGCCGCTGTTGTTTTGCCAACACCGCGTAACCCCGAAAAAATATAGCCGTGACCAACCCTGCCCATGCGAAGCGAATTCTGTATGGTGCGGGTAACATGCTCCTGTGCGGTAATGTCTGCAAATTTTACCGGACGATACTTCCGGGCTATAACCTGATAACTCATTCTGGCTGTTGATTAATGTCCTCTAACAAAGGGGCAAGGGGCAAATCCATGCTGTTTTTCAGACACTCCGTAACACCCTTGCTGATTGTTTTTAAATGTACGCTATTACCTCCTGAAATCAGCAAACCGTTTTCATCACCCCAGAATCCGCTGGGTATTATTGCATAAAGATCGTAGAGCGTCATGGTATAAAGATCGCGACTGATTGCAAGATCACCATTTACAGTTACATGGAGCAGACCGTTCTGCAGCAGGATATCAATAACCTTTCTTAAACCGGAGGGAGTGAGACCCTCAATAACCTTCAACATTTTTTTCATATTCATGGCATTGCCACTCTTCTGGCCATTCCAGATATGAGCAAGCACCGACAGTATCTCGGGCACTCCACGCAAGGGGCTGAATACATCGGCGATCCTCTCAACTGGTTTGAGCGCGCCAAGACAAAAAACAAATTCCGCACCGGTCAGCACCACAATCCAGCCAAGATAGACCCAGAAAAAAAGCATCGGAATAACCGACAATGCTCCGTAAATATGTTCAAACGTTGCAATATGCGTGATGTAGAAAGTAAACCATCTCTTTGAGAGTTCAAAAAGAAGCGCAGCAAGCAGCGCACCGGAAAAGGCATGAACAAACCTGACCCGACGGTTTGGTACCAGCATATAGAGCAGAAAAAAGGCCGCAACGGAATTAATAAAGGGGAAAAAAGAGAGCAGGCGGGTTTTCAGCTCAAGCAGAGGACCATCGGTAAAAACCATATACCAGACATAGGAGCTGGCAGCAAGACTGCTTCCAATAAGTACCGGCCCAAGCGTCAGAACTGTCCAGTAGAGGGTAAAACCCTGCAAGGCCTTGCGAGGCGCATGAACTTCCCATATTTCATTGAGCGTATGATCAACCGTTGAGATGAGAAAGAGTGCAATGATAAAAAGGAACACCCCTCCAAGAATCGGCACGCTGGCGGTCTTGCCAATAAAATCAGTCAGATAGTGATTGAGCACATTGCCGGCTCCAGGCATAAAATTCTGGACAAGAAAATCTTCAAGAGAGCGCTTGAAGGGGGTAAAGACAACAAAAACATTCAGAATGGAAAGGATAACGGCAAGGATTGGCACAATAGACAAAAGCGTCTGAAATGCAAGCGAACCAGCGCCAAGAAAAATTCTGTCATGAATAAAATTTTTCCAGAAAAAAGGAATAAATACACGCATACAGGAGACCAATTCGACAGCGTTGCTCTCTGTTTTGGGGTTTTGCCCTCTTCTTTCCTTCTCTCCCATCTCCCCCTCTTTTTGTTGGCAAGCCTCCCAATCCTGCAAGGTAATGCTTTGCCAGGCCAATTACGTCACGTTACACGGGTTGATCCGCTCCCAACCGATCTGACCCTCGTCATCAGCAGCAAACCAAGAATAAAAAAAAGCAGCAGAGAGGCAAGTGCAGCTTTCTGGCTCCCAGCCTGAGCTGATACCAATCCAAAAACAAGAGGCCCCGCTATGGCCGAAGCCTTACCAAAAGTACCATCATAAAAACCGAAAAACTCGGTCACATGTTCCTGGGGTGTCAGCCTGGTCATCATGGATCGGGAGGCCGCCTGGGATGACCCCATTGACATACCAGCAAGCATTCCTGTATAAAAAAAGAGCTCCTTGCTGTCTGCAAAGATAGCCGCAACAACCACAACAAACCAAATCAGGAGGGTAATGACAATGGTACGTTTCGGCCCGATTTTATCAGTCACAAAACCAAAAATAAGAGAACCGGCAATGGCCGTCGTTTGCACCAACATAAAAAACCGAATCAGCTCTCCAGTCGTAAAGCCAAGAGTGTTCTGGGCATAAATCGACGAAAAGGCGATAACGGTCAAAATAGCATCATTGTAGAAAAAGTAGGCCAGGAGAAAACGGGCAAGGTCGGGATAGCTCATAATATGCTGAACGGTGTACTTCACCTCCCTGAGAGAACAACGGATAGCAGTAAAAGAAATTGCAGGCCTATCCCCTTTTTTTTCATCCCGCAGCACCAGAAAAAGCGGAGCGGCAAAAAGAGCAAAAAAAATCGCAACGACCAAAAAGCTCAACTGTACATTCGGCATATTGGACAAAACAATACCCTTGCTGAGCAGCGGCTGAACCAGCAGCAGAATGGAGAGGGCGCCAAGATATCCCATGGCAAAGCCGTACCCTGAAACCCTTCCGATGCTCTTGGCAGAAGCAAGCTGCTTGAGATAGGAATCATAAAAAACAAGCCCACCCTCAAAACCCATATTGGCAAGAACGAAGAGCAGAACAGCTACCAAAGCCATTCCAGGGCCCGAAAAGGAGAGCAGAGCTGTGGCAACAATCGAGGTAAGGGTAAAAAAAAGAAGAAAACGCTTCCGTTTTCCGGAATAATCGGCTGCAGCCCCGAGAACCGGAGAGATCAGGGCAACCAGCAGCATCGAGAGACTGACGCTGAAACCCCACAGGGCATCTCCTGAAGGTTCCCCTTTGCAGATAACATTTTTGAAGTACAGCGGAAAGACAAAGGTGACCATCATCACGCTGAAGGAAGTGTTGGCAAAGTCAAAGAGCAGCCAGGAAAACACTTTATATTTCTGCCTCTCTCGCAACACCTCCCCTAAACTCCAGCAATATGCTGAAAGAGCGATTCAAAGAGCGCTCTTCCGTCAAGCGATCCGAGCATCTTTTCGCTGGCCCTTTCGGGATGGGGCATCAGGCCAAGCACATTGCCCTGGCGATTGACAATACCGGCAATATTGCGAAGGGAACCATTCGGATTCGCCTCATCAGTCACCCTGCCCTCTGCGTCGGCATACCTGAAAACAATCTGCTCATGCTCCTCAAGGCTTTCGATCACTTCTGGTGGAGCAAAATAGTTGCCTTCACCATGTGCAATCGGAATGCTGAGCAGTTGATCAGGCTGGTATCTCTGTGTAAAAATGGTCGAACAGTTCACCGCTTTGAGCGTGGTCTGGCAACAGAGAAACTTTTTGTCACGATTCCGCGAAAGAGCGCCTTCAAGCAGTCCGCTTTCAAGCAGCACCTGAAATCCATTGCAGATGCCAAGCACAGGAAAACCTTTGCGGGCAAAATCGATCACCTCCTGCATGATAGGAGAAAAGCGGGCAATTGAGCCAGCCCGAAGGTAGTCGCCATAGGAAAAGCCGCCAGGCAGAATAATTGCCTTTGCTCCCTGAAGATCATGATCATTATGCCACAGCATGACGGGCTTGATGCCGTCGAACGAACCAACAGCATACTCCGTATCATGATCACAGTTTGAACCCGGAAAAACAACGACTCCTACAGTTACATCAGCCATAATTGAGTACTATTTAATTGACTTGCTCCAGTTCGAAGGAATAATTTTCCATAACCGGATTCGATAACAATTTCTGACTGATTTCGTTACAGATACGTTCAGCCTCCATCAAGCTCTCTTCATTGATGGTTACTTCGATATATTTGCCGATTCTTGCTGATTCCACGGTGTGGTAACCAAGATTTTTCAGTGCATGCTCGACAGCTTTACCCTGAACATCAAGAATGGACTGGCGCAGGGTAACCTTTATTTTTGCAGTATAGGGCATTATCATGCGTATGGTTGAATGGAAAAAATCAGGTCTGCCACTGGCGACGCCACAACAGCGTGAGTGAGCGTGCAATACCGAGCAGAATATACAACAACATGGCAAGAAAAAAAGCTTTTGAATGAAAGAGAAGAACGCAGAACAAGGCCACAATGTAGAGCGCCATTTGAACTGGCTTCTGACGGAATGATTCTGCAGTAGGCTTGGGAAGGGCGTCATAATTGACCTTACTGACCATGAGGAGCGCAAGCGCTGCAGAAAGCCCAACCAGAAAGGACTGCATCAATGAGGGAGGAAAAATCGGGTCGCCACTCATCCAGAGCACAAACCCGGCAATCGTCAGCGCCTGGGCGGGTGTCGGAAGACCAGAAAAAGAGTCTTTGTTATAGCCAATCATCGTGATATTAAAGCGGGCAAGCCTCAGTCCGCTGCCAATCATCAGCAAAGAGCTGACACAGATACCGGTAATACCCGGCAGTCCTTCAAGTCCGAATTTATAGACCAAATATGCCGGAGCAGCGCCAAAAGAGACCAGATCAGAAAGAGAGTCGAGTTCCACACCAAAATCAGAGGTACCGTTGGTAATCCTGGCCACAAAACCATCGAGGGTATCAAAAAAAGCCGCCAGAATGATAAACCAGCATGCCGCAACAAAACTCCCCTCTCCCGACATGACAATGGCAATATAGCCGGAAAGCATGTTCATAACCGTAAACACTGAGGGAACAAACGATCGCGACACAATGGGAAAGAGTGGCGAGCGATCTCGTGAACTGTTTTTCAGAAAAGGAGGATAGCGTTTCTGATACCTTTTTTTACCAGCATCATCCATATATGAATATCCATCGTAAGAGTAAAAGAGTATCCGCAACAGGCAGAAAAGAACCTTAAGGGAACTTGACTTTCAAAAAGTTATAACGATAACAGAGAGCGAGCAAAAGCTTTACTATTGCGCTTTATAACAAGTTACAAGAGCAATAAACGGCAAAAACAGAATCCTGATTACAGAGTCCCGATAAACCAAACCGGCAAACCCGCTTTTTTTCAGCCCCCTGTCTACACAGAATTTTAAGGTAATGAAATTTATACTCTTTTAGCAATTCTGCATTGAGTGGGCCACTGCACACCTCTGCATGATAGGTGAAAGATGCATTGCATTTCGCTCCCATTGCAAATAACGTGTTATCCATAATGATATATTGCCAGAATTGTTGTATTCCGGATTCAAAATACCAACCCGTTTGACGACAGTTGGGGGGGATAACCCCGCCATTCTACATTATGGCGATCAATCACAAGGAATAAATTTGGGAAAATGAAAATTCCGTTAATTGGGGCGGGATGGACGGAATGGAATTGGGGCGGGATCAACGGAATGGGATTGGGGCGGGATCAACGGAATGGGATTGGGGCGGGATGAACGGAATGGGATTGGGGCGGGATGACCCCGCCCCTACGGGGTTTAATAACTTTCGTCGGGGGAGGGGAAATTTGACTGGCGGACGTCTTCGACGTATTGCTTGGCGGCGTGTTCAATAACCGTATTCAAATCGGCGTATTGGCGGACAAAACGGGGATGGAACTCGCGGTTGAGACCAAGAATATCGTTGATGACAAGCACCTGGCCATCACATGCAACCCCGGCGCCGATGCCTATGGTAGGAATAGTCAGTGAGCGGGTCACTTCGGCTGCAAGCACAGATGGAATTTTTTCGAGTACAATGGCAAACGCTCCCGCCTCTTCGATAATTTTTGCATCCTCAAGGAGCTGCTCTGCTTCCACCCCTTCCTTGGCCCTGACCTTGTAACTCCCATACTTGTATATAGATTGCGGCATCAGACCGAGATGGCCCATGACGGGAATCCCGACGTCGGTAATCCGCTTGACGGTATCGGCAATGATCTTGCCTCCCTCCAGCTTGAGAGCATCACACCCATGCTCCTTCATGATCTTTCCCGCATTGCGCAAAGCCTCATCACCTGAAATCTGATAGCTCATGAACGGCATATCAACGACCACCATTGCCCGACCGCTTTCGTCGTGCACTCCCCTGACAACAGCCTTCGCGTGATAGACCATCTCTTCAATCGTAATCGGCAACGTTGTACTATGGCCGGCAAAAACATTGCTTGCGGAATCGCCGACCAGAAGAACATCAAGACCAGCACGATCAAGAATTCTCGCCATGGTGTAATCATAAGCCGTAAGCATGGAGATCTTCTCCCCGTTATGCTTCATATCGAGCAGCCTTCGGGTGGTAACATGAGCCGATTTTTGTTGGGCACTTTTGTTCATAGTGTCTGCTGCTTAATGGATTAAGTCTTCCTGATGTTCCAATATATCCGATAAATCGCAGGGATGAAGCTTCACCGCTTCGACACCGTGCAGCTTCCCGGCAGCAGAGCACATCAGCTCTACCAGAGAACCATACTCGGGAACGTAGCCAAGAATCTCTTCAAGAGAGGTCGTTTTTCGCTCCATTGCATCCCTGATCTCCTCAAAAACACCCCCGTCTGCATGAGCAATAAAGCGGCAAAGCTCCTTATGCCGCGCCGACAGGGGAAGTGAACCATGCTGCAAAAGGACGTGACGATTTCGCCGCTGGGCTGAACCAACCAGTTTCCGTCCCCCTACCTGCAGTTCATACCGTGCTGAAGCCGTAAAACAACTGACCCCCTCAGGCGCCACAACACCCTGTGTGCGGGAAAGAGTCGAACGGCAGAAGCCAGCAAGAATCCCAAGCTCTTCAAGAGCAAGCTGGATAACTGCATGAACCATCCGATAAAGCCCGGAGTTCTGCTCTTCGGAGTCTGCAAAAAAACTGTAGGTAAACTCCTCTGCATGAAACACCGCTCTGCCACCGGTAGGCCTTCTGACAACATCAATACCTTCAGTGTGGCATTTGAGGGTATCAATACCCGAAATATCCTGATTGTACCCTATGGTAATCGCGCAGGGGTTCCAGCCATAAAAGCGCCAGAGACAACTTTCGCGACCGAAGCGCCGCTGAAACCGACCATCGAGAAATGAGGCCATCAATTCCCGATCAATGGCCATATTCTCCTCGCCAGTATGAAAACCAGAATCCAGACAATAAACCTTTTGAAAAAAAGTGTTCCCCATTGCAACCCCTCCAGGGTGCTCCACAAAACGCTGCGCACTATCGACCACAAATTCGCACCAAGATAATAATTATTTTTACCCCTTACATTGTTTGTGTCCTGTGAGACGGGTATTTTGCGGGGAAATATGCCATCGCCAACCACCGACTCGATCCTGTTCATGGAAACAAAAGTAGTTGAGAACATTCTTGCCTCATTCCGACACATAGCCGTCGTCGGATTGTCCGCAAAAGCTGATCGACCAAGCAATGGCATTGCGCGCGCCATGAAAGCCCAGGGATACACCATCTATCCTGTCAATCCCGGTATTGAAGAGGTTATTGGTCTCCGCTGTTATCCCTCTCTTTCAGCAATACCGCCTGAAATAAGCAAAAAAATAGAAATCGTCAACATCTTCCGCAAATCGACAGATGTCCCCCCCATTGTTGATGAAGCCATTGCCATCGGTGCAAAAGTTATCTGGATGCAGCTTGGCATCACCAACGAAAGCGCAGCAAACAAGGCTCGCAATGCAGGACTTATCGTCATCGAAAACCGATGTATCGCTGTCGATCAACGCTACCTTATTCAATAAAATCTTCATCACCTTACCAAACAGTCATTACCCTACTCATGCCACGTATTACAGTTGCTCTCATTTTTGGAGGCAGGTCAACCGAACACGAAATATCAATCATCTCTGCAAAATCAATAGCAGCCAATATCAGCGCCGAACGTTACAAGGTTATTCCGCTCTACATTACACATCAGGGAACCTGGCTCTGTGAGGGCATTGCCCGCGACATTCTGAACCTTGACCTCTCCGCTCTTTTGAGAAACTCATCACCTGAAGCAGCAGCGATGGCGCTTGACAGGATGGTTGAAGAGGCGGAGCAGAAACCCTTCAACCTCGATTTCAGGGCTATCGGCATTGAAGTGGCATTTCTGACGCTTCATGGCACCTATGGAGAAGATGGCCGCATCCAGGGCTTTCTGGATACCTGCAACATTCCCTATACAGGCTGCGGTGTACTGGCATCAGCGCTCACTATGGATAAAGCGCTCACCAAACTCTGTGTTGCAGATGCAGGCATTGCTGTTGCTCCATCCATAACGCTTCTCAGTGCCGAGTACCATGCCGATACGGAAAAAGTTCACTCCCGGATCGAAGAGAAGTTTATCTATCCATTTTTTGTCAAACCGGCAAACCTCGGCTCCTCAATTGGAATCTCAAAGGTGCATCACCGGGAACAACTCCCTGCAGCCCTAAAAAGCGCCTGTTCACTCGACTCAAAAATAGTGGTTGAAAAAGCAATCACAGGGCGTGAAATTGAGGTTGCTGTACTTGGCAATGATGAACCGGAAGTCTCCGTTTGCGGCGAAATCGAACCCGGCAGCGATTTCTATGACTATCATGATAAATACATTCACAACAGTGCAAAACTGTTTATTCCGGCACGCATTCCCGACGAAATGCAGAGCGAGGTCAGGAGCATTGCACTCAAGGCATACAAGGCGCTGGGATGCAGGGGTATGTCGAGAATAGACTTTTTTGTTGACGAAAAGAGGGGAACCATCGTCCTCAATGAAGTCAATACCATTCCCGGCTTCACCGATATCAGCATGTTTCCTCGACTCATGGCTGCAAGCGGACACTCTTTTCCTGAACTTGCAGAGCGATTGCTGCAGCTTGCACTGGAAACCCTGCGACCATGATCAATGAACCCTATCTTTTTTTTGCAGAAGTCTCCCTTGACATATCGAGAGGAGAATTCCAGGCAGGCATCGAAAAACTTGAACCCTTTTCCGATCAGTTCGCCGACTCGTACCTATTTCACCTGCTCTATGCAAAAGCGCTCAAAGGGCTCAGGTACAACACTCTGGCCAGCGAATATTTTCGAAAATGCTGCACCATCGCCCCGGCAAACCAGATCGCATGGCAAGAGCTTGTTGAACTTCAGGCTTCAGGCGAGGGCGATACAGCCAGCGCACGATCCCCCCTGTTCGACCCTGTCACCGATGAGCTTGAAAAGCTGACGGCAGCTCTCATGAACTTTGAACCGGTAAAAACTTCTGAAAATGCTGATCCCACGTCAATTTTTGAACAAAAGCAGCCTTTTTCTGACGACACAACCATTGCCGTACCCACTGAAAGCCTTGCCCATCTCTTTACAGCACAAGGTGCGTACAAAAAAGCAATAAAAATCTATACCATTCTCATACAATTAAAACCACAGAATGCTGAAATCTACCAGCAGGAGATAGAAGCGCTCCTCGACCAACTATAAATGCACAAAGAAAAACAGAATCCATAAATGAAACTATTTGGCCAAGATATATATTGTACACTGGAGTATGTTAAACTGAACGGGATAATGGCAGGCACACTGAATGGTTATGAATCGACACGTAGTATCAGGAATTTTCTCATTTTTCTGCAGTGCTGCACTGTTTCTTGCTTCCTCATCAACCGTCATCGGCAGTGAAAGAGTAGAGAAAACACTCTCGCTTGCCAACTGTATAGAAATTGCACTGAGCAATGCCACTTCAGCCAAAAAGGCAGACGCAAACCTGAAACTGCGGGGTTCAGACGTTTTAAGACGTTACGGCAGTTTTCTTCCCCGACTTTCGGTATCGGCTGGCTATGCACCTTATACACTCAGCCGAACCTATACCACAGGCTACCCTGTAGCTGAAGTACAGAAAACCACCATGAAATCGGCGGATTTGACTCTTTCCACCTCACTGAATCTGTTTAACGGATTCAGTGACTACGCATCCCTGCAAGCATCGCTCAAACAGGAGCGCGCCGCAGAATATACCCTTCAGCGAGTACTCGAAAGTGTTGTGTACGATGTTACCCAAACCTATTTCCAGGTACGACTGAACCAGGAACTTCTTGCTATTGCACGCGAAAACCTTCTGCTCGCCCAGGATCAACTGACCCTGACTGACCGGCAATTTCAAATCGGCCTTAAATCAATGACCGATCGTTACCAGCAACAGGCCGATGCTTCTGAAAGCGCTCTCCAGGTCATAAAAGCAGAGACCCGTATGCAACGCAGTATGTCTGAACTGCTTCGACGCCTTCAGATAGAGCCACAAACAAGGATACTCCTGATAGCCTCTCCGGAAGAGTTGAAAGTCACTCTTTCGTCAAAACTTGATATTGACAGCCTTGCCGCCACAGCTCTTGAAAGAAGAACTGATCTTAAAAGCAAACTCCTTGAAACCGATGCAGCCAAATGGCAGACAAGGGTATCACGAGCGCCATGGTATCCAAGAGTTGACCTTGGTTTCAACGTCAGTACAGCGGGAAGCGAGTACCTGCATAACGAATACGCCTATCCCCCGCTTTCTGAACAGTTGCGCCATACGGTCGGATACTCGGTATCCCTGAACCTCAATTGGGCGATCTTTGACGGATTTCAGACCCGCTACAATGTTGAATCAGCCAAAATCAACCAGTTGAACCAGCGACTTGATTATGATGATTTGAAAAGAGACATCGTTATCGACCTTCAGCAGAGCGCAGGCGAGTATACCTCCGCATTCATGCAGATTGAAACGGCCAACCTCAGTTTTACGGCAGCACAGTCGGCATATGAAGGTATAAAAAGAAAATATGAACTTGGCGCTGCGGGATTTGTAGAGCTCAGCTCGGCACGAGCTACCCTTTTCAATGCCCGATCCAATCTTTCCCAGGCCACCTTCAATCTCGCTTTACAAAAAAGCATTCTTGATTTCACAACAGGCAACATAACCATACCACAGCTAACCGAATCCAGTATACCACTCAGATGAGTAAACAAAAATCCTTGCTGAATCGAAAAACAATATGGATCTCCCTCGCAGCAGTTCTGCTCGCAGGAGGATTGCTCTTTTCCTTTTTCAAGCTTCGCGAAAAACCAGTTGAGGTTACCACCGAAAAGGTCTCCATCAAAGAGGTTGTCCATATCGTCACGGCTACCGGAAAAATTGAACCCGCGCTTGTAGTCGCCATGTCGCCTGACGTTTCAGGGGAGATTATCGAGTTGCCCATCAGGGATGGACAGAGTGTAGAGAAAGGAGAGCTTCTCTTTAAAATTCAGCCAGACCTCTATGTAAACCAGGTCGAACAGAGTCTCGCCCAGCTTAATTCCGCAAAATCACAAAGTATGGAGACGCGGGCCAGAAAGCTCAAGGCAGAGGATGATTTCCATAAGGCATCACTGCTCTACAAAGAAAAGCTGATCTCCGAATCAGACTATATCACATCGAGAACCAATGCACAGGCAGCACAAGCCGCCTACCAGGCATCAATCTACACAATAGCACAAAACAAAAGCCTGCTTGACCAAAATCAGGACAGGATGAACAAAACCGTAGTACGGGCTCCAATCAACGGCACCATCATAGCCCTGAACAGCAAGCCGGGGGAACGCGTTGTCGGTACTGGTCAGTTTCCCGGAACCGAGGTACTGCGACTGGCAAACCTCGACAGTATGCAGGTAGAGGTAGAGGTAAATGAAAACGACATTGTCAATGTAAAAACAGGTAATCCAGTCTCCATCACTGTTGATGCATACGGCGATCGCATCTTCAGGGGAGTTGTGCATGAAATTTCCAATTCAGCAATCTCCCAGGCCGCTGGAACCCAGGATGAGGTCACCAATTTTTCGGTAAAGATCCGCATCTTCAACCATGACAGGATGCTAAAACCCGGTATGAGCGCAACGGCAGATATTGAGTCCGTGCGGATAAAAAATGCTCTGGTCGTGCCGATTCAAAGTGTAACCATCAGAGATGTATCTGGTAATACTGCGAACAAAAAAGCTCAAAAATCAGACATCAAGATAACCACCACCAGCAAAGAACCCGAAAGTCGGCAAGGTGTTTTTGTCGTTAAATCAGGTCGAGTATCGTTCCGACGAGTGAAAACAGGGACGACCGACAATACCCATATTATCGTCACCGCTGGACTCAGCAAAGGAGAAGAGGTTGTTTCAGGAAGTTATACCGCCATTACCAGTCAGCTCAAAGAGGGAAGCAAGGTTAAACAGCAGCAAAAATAACCCGGAAATGGAGACTCAAGCTGTCATCACCATGAAATCGCTCTGCAAATTCTATGAGATGGGCGATCAGGTTGTCCACGCACTTGACTCGATCAACCTTGACTTCAAACTGAACGACTACGCAGCAATCATGGGGCCATCGGGAAGCGGGAAATCAACTCTGATGAATATTATCGGATGTCTTGATACACCAACCTCCGGCACTTATGAGCTCAACCATCAGAGTGTTGCGGAGATGGATGACGACGAACTGGCGCGTATCAGAAACCGTGAAATCGGCTTTGTTTTCCAGACCTTTAACCTTCTGCCCCGCCTGAACTGCCTGCGCAATGTCGAACTTCCGCTGATCTATGCCGGAGTACCGCCTGAAGAACGGCAGGAGCGAGCACGTGAAGCGCTTATCAAAGTGGGGCTCGGCGACCGGATAACACACAAGCCCGCAGAACTATCCGGTGGCCAGATTCAGCGAGTAGCCATAGCGAGAGCGCTGATTAACAAGCCCTCCATCATTCTTGCTGATGAACCGACCGGTAACCTCGATACCGCAACAAGCCACGACATCATGGATATCTTCGGTTCGCTTTCCGAAGCAGGCAACACCATTATCCTGATCACCCATGAAGAGGATATCGCCCGCTATACCCGCCGAGTCATTCGTCTCCGGGATGGAAAAATAGAAAGCGACACCAGACCATGAAGACGGACTACCAACAGTTCCGCTATGAAACCCTGGAAAGCCTGAAAATGGCCTTCTATCAGATACGGGCAAATAAAATCCGCTCGTTTCTGACGGCGCTCGGCGTCATTATCGGCATTGTAGCCATCACCATGATGGGTACAGCCATAAACGGCATCGATCTGGGATTTGAAAAAAGCCTTGCCATGCTCGGCTACGATGTTATCTATGTCCAAAAATCATCATGGAGCACAATGGGACAATGGTGGAGGTATCGAAACCGCCCGGACCTTAAAACGAACTATGCCGATCAACTCAATCGCATTATTGCCGATACTCCCAACTCTGAACTGCTCATTGCTGTACCGCAGATGTCGACCTATCAGGCCTCGGCAAAGTACCGGGAACGGATACTTGAGCAGGTCTTTTCGCTCGGAACAACCCAGGAATACCTGCAAACCGCATCCGGAAATCTTTCCACCGGAAGGTTTTTTACTGCCGCAGAATCACTCAGCAGCGAGATGGTAGCAGTCATCGGTGACGATATCGCCACCGGCCTCTTTCCCGGCGAACCCGCACTTGGCAAATCCATCCAACTCAAAAACCGCAAACTTCGAATTATCGGCATATTTAAAAAACAGGGCAAGTTTCTCGGCCTCTTCAGTTTCGACAATCAAATCATCATGCCACTTGGCGCCTTTGAGAAGGTCTATGGAAAAAACATGTTCATCACCATCAGGGTAAAAATCAAAAACCAGGAGCGTGTTGCTGAAGCAAAGGAGGAGTTACTCGGACTGATGAGAAGAATCAGGAGACTCTCTCCTGGCAACGAGGAAGACTTCTCCATCAATGAACAGCAGGCGTTTAAAAGTCAGCTTGACCCTATAAAAAATGGCATAGCCGTCGCAGGTATCTTCATTACAGGGATGTCGCTCTTCGTTGGCGCTATCGGCATCATGAATATTACCTTTGTAAGCGTCAAAGAGCGCACCAGGGAGATCGGACTTCGCAAGGCGCTCGGCGCCAGACGCCGGACAATTCTCTTGCAATTTCTCATCGAATCGATAATGATCTGCCTCATCGGTGGCGTTATCGGTCTCGGGACAGCTCTCGCCATTACCCTCGCCATCGAAAAAATTGTGCCCGATTTTCCGATACAATTCTCTTTGAATCTTGTTCTGGCAAGTCTTGTTGTTTCCGTGACCACAGGCATTATTTCGGGACTCGCTCCAGCCGTGACAGCCTCAAAGCTCGACCCTGCAGACTCGTTACGTTATGAATAGGAGGAAGTATGCTACTGCGTGAAACCGTCATCCAGGCGCTTTATTCCCTGGCTGTCAACAAACTCCGCTCATGGTTGACCATCATGGGTGTCGCTGTAGGCGTATTCTCCATCATTGCCGTCATGACAGCCCTTGATGCCATCGACAAAAGTGTGGAATCAGGGCTGACAAGCCTCGGAGCCAACACCTTCCAGATACAGAAAAATCCTGCAACTGTTTTTGGTGGAGGCCATAGCCGCAATGTGCTTGCCAACCGTAAAGATATCACTTATAAGCAGGCGCAGCTTTTCAGAAAAAACATGGCTTCAGAAGCCAGAACAATCGGCTTCATCATTTATAGTCCGGCCAATCAGGCAAAATATGCCAACCTGGCCACCAATCCTGATGTCACCATGCAGGGTGCTGACGAAAACTTCTCACTCTCAAACGGCTACACCATAGCAACAGGCCGTAACCTTTCAGAGAACGATATCCGATCAGCAAGAAACACCGCTGTACTTGGAGGTGAAGTTGCGGCAACACTTTTCCCAACTGGCGAAAACCCGCTGAACAAGTTTATCAAAGTTAACGGGGAGATCTACACAATAATTGGAGTTTTCGAAAAAAAAGGAGCCGCATTCGGCCAGAGTCAGGATAACTTTGTGCTCATCCCCATTACCCGTTACCTCGACCATATCAATGAAAAAAGCAGTTTGAGCATCACCGTTGAAGCCCTGTCACGCAAAGAGTATCAGTTGACAATTGACCGGGCAATTGGTGCAATGAGACTTGCGAGAGGACTGACCGTCAAGGATGCCAACGATTTCGAAATCAGAACAAATGAATCCCTGATCGACTCGTTCAAAGACATCAAGCTTGCCATTGGCACAGGCGCCTTCATCATCAGCTTTATGGCCCTGCTCACCGCAGGAGTAGGTATCATGAACATCATGCTGGTCAGCGTCACCGAAAGAACACGGGAGATAGGAATCAGAAAATCGGTCGGAGCTCCTCGCCGTACCATCCTCCGCCAGTTCCTGCTCGAATCATTCTTCCTCTCTCTCGCTGGCGGAGTAATTGGCGTTCTTGCAGGCATCATCGCTGGCAACGCTGTTGCGTGGAAATTCAATCTCCCTCCTATATTTCCTTGGGTATGGATAACCGTCTCCATGCTTGTCTGTTCGGGTATCGGAATGGCATTCGGACTTTTCCCGGCATGGAAAGCGGCAAATCTCAACCCCGTAGAAGCTCTGAGGCCAAAGTAACAACCTGTCCCGAAGCTGGTATACCACTCTCAGCCGATTCCCTCCGGCATCATCCAATGATCATTGCAAAAAAAGGGAACTTAAACCGCCTTAAAACTCTTTCTTAACTGTAGCAGCGGCGTTGGCAGCCGCTGGCATAACTCTCTTTTAACTCCTGAATAGCTGAGATCATGACATTTTTACAAAAACTTATCAAACCTGTAGCCTTTCTGCTCATTCTTGCAATGACCACCGTTACCTGGGGTTGTCAGACAACAACCAATGCCGGACAGGGTGCTGGCATAGGCGCAGCAGCAGGCGGCGTTATCGGAGGAATTATTGGCAGCAGATCGGGCAGTTGGGCAAAAGGGGCAATTATCGGAGCCGTCCTCGGCGGAGCTGGTGGAGCGCTTATTGGCAACTACATGGACAAACAGGCGGCAGAAATCGACCACGATGTGGAGGGAGCACGTGTTGAGCGCGTCGGCGAAGGCATCAGAGTGATTTTCGACTCCGGCATTCTCTTTTCGACTGGTTCAGCAACAATCACCTCAACCAGCCGCTACAACATTGAAAAACTCGCCCGGATTCTTAACCGCTATAACGAAACCAGTCTGGTCATTGAAGGCCACACCGACAGTATCGGCAGTGACGATGCAAATCAGTCTCTTTCCGAAAGAAGGGCCGACTCGGTAGCAAACCTCCTTGAAGCATACCGTGTTTCAGGCAGAAGGCTCTCGCCGATCGGGTACGGTGAAACCCGTCCTGTTTCATCAAACGAAACAGAGTATGGTCGCAAACTTAACCGCCGCGTTGAAGTGCTCATCTATGCAAACGACGACCTCAAACGCCAGGCAGATTCCGGAGAATTACGGTATTAACTTTTTTTAAAAGCATTCGATCCCCCCTGATGAAAAGCCCGGACACCTCTTTGTTCGGGCTTTATTATTTGCGGGTGGAAAAACAAAAAATGGTTACATTCTCCTCCAATCAATACATGACCGACCGAACATGGATGATTATGCCAATATTTTCCCCAATGGAAAACATAACCTGCCTGCCATGATCTATTTTAAAACTGCCGAAGAGGTTCTCTTTCAATGGGTTTCAAGAGTCTGCAGCGGAAACGCAGATGACATTGCCGCACTCTATAATGCATCCGCAGTGCTTATTCCTACCTTTACACCCCATACAGTAACAACTCCCGAAGGAGTCAGAAACTACTTTGGGCAACTTGCCTCAAGAGACGGACTTGGCGTACGCCTGCACAACAAGGCACTCAGAAAACAGTCATTGAGCGATACCCTTCATACCCTGAGCGGCATCTGTTCCTTTGAATTTGAAGTAGACCAGGTACTGCTCTCCTTTCCTTCACGATTCACCTTTGTCATAGACATCTCTCTTGAACAACCAATCCTGCACCACCACTCTTCACAGGTACCAAGAAATCTTTCGTAAATTGCGGTACAAAGATTCTCCTGAACAACGCATGAATTCCATGTGCGTTGTTCAGAAAATTCGCAACCCAAAGGAGGAATTACGGAATGTACAGAAACATTGCTGATTACGGGCTGATCGGGGATCTCCATTCTGTAGCCCTCGTCTCAAAAGATGGCTCCATCGACTACTGTTCCCTTCCATGGCTCGACTCCCCGACCATCTTCGCATCACTCCTTGATGATGAGCAGGGAGGCTTCTTCAGCCTCCAGCCCTCGGAACCCTTCAGCTCTGAACAGCAATACCTTGCCAACACCAATATTCTCTCTTGCAAATTCCGAACCAGAAGTGCCGAAGCGCTGCTCCAGGACTTTATGACGGTGGAAAATGGTGTTCACATAAAAAAAACAACCCATCGTATCCATCGCTGCCTGAAGGTCACTCAGAACAGCATGAGCTTTACACTCACCCTGAAACCCCGCCCGGATTACGCAAAAACAATACCATCCATTACAGAAGAGAGGAACAACCATTTTACGGTCAGATATGGAATCCATACCCTGACACTATCCATTGCCGGCGGTCATGTTCTTCCTCTCCACAATGCAGCAGGAAAACTCACACTGGCCTTGCAACTTGACGCTGGCGAGGAGGCACACATCGATCTGCTCTATGGAAATCAGGCAAACAGTGATCCCCTGCACTGTCCTTTTGAAGAAAACAAGATCTTCTGGCAGGATTGGGCACTCCTCTGCCTTGGAGAACGGTGCGCCTATCTCGGAGAGTTCAGTTCAATGATCAACCGCTCTCTGCTTCTGCTCAAACTGCTCACCTTTCAGCCGACCGGTGCCATTGCTGCAGCAGCAACAACCTCCCTTCCGGAAACCCTTGGAGGAGAACGGAACTGGGATTACCGCTTCAGTTGGCTGAGAGATGCCGCATTTACCCTCAAAGCACTCTTCGCCCTCGGTCACGTCAACGAAGCAGACAACTATCTCCGCTGGGTTCATGCCACTTACCGCAAATACGGAAGCCGTAATCTCCAAATCATGTACACCCTGCATGGCAATGACCGCCTCACAGAACAAGAGCTCGGCCATCTGAAAGGGTACCGCAATTCCCGCCCGGTAAGAATCGGCAACGACGCACATCGGCAAAACCAATGGGACATTTACGGTGAAGTGATGGATTCAGCCCTGCGACTTTCCGATTATGCAGGAAAAATTGATGAGGAACTCTGGCCGTTTTTCAGGGAAATCTGTACACTTGCCATTGAAAACTGGCAAAAACCTGATGACGGCATCTGGGAAGTACGCAATGGGCCACATCATTTCGTCTACTCAAAAGTCATGTGCTGGGTTGCCCTCGACCGCGGAATCACCATTGCCCGCCGTTTCGGCTTTGACGCACCCCTCAGTCGCTGGCTGCAAGAGCGCGACCGCATCAAAGAAGATATTCTGGCAAAAGGATTCGATCACACAGTAAACAGCTTTGTCCAGAAATACGGTTCTTCTGAACTTGACGCAAGCCTTCTGCTGCTGCCGATTGTTGGCTTCCTTCCCGCATCAGATGCAAGAGTGCAGGGAACCATCAACGCCTGCAAAGAGAGGCTGATGCACCAGGGTTTTCTACTCCGCTACAAGGCAGAAGACGGCCTGAAAGGAGAGGAGGGCGGATTTATACTCTGTAATTTCTGGCTTGTTGAGTGTCTGGCACTGTCAGGAAAAACCAGCGAAGCCCTGCAGTTACTCCATGAAACCGTGAGCGCATCGAACCATCTCGGCCTCTTTTCCGAGGAATTTGAGAGCACCAGGCATGAAATGCTCGGCAATTTCCCCCAGGCGTTCAGTCATATCGGCTATATCAATGCGGTTGCGGCAATTCTGGCGGCAGAGAAGCATCTCCATGAGGCAAAAAAAGAGAGCGCCCCTGGAAAAAAACAAAAAAAAATCATCCCCCTCCAGGTTACCCTGAACCCCCAACAGTCCGATCAACCTGAAGCAACCATCACTCTCGGTGCTGAGTTAAAAAAGAGACTTGGCCGACTGCAGGGTGCATTTTTCAATGCACAACGGGGAGTGGTCAATTACAACGCACTCAAACAATCCGAAGAGTTCAGCCACTACCTGCGACTGGCCGGGTCACTCAACAGCTTCAAACTCGAAATGCTCCGGAACGACGAAGAAAAAAAAGCTTTCTGGATCAACATCTACAACGTTCTCATTATTCACGGTGTCATTGAATTCGATATTCAGGGCTCAGTATTTGAAATCCCAAATTTTTTTGGCCGGATCGGATACACAATCGGCGGACTCTTTTTTACTCCTGATGATATTGAACATGGCATACTCCGCAGCAATCGACCACACACGCTCTTTCCCTTCAAGCCGTTTTCACCTCTTGATGAACGCCGCCACCTGATTGTTGCATCATTCGATTACCGTATCCATTTCGCGCTTTTCTGTTCATCCTCCTCCTGCCCTCCCATAGAGTTCTACGACGCAGCGCTCATTAACCGACAGCTTGAGACAGCCACAAAAAGTTTTATCAACCGTGGCGGAATAGAGATTGAGCACGAAACCAACACCCTCTGGATGTCGCTGATCTTTGAATGGTACCCTGAAGATTTCGGCAACAGTTCACGCGAAACAATCCTCTCACTGTTACCATACATGGATGCAGAAAAAAAAACCTGGATAGAACAACACATTGACACACTCTACCTTCGCCACCTGCCCTATAACTGGAATATGAACACGATCCTGCAATAGGGCAGCATCCGCTCTCTACTTCACCTTAAGCTCTTTCAGTTCGCTTTCAAGAGCATCAAGTTTCGCTTTCATGGCGCCAAGGTTACGCAGCATTGCCTCGTGCTTCAACTGATCACGCATGGGCTGCGCCGGATAACCACGCAGCGAGATACCCGGCTGAAGAAAGGATTTTGAAATTCCAGCCTGTGCAGCAACCTTGATGCCATCAGCAAGTTCGAGATGACCGGCAAATCCAGCCTGCCCGCCAATAATGCACTGACGTCCGACTGTTACGCTTCCGGAAATACCGGCCTGGGCGGCAATAACCGTATCATCACCAATGCGGCAGTTGTGAGCGATCTGGACAAGGTTATCGATCTTGGCACCCCTGCCGATAACCGTGCTGCCCATCGTTGCGCGGTCTATCGTAACATTTGCCCCGATTTCAACATCATCACCGATTTCAACAATACCCATCTGGGGAATCTTCACATAAGAACCATCACTCTGCGGAGCAAAACCAAAACCGTCAGCGCCAATGACACTTCCTGAATGAATGACCACCCGTTTGCCGATCAAGGTACCATCATAGCAGGTTACAGAGGGAAAAAGAACGGTATCATCACCAACAGAGACATCATGCAAAAGAACAACATGAGGAGCAATCACCGCATTGCTGCCGATCGAACAGCGATCACCAATAACGGCAAAGGCGCCGATCGAAACATCCTCACCAATCGAAACCCCCTCACCAATCACTGCCGTCGCATGAATACCTTTCGAGGCGATAGAACGAGGCAGAGCAAATTTTTTGAGTAGAAACACAAAGGCTGTATAAGGATCACTGACCTTGATAAATGAAGTGTTTTTACTGAACTCCTCAACAGAAACCGAGCGATGGACAAGAACGAGCGATGCTGCGGTTGAAGAGAGATATTTTATGTACTTCTCATTAGCCACAAAGCTCACCTGCCCCTGTTGCGCACTTTCAATCTTTGCCGGAGAAGAAACAACCCCCTCGCCACTCCCCTCCAGTTCAACAGAATCAAAAAATTGCTCCAGGTAGTGCTGAATATCCTTGATTGTCATATTTTTCAAGCCAATCACCTCACTTTAGAAAGAGGAAAAAATTAATTAATTTTTCGGCCTTTTTAATTATATTTGGCCTCCCCTGAATGTTTACCCCTGAAAAGGATCGAAAAACACTCCCGGGTTTTAACTGTACTGCCATAATATAACCCCTTTCACCCGAATATGCAGGACACGATGGCAAAACCCATTAAAATTTTCGCGGGACGCAGCAATCCGGCTCTCGCAGAAAAAATTGCTAAGTACCTCGACATGCCCCTTGGCAACGCAAAAGTCGAAAACTTTTCTGACGGGGAAATTTCGGTAAACTATTTTGAATCGATCCGTGGATCGGATATGTTCATTATTCAGTCCACCAATCCGCCAGGCGACAACCTGATGGAGTTGCTGATCATGATTGATGCTGCCAGAAGATCTTCAGCAGCAAGAATCACCGCAGTAATTCCCTATTACGGCTACGCCCGTCAGGACAGAAAAGATCGTCCCCGTGTCGCCATCACAGCAAAGCTCGTAGCAAACCTGCTCACCAAAGCAGGAGCACACAGAATTCTTACCATGGATCTGCATGCCCCGCAGATTCAGGGCTTTTTTGATATCCCGTTTGATCACCTCTACTCCAGTGTAATTCTGATCGATCATATCCGCGAAAGAGAATTTCGTGACAACCTCGTCGTCGCCTCCCCTGATGTCGGAGGTGTCAAACTTGCCCGCAAATTTGCTGAAGAGCTCGGTACCGACCTCGTGATTGTCGACAAACGCCGCCCTGCAGCCAACGTTGCTGAAGTAATGAACATTATCGGTGATGTTAACGGCAAAAACGTCCTCCTTGTTGACGACATGATCGACACTGCAGGCACCATTGTCAATGCAGCAAAAGCAATCCGTGAAGCTGGTGGCCTTAAAATCTATGCCGCAGCAACACACCCGATTCTTTCCGGACCAGCAATCAAAAGAATCGACGCATCAATACTTGAAAAGGTGATCGTAACCGATTCGGTCGTCACCAATCACGAATATTCAGCGAAAATTGAGACTGTAACCGTCAGCAATCTCATCGGTGAAGCTATCAAGCGTATTTACGAAGATGATTCTGTAAGCTGCCTGTTCGACAGCAAGAATATCATCGAAAAACTTACGAACCTTCATTAAACACAAGCGATAAAAGAGATAAAGGAAGAGCATGGAAACAATTGTATTAGGTGTAGAACCTCGCGTTATCAAAAAGAAAAATGCAGAAAAGCTGCGCAAGAACGGCATAGTCCCCGGTGTTATCTATCATAAAGGCGAAGAGACCATTGCTATAAGCGTCAATGAACTGGCACTCAGAAAATTGGTTCATTCAGCCGAATCACATATTATTGATCTTCAGTTCCCTGACGGAAAAATCAAACGTTCTTTTATCAAGGATGTTCAGTTTCACCCGGTTACTGACAGAATCATTCACACCGACTTCCAGCTCTTCTCTGCTGAGGAGATCATTGAACTCGAAGTACCGGTTGCTGTTTCCGGTGAAAGTGCCGGCGTTGAAAAAGGCGGAAAACTGCTGATTATCCTCCATGCGCTCACCATCAAAGGCAAACCGGAAGATATGCCCGACCACCTTGTTGTCGATGTTACGGCACTTGAAATCGGTCATTCAATCCATGTCAAAGAGATCCCCCTGGACGCCTATACCGGCCTGCAGATCATGGATGATCCCGACACTCCGGTCATTACCGTTCTTGCATCGAAAAAAGAGGCTGAAGCCACTCCCGAAGCGGCTGTCGCAACAGCAAGCTGAGAGCCTTTTAACTTCTGTTGACGAAACTGGTTCCTTACCATGCAAAGCTGCTTTTCCTCCCCGAAAAGCAGCTTTTTGTGGTTCAATGAAACACAGATTAACCGATAGCCACCAAAAGCTTGAAAACAGATCACAGCACACCATCACCCCTGCTGAACAAACAAACCGGTGCAGGAGAAAACCGATCACAAAAAGGAGTACGCATTTTTCTTTCGGCCACTCTCCTTGGCTTTGTGCTCATCCTGCTTATCCAGGCCGATCTTGTGCTGATCAGTTTTCGGTCACTCTTTACCGCAACAGCGCTCATACTCTCTGCACCGAAAGCATTCCAGGAGATCTTCAGCACCGAGATCCTTGAATTCTGGATAGCAGCCCTCTACCTTGTTGCCGTTCCGATCGTTCTGCTGCTCATTGCCCGAAAAAGATCATTACGCAAGAAAACACCTGAACTCCAAAAAAGCGAAGAACTGAGCATCGGCAAAATCAGCCTCAGGGCCTTCATGCGCCACACCATAGCTCTCTACGCTTCAGCCATTATTTTTCTCCTCTACTCGGCAGCATTCCTTGCTCCCTTCATCGCCCCCTTCAGCCCCTATGACCAGCAGGATTTTCTCGTCACCGCCTATCAGCCACCTCTCTCACGACTTGAGGCACTGATACTCCGCCAGCCAAAAAACCTGATCATCCCCCTGCAGAAAGGGAGCGGAACAACCGTTCAACTGGCCAACACTCTCATCAGCGATTTTCAGCTTCTGAAAACACGCAACGAACCCAACGCCATCCGATTTGTCAACGAATATCGCAGAGAGGGCAACAACGTCATCTACCGTCAGGGAATACGCACCAAAACCATCTCCCTCGCAGAGCTGGCTGGAGGCGGAAGAAGCAACATCGCCGTCACCCGTACCTTCATCCTTGGCACAGACCAGTATGGACGCGACATTCTCAGCCGCGTCATCTACGGCTCAAAAATTTCACTCTCTATCGGCTTTCTTGTTGTTTTAATCTCCGTCACCCTCGGCACCATAATCGGAGTATCATCAGGCTATTTCGGGGGCTGGATCGACGCACTCATGATGAGGATCGTTGATATCCTTATCGCCTTTCCGGCACTCTTTCTCATCCTCATCATCATCGCCACCTTCGGCAACTCCATCTACCTCATCGTCATCACCCTCTCCTTTACCGGCTGGATGGGTGTCGCAAGAATTGTCCGCAGTCAGGTACTCTCGCTCAAAGAACAGGAATTCATCCTCGCGGCAAAATCACTCGGCCTCTCCAGCATGAGAATCATCTTCCGCCACCTTGCGCCCAACACCCTCACCCCGGTCATCATAGCGGCAACGCTGCGGATCGGAAGCATTATCCTGACAGAAGCCGGACTCTCCTTTCTCGGCCTCGGTGTTCAGCCGCCAACACCAAGCTGGGGCAACATTATCAACGAAGGACGCGACAGCCTCCTGAACTACTGGTGGATATCAACCTTCCCCGGTATTGCCATTCTGACCACCGTGGTCTGCTTCAACCTCATCGGCGACGGCGTCCGCGATGCCCTCGACCCCAGAATGAGAGGATAGATAGTGCCTGAAAAGCTCAGTGCAGGGCAAATGCGAAACCCGTCAAATCAAGCACAACTCAGATAGATGCATTCGCTTCAGAAAGCCAGCGCATAGCAACCTCCGGATCGGTAAAAAAACGCAAGGTAAGGCCACGATTGACAACAACGTCCTCAAAAAAGCTTGCATCGCTCATAAACTTCGCATTGCAAACAAGAGCTACCTTCGCCAAAGCCGGAACATTTTCTGCAATAAATTCGGCTGCCTGATAGGTATCAAAAGTTCCAAGCCGATACTCAAGAGCAGTTTCATCGCAAAACACACGTGAAACACCCCCCTCCAGACTGGCATTGATAATGGCCAATCCATAGCCCTGAACTTCATCAAGACTCTCATCGAAACCGGAAGCACAAACAAAGAGGATGTCTCCATCGACTCTCATGGTATAGTGAATGCTCATACAACTACTTACTTTGGAGATCCAAGGCGCCATCGGGAAAAAATCCTGAACGAATCAGGTAGACAACGCGATCAGTTTCACACTCGAATCCGCCTCTACCTCAATGGGAAATGTATGCATTACATATTTCCCTGCCAATAGTTCACTGTACCACCACCTGCCGGGTTTTGCTGCGCACTTCGACTCCGGGACGGCTGGCGGCAAAGCGCTGCAAGAGAGCGAGGTGAGCCCGGGGAAGAAAAGAGCCGGGAACGAGGATGCAGCGCTTCGGCCTGGCGTAGTTCAGCCACGACGTTATCTGCTGCTGCTGTTTCGGGGCAAAACGGTAGACCCAAAGAAAGGCAATATCGGCTTTGTAAAGCTCCTCCTCCTTCAGGCGGCTGGTACCCGAGACAATGAGCAGCGAGCGCTCCCGACTCCAGAGCTTGAGCACCTTCTCCTCCGGGCGAATAACGACCATTGATGGAAGTAAAATAGTGCTGTCGGCCTGCAACATGTGACGAGCTGCGGGCGTTTTTGCGATGAGAGAGTCAGGGCTATAAAACTGCACGACCGCTTTGGGTGCGGCCATACCATACGCCGCGAGCTGCTCTGCAATGCGTTTCTGGTCACGCGCTGCCAGAGCTGCATCAATCTGCACGGTTTCACTGCCTGAGGAAAAGAGTGTAACAAGCCTCCTGCCAAGATTGACGGTCACCATATCGGGAGCAACAGGCGGGATACGAAGTGCAAAAGAGTACCAAAAGAGCAGGTTGAGACCAAGAAGCAAAGAGATGGCTACCCTCCCCCACGCTCTCTGAACGCTGAAAACGAGCAAAGCTGCGAGGGTAGCGTAATAGAGCCAAACTTCAATCGCATCGGGCCTGATGGTTATAGAGGCAAAGGGAAACTGGCTGAAATACAAAGCCGTACGAAGGGTAAGCTCTGCCAGAAAAAAGGAAGTTGCAGCAAAAAAAGAAGCCACATAGCCCGACACCAGATTAACCAAAAGCATCGGAACCAGAGCATACATCAGAAGGGTGGAAAAAAGTACCACAGGTATATTGGCAAGAATGCTGATAACCGAAAAAGTCCCGAAATAGTAAGCAATCACCGGCGAGACCCCGATAATAGCAGCAAGAGTAACCATCACACTGCTGAGCAAAAAGTGAGCGACGCCCCGCAATAACCCACCTTCTTTTTGCGGTGAAGCAATGAGATGGGGAGAGATCAGAAGAATGGCCAGCACCGCGCCATTGGTCATTAAAAATCCCGGATTCAGAAGATCGAAAGGGTCGAAAAGAAGAATGAGAAAATCAGCAACAGCAAGCGAATTAACCGGATAACTTTTCCGCCCGATCGTCGCTCCGCCAATCAGCACCAGAGACATGAGGGCTGCGCGTTTAACCGATGGAGAGTTGCCGGTCACAGAACTGTAGACGAGCAAAATAAAGGAAAAAATCACAAAAGAGATCCAGCGCCCTGCCGTGGTAACCTGGAAGCGCTGCAGGCAGATTTGAACAACAAGGGCAAGCATAACCATATTAAGCCCCGAAACAGCAAGGATATGCGCTGTACCCGTAAGCTTGAACGCCTCAATCACCTCCTCCGACATCGACTCTCTTTCGCCCGTAAGCACTCCGGCAGCAAGCTTTCGCTCCTCCCCATCCGGCAAAAGTTCTTCAAGGCTCTTCGTGATGTAGTTATAGACCGGCTTGACAACGAAACGATCAAATCCATTAAGCCCCGACTCCCCTTCATGCTGCACCTGCCAGGGCCCTGCAGAGTAAAATTGCACCGAAAGCTGCTTCATGCGAGCAGCTTTTCGGGGGTCAAATTCACCCCGATTGGATGCTTCAGGAACAAGATCGAGCTTCCCCTTCACCCGAACCATATCACCATAAGAAATAGTGATATCCGGCTTCCCCACACTGCGCATGAAGACCTTCGCCCGATCATGGAGCTTCACGATCTGCCCGTTTTCAAACAACTCTTCAACCTCCATCATCCAGCCAACTCCCGCGCCCGAAAAATGGGGCTGATCAACAATCCGCCCATACAGCAACACATTTTTACCGACAAAACGCAACAGCCCGTCACGGGCTGCATAATGAAGCCGGTAATCACTGCTCGCAGCAAAAGAGAAAAAGAGGAAAAGCAGATAACCGATGGAAGTGAAAAAAAGCGGATATGGAGCTTTATTCCTGACCCGTTCATACAGCAACCCGGCCAGAAGCACAAGAAGAGCAAAGAGACAAAAAAGCAGCCACCCCTCAACAGGAAGGGGCAGATTTACGCCCGCAAGAATCCCCAACACAACCAGAGCAAGCAGCCGTACCGCCGGGTATGGCGCGAGGGAAAGCTGCAGAGAGTACCGCAGCTCCTTTATTTTTTCTACGTTAGGCAAATCATTGTTTTTGTATATTCTTTTTTTTCATTCAAGCCTCTAAACGTCACACTCTGCATGCTTGTCAAAGAAATACTGAACTCTGCCGCCAAACCTGTCTTCAGTTTTGAGTTTTTTCCCCCGAAAAAAGATGAAGAGTGGGAAACACTGTTTGAAACCATTGCAGCGCTCTCACCACTCCACGCATCCTATGTCAGCGTAACCTACGGAGCCGGAGGATCGACCCGATCAAGAACCCATAACCTGGTAACAAAGATACAGAAAGAGACCGGTCTGACCGTCGTATCACACCTCACCTGCATCTGCTCCGACCAAGAGGAGACCGGAGCCATTCTGCGAAACTATCAGGAGCACGGCATCAATAACGTCCTTGCCCTGAGAGGTGACAAACCAGCCGGGACAACCTCAATGGCTGATGCCATCAAGGATTTCCCGTATGCCATAGACCTGGTTCGCTTCATAAAAAAAGAGTACCCCGACTTCGGTATCGGCGTTGCAGGCTTTCCAGAAGGGCACCCCGAAACACCAAACCGGATGAAAGAGATCGAATATCTGAAAGAAAAAGTTGACGCCGGAGCTGACTACATTGTCACACAACTCTTTTTCGATAACCACGATTACTTCGACTTCGTTGAGCGCTGCGCCCTTGGCGGCATTACCGTGCCCATCATCCCGGGAATTATGCCCATCACCACACGAAAAGGGATGATCAGAATGTCGGAACTGGCACTTGGTGCAAGAGTGCCCGCCGCTCTGCTGAAAAAAGTACTCACTGCAGCAAATGACGACGAAGTTGCTTCAGTCGGAATTGAGTGGGCTACAAATCAGGTTCAGGAGCTCATCGACCATCATATCAAAGGCATCCACTTCTACACCCTGAACATGGCCGATGCAACCCTTAAAATCTTCAACAACATCCACCAGTAACCCCGTCCAACCATCCGGAGCGACCCGCTTTCAGGTCAGCTCATTCTGCACAAGCTGTTCCAGCGTTTCACGTTTACGCACCAGCTTGACTTCACTCCCGTTCACCAGAACCTCTGCAGGGCGAAGCCGGCCATTATAATTGCTGCTCATAACGGCAGCATAAGCGCCTGCAGACATCACCGCAAGCAACTCACCCTCTTCTGCCGCTCCAATCGCCCGATGACGGGCAAAAAAATCACTCGACTCACAAATCGGGCCAACAACATCGGCAATAACCTCTTCCTCATGAAACGTTACCGACTGAACTTCATGATGCGACTGATAGAGCGCCGGACGAATCAGTTCAGTCATCCCCGCATCGACCACAAAAAACTGCTTGCCGGTATGATTACTCTTTTTATAGAGAATTCTGGTCAACAAAACCGAAGCATTGGCAACCAGATAGCGTCCCGGTTCAAAAATCACCTTCACATCAAGAGGCAACAGCATCGGAACCAGCTTTTCAGCAAAATGTTCAATCGGGGTTGCCGGTTTCAGGGGGTCGTAGGTTACCGGAAAACCACCGCCGATATCAAGAAATTCGATGGCAAAACCAAGCTCTCTGGATGCCTTGAAAATCGCCAGCAGCTTCACCGTAGCCGCCACATAATATTCCGGATCAAAAATCTGCGACCCGATATGCATATCAAGCCCCACAAGCTTGATATTCGGCAAGCGGGAAAGCAGCGAAAATACCGTCGAGAGCTCAGCCTCATCAATACCAAACTTCTCCTTGCTGTCGCCAGTGGTAATATAGGGGTGGGTCTCAGCCGTCACATTCGGATTGATCCGTATTGCAACAGAAGCTGTTAAACCAAGCTCTCCTGCAATCCGGTCAATAGCCCGCAGTTCCGAGAGCGATTCAGCTTTCAGCATAAGTACCCCGCTCTGCAGGGCATAAACAATCTCATCCTCTCTCTTGCCAACCCCGGCAAAAATGATTTTATCAGGAGAAACACCAGACTGCAATGCCCGATAGAGTTCTCCGGCGGAATTAACATCACACCCACAGCCAAGTTCAGCAAGCGTACGAATCACACTGAGATTATAGTTGGCCTTGACTGAATAGCAGGTAAAATGGGGCAGCGCCTCAAAAGCGCACTCGAAAGCCTTATAACTTTCGATGACGCTTCTCCTCGAGGTCACAAAAAGAGGAGTTCCAAAATTGGCGGCAAGCTCTTCAAGTTTGACGTCATCACAGCAGAGCGTCGTACCGGTATAGCGAAAAAAATTACTGTCAAGCACGGTTGCAGTTACCTGTTAAAGGGTTATAAAGTGAGAAAAATAGCTTTTCTCCCGTTATCATGGAAAGAAAAAACCCATTACTTGCAAAATCACCTTTTAGGTTTTATATTCACAGCTCTTTACAATTTCACACCTGATTGAGGTTTACCATGGCAAAAGGAAAAGAAAACAGAATCGTTATCACCCTTGAATGTACCGAAGCAAAAAAAGAGGGAAAAACGGTCTCAAGATATACCACAACAAAAAACAAGAAAAATACCACAGAACGTCTTATCTTGAAGAAGTATAACCCCAATATGCAGCGTCATACCCTGCACAAGGAGATCAAATAAGATTTTTTCTGTACTGGTCTGAGCATAACGCAATGCCCGAATGGCGGAATTGGTAGACGCACGCGTTTCAGGGACGCGCGCCGCAAGGTGTAGGAGTTCGAGTCTCCTTTCGGGCACACAACAATCTTCCCAGGCGATATGCACGTGAATACGCTTAACAACATATCATCAGTCGATTCAGCTCAGACCAGGTTTTTCACATACAACGCACAGGTATGCACCTTTTCTTGAGAGGGTGCTTTTTTTTGTTCCTATAATAATCCAAAATATCAGCCGTAGTGGATCATACCAAAATAAACCTCCTTGTCAGGCTTCAGCACCTTGACAATCAGATAGAAAGCATCGTCAGCCTTCAAAAAGGGCTGCCGGAAGAGATTGATGCTCTGGATGAAGACCTGGTATTTACCACCCGCCAGATCGAATCACGAAAAAAAATAGCCGACGAACATCTGAAAACACGCTCTCGATTGCACGAAACGATCAATGAGTGCAAGAACAAGATCCTGAACTTCAAGGAGAAGCAGACACTCGCCCGCAACAACAAGGAATATGACGCACTCTCAAAGCAGATTGAATATGAAGAAAAAGAGATAGCGCAAGCCGAAATCCAGCTTCAGGATATCGTCCATACTATACAGCGGGCACAGGAAATCCAGAAAAAAGGACGGCAGCTCATTGCAGAAAATCGCTATGACGAAATTACGGAAGAGATGATGCCCGACGACATCCTGCATCAGCAGCTTGAAGATCTGAAAAAACAGGTGGACCAGAAAAGAGAAGAGCTGGAAAGCATTGTCATTGAAACAGCAGAGGATGTTAATTTGCTGAAAAAAAAGGTAATGGAACAACGGGCACTGATTACCAGCGAAGCAAAAAGACTGCTCGACAAATATGACCATCTCAGAAGCGGCACCTTACAGAATGCGGTTGTCAGCCTGAACCGCAACGCCTGTTCCGGATGCAACACGAGGGTTCCAACCAATCGTCACACCATGATTGTACAGGGCGGATTCTACCTTTGTGAATCTTGCGGTCGCATTGTGGTTCATGAGCGGCTCTTTGAAGAGGCTGAATAAAATAATGGTACACGCGTTTCTGAATATGAACGCACTCTCTTTCATGATGGTTCTTTGAAAAGCTGAAACCGCAAGTGTGCAGTCGCCGTGCAGCCCATCCGGGCTGTGCAGAGGAAAGTCCGAACTTCACAGGGCAGGGTGCCGGTCGAGAGTTGCAAAACTCAAGCCCGGGGATAACGGCGCAAGCCGCTTGTCACAGAAAGCGCAACAGAAAACAGACCGCTTCGGGCAACCGGAGTAAGGGTGAAACGGGGGTGTAAGAGACCACCAGACATGACAGTAATGGCATGTGCTTGGCAAACCTCCCCGAAGCAAGGCTAAATAAGAGGACTTTTCCCCCAGGGGAAAAAGAGCGGCCCGTTCAATTCCGCAAGGAGAGTTCTCGGGTAAGCCGCATCAGATAAATGGCTGCAGTCTTACCCGGTCTCCGGGTAATTCACAGAATTCGGCTTATAGCTTACGGTTTCAGCTTTTTTTATCCCCCCTCCCCTTTCCGCATCACATTGGTAATCCACCTTCACGAAACAGATTGTGAAATCCCCACATGGAACCAAAAATGAGACTCAAAACTGCCATAATAAGCCCCACCACAACAGAAAAAATAAACATGGCAGGAATACTGGCGAATACCCACTTCACCATAAACAGCACCATCGACCAGAAAGGCATACGAATATCGGTAACCACCACCTTCTGTTCATCATGAATTTTTTTATCGTCCATAACCACTTTTTATTTAACGATTACAAAGCTCCTCCCCTCTCATCAAAAGAACGTACAAAAATGAGAGCATAAGAGTGCGCATTACACAGGAATCCCGTCTTATACTCAAGAGGAAAAAAATATCGTGACGATCCGCTTTTAAAAGCTTACCGCAGTTCCCTTTGACGCCTGAACACGCATCAACTCCATCCAGCCGGAACCCGACCGCTTTTCAGCCAGAGCCACAACAATATGCTGTGGCTCAATGCCCAGGTCAAGATTTCTTCCAAGTCCCTGCACGCACGAAGGGCAATTGGTCAGAATGACAGCCCTCTCTTTTCCATGCATAAGCTCCGTAATGGCATCCCGTTTACGGTGAAGCATGGAATCGGTAATATCCGGACGCGACAACGCCAGCGTTCCCGCCTCAGAACAGCAGTGCGCTACAGCGGTCACACTGCCGAACCCACCCAGCTTATGCAGCGTTTCCCGAGCCTTTCCCGAAAGCGAATCGTGACATGGAGCGTGATAGAGATAATCTCCTTTGCCATCAAGCTTCATCCCTTTATCAAAGGCAAAAGCCGCAATATCGACGATCTTTCCGCCAAAAATCTTGCCGGTTTCAATCGCATCAAGCCCCTCCATACAGGTACCACAGGTCACCACACAGGCATCAAAATCGAGATAGGAGAACATCTCCCTGATCTGGCTGAAAAGCACGGTATTACGCAGCACAATACTCGAATACTGGTCGCTCTTTGCATTCACATGCGCCGGAAAACCACAGCAGAGAAATGGAGGAGGCAGCACCACCCTTGCACCAAGCTCAAGCAGCAGATGCAGCGCCGCCATAGAGATGGTAGAATTCATGCGCTCGGAACCACATCCCGGAAAGTAAAACACATTACTCGTCACCTCACCCGCAGGCTCAAAAACCAGCACCTGATCGGGGCCACACTCCGGCAAAACATCACGCAAGGTACCCTCAGGAACTGGTGGCACCGCAGAGCGCAACAGACGAAGCGGATAAAGAACCGGATTATTATTTTCCAACTGTAAAGAGGAAGAGAGCCTGTTACCCGCACGCTGAACCGCCCCGCCAACCCGCAGCACCGAACGGCGAAACAGGGCATTAAACACCGGCGAACGACTTTCGAGATAACGCAAGGTCAACTCAGTAACCGGAGAGGAGTGCTTGAAACCCCACTCCGACAGAATTTCACGCTCCAGCACCGAAACCTCCCCGCTGTCGATATCCACCGGACAGGGCTTAAGACATTTGTGACAGATGGTACAGTGATCGGCCACCTCTTCAAGCCATTGCAGAAGGGCAAAGTCGGTAGTCCGCTCCCGCTGGGCATCAAAAAGAAGCGCCTCAATCAGCGACCCTATCGCCAGATTCTTGTTTCTTGGATGATAAAACATTCCCCGCGAGGGATAATAGACACAGCAATCCATCTTGCATTTACCACACCGAATACAGTAATCGACCTTTTTTGAAAGCTCCGCAATCTGGGCTCGCCTGAGAATATGCGCCTCAAGTTCAAGCAGATTGAATGAGGGGGTAAAAATGGAGTCAAGCACCTCATAATCATCAAGCTTGCCAGGATTCATAATCCCCTTCGGATCAACCCGGCGACGATACATCGACAACTCTTCAACAATGGCCGGATCAAGATACTTCAGTTTGGTAACCCCAATACCATGCTCGCCCGACACCACACCACCAAGAGAGACCACCTTTTCCATAACATGGTCGATCACCTTGTCTGCCCGCTCAAGCATGGGCCTGTCATTTGAAAGTACCGGCACATTGACATGCACATTGCCATCGCCCGCATGCATGTGCGTAGCCAGCACAATGCGACGATCACGAACATGCAGGTATGCGCCATCAAGGGCTGCCTGCATATCAGGATACCCCTGCACCAGCTCTCCAAGCTCACTGCAAAGCTCCTGCACAACAGCAAGCGAACGGAGCGACTCCTCAGGCTCTGCATCGATCTTTGAGCTGAACAGTTGGCAAAGCTCAACCCCGGCAGGAATCTTTGAGGCAAACTGGCCACCATCCTCGCTTACTTTCGAAGTTTCAAGCAGAGCGCGTGCACGCTCCACAAATCGATGCTGCGCATACCGCTCCTCCTCAATATTGAGATGATCAATAAAACGGGCAAACTCTGCCAACGCTTCAAGCGGAATAACAATATCCTCGTTAAGTTTGAACGCATTGGTTCGCCGGGCAATAGCGCCAAGCTTTTTACGGTCAGCCCAGAAGCGGACACCCTCCGCACTATCCCTTGCAAGAAACATCAAGGTATTTGGATGGGGATCGAGCAGCCGTTCCACCCGCTCCACACCGCACTCCACCTCCGCTACGCTGTTACCGGCAATATCAATCAGCAGCACCGCCTTCGGTGTCTGGGCACGGGGCGCCTTTACCTTGTAATCAATAGCCCGGATATACTCATCATCAAAATGCTCAAGAGCAAGCAAAGCCTCACGATTTTCGGAATGGAGCGGAAATATTTTCGAAAGCTCAAGAATCACCCGGCTTGCCTCATCCATATCAGGCCCAAAAAACTCAAGGCAGAGCGTCCTCTTTTCCGGGTACTTCGGATAGAGCACAAAAAGAGCCGAGGTGATCACCCCGTCCGTACCCTCCTTCTGCAAACCGGGTACTCCCCCGAGCGCCTTATTGGTAATATCCTTCCAGAGCCCTTTTTTACGAATATCAGTTCCGAGCAGTTCAATACGATCAATCCTCTTGCCCGACTCATTCCACACCTCAAAAACGACGGTATCCTCATGCATAATTTTCCGCAACCGATGATCAGCACGCTTTACCGTCCAGTTTTCTCCCGAAGGCATCGCCATCCGCCACTCAAGCAGGTTGTCGATACAGGTACCCCAGCGAACCGCCATCTTTCCACCGGCATTTTCCGCAATATTGCCCCCGATTGTACAAGCCCACTCACTGGTGGGATCGGTAGCAAACACAAGACCCTGCTCATCAGCCGCCTCCATCGCATGTTCAGTAATCACACCCGCTTCAACGTCAATCACTGACGCCTGGCATATCTGACCATTTTCCAGTTGAAAATCACGCACCGAAACACCCCGGATGCGGTTCAGTTTTTCCATATTAATAATCACACACTTCGAGCGCAACGGCACCGCCCCTCCGGTCAGCCCTGTACCGGCGCCCCGAGGAATAATATTGAGGCCAAGCGCAGCAATCGCCGTAATCAGCGGAGCAACCTGCGACTCCTGATCAGGCGTAACCACTGCCGAAGGAAGATGAAGCCTCCAGTCGGTAGCATCGGTAGCATGTGCGGCAAGAGAAAAAGGATCAAAAAGCACATTTTTCACCCCCACAACAGCGCCAAGCTCCCGCTTCATTCGCCGACGAAGTTCAGGCGTCTTCTCAACAGCCAAACGAAACCGCTCAAGTTGCTCACGCAGAGCCGCCACAATAGCCGAAACCCTCTCTTCACCATTGGCCATCTCAACAATCGTATCAAGCTCGGCAGAGGCCCTCTCAAAAAGACGACGGCGTCGGGTTGAAGAGTTCACCAGCTCCTGAAAGAGATAGGGATTACGGCGGTGAATAAGAATTTCACCAATAATACCCATAAGCAAGCGTGCCGACCTTCCGGTAACGCGCAGATCGCGCAGCTCATCAAGCATCTGCACAATATCCCGACCGAGCAGGAACGATATTGCCTGCCGATCACCTGCGGAAGTATAATTGAATGGTATCTCACGTGGAACAATCGTCGAAGGGTTCACCATTATCGAGCCTGTTGATGTTAAAAGCAATAACTTATGTTCTATAAAGTAACAAACCGGACTCAAAGTTGAACATGCAACAAAAGAAATGCTTGCGATTGCCCAGGGAATTTTCCTTTTTCAACAAGTTTCCTGGCCTGTCAAGAGCAGCAAGCATATGGGTCACACAACTCACGGCAACATCTTTCAAAAAAAAGCTGGCGCAAGAACACCGGAACACTGCGGCCTCCCTCTTTACGGCTCTTTTATTAACTGATAAAACATAATACAATCAGCTATATTGGAAGATTCGGAAATGAAGATGATGAAACTTTCCCGGCACAAAACACGGCAAAGTTATCTCAGCGCAGATAAGGTACCTTTCAGAACTTTTGCTGCCGAATACGGATAAAAGTTTTCAAAACAAAGATGTATCATGACAAAAACCCCCGCAAGCAGCCAGAAAATTAAAGCAAGTGAAGAGCATGCACTCAAGAGTGAAGAAAAAATTCCTTTCCCGGTCGTCGGCATTGGCTCTTCGGCCGGTGGACTTGAAGCGCTCGAACTGTTTCTGAAGCATGTTCCTTATCCCTGCGGCATGGCCTTTGTTATCATACAGCACCTTGACCCGACGCACAAGGGAATTATGGTTGAACTGCTTCAGCGGGAAACGGCAATGCCTGTCTGCCAGGTCAGCGACAATCTTGAAATCGAGCCGGATCATGTCTATCTGATTCCTCCGAACCAGGACATGTCGATACTGCACGGGAAATTGTTTTTACTTGACATGGTCAAACCACGTGGTCTTCGACTTCCTATTGATTTCTTTTTTCGTTCAATGGCCGATGACCTTAAACAGCATTCCATCGGCGTGATTCTCTCTGGAATGGGTTCCGATGGCACACTTGGACTACGCGCCATCAAGGAAAAAGGTGGTGGAGTATTTGTACAGGATCCAGCTTCCGCGAAGTTTGACGGAATGCCGCGAAGCGCTATTGACGAAGGACTGGCTGACGTTATCGTACCAGCAGAAAATCTTCCCTCAAAAATCATTGCTTATGTAAAACATCTTCCCGTCATCTTAAAACCGGCCTTAACCATCGAGGAGCAGGCACTGAGCTCGCTGAAAAAAATCATTATTCTGTTTCGAACACAGACCGGACATGATTTTTCACTCTACAAGAAAAACACGATTTATCGCCGCATCGAACGGCGCATGGGTATTCACGAAATTGAAAAAATCTCTACCTATGTCCATTTTTTACAGACGAATCCCCAGGAAATCGAGCTGCTTTTCAAGGAGCTGCTGATAGGGGTAACCAGCTTTTTCCGGGATCCTGATGCCTGGGAAATTCTTAAAAAAGATGGCATACCCTCCATTCTCGCATCCCGTCCATCTGGCGGTATTATTCGGGCCTGGGTGGCAGGATGTTCAACAGGTGAAGAGGCCTATTCCCTCGCGATTGTCTTCAGAGAAGTCCTTGCAACAACAAAGCATCCCGGCAATTTCAAGCTCCAGATCTTTGCAACAGACCTCGACAAAAATGCCATTGAAAAAGCCCGAACAGGAATCTATCCATCCAATATTACTGCTGATGTTTCTGCGGAGCGTATCAGTCAATACTTTGAAAAAGATGACCGGGGCTACAGAATTACAAGAGCGATTCGCGAAACCATTGTCTTTGCTCCCCATAACGTTATTATGGATCCACCCTTCAGCAAGGTCGATATTCTCGTTTGCCGCAATCTGCTGATTTACATGGAGCAAGAGCTGCAGAAAAAACTGATCCCGTTATTTCATTACAGCCTTAATCCCGGCGGAATCCTCTTTCTTGGAAGCGCTGAAACAATCGGATACTGTGGCCAACTGTTTCAGACTCTTGACAGCAAGGCCCGTCTTTTCCGTCATATGCATCAGGCAGAGAGGGCTGAGTATGTTGATTTCCCCGCATCTTTTACCCATCCTTTACACGACAGTTCAACTCTTCCGGTCACACAGGGCAAACCGATGACATCCGATCTCAACCTGAGTACCATATGCGATAAGCTCCTGCTCCAGTATTATACTCCCGCAGCAGTACTGACCAATGAGCATGGCGACATTCTCTACATAAGCGGTCGTACAGGGAACTACCTCGAACCAGCAGCAGGAAAAGCAAACCTGAACATCTTCGCAATGGCAAGGGAAGGGATTGGCTATGAGCTGAATATTCTGATCAGAAATGTGCTCCGCGAGAAAGGCGAGATTTCCAAAACGGGAGTGGCAGTCGGAACAAACGGAGGAACAAAAATCATTGACCTGACCGTCAGGTTGATTGAAAAACCGGATTCCCCTAAAAACATGCTCATGATTGTTTTTACCGAAGTTGCAAAAAAAACAGCAGAAAATCTGGATCAGAATCCCGTTGCAGATTTCAATGACCGGAGGCTTGCCTCACTTGCTGAAGAACTCAAACAAGCAAAAGAGGAAATTATCACCATACGTGAAGAGATGCAGACCTCGGAGGAGGAACTGAAAAGCACGAATGAAGAGATGCAGTCAGCCAATGAGGAGATGCAGAGTACCAATGAAGAGTTAACCACATCAAAAGAGGAGATGCAGTCGCTGAACGAAGAGCTGCAGACGGTTAACCATGAACTGCAATCAAAAGTGACTGACCTTTCACAGGCCAACAATGACATGAAAAACCTGCTGAACAGCACGGACATTGCAACACTTTTTCTTGATGATGAGCTCAACATACGACGCTTCACCAACCGGACATCATCCATCATCAAACTCATTGCAAGCGATGTTGGACGTCCCATAACCGATATTGTTACCGAACTGCAATATCCTGCACTGCTTGAAGATGCCCGCGAGGTTCTTCATACTCTTGTTTTCAGTGAAAAACAGGTTTCTGCAAGTAACAATCGGTGGTTTAGCGTCAAGATCATGCCCTATCGAACACAGGAAAACCGTATTAACGGCCTGGTAATTACCTTTACTGATATCACTGTCGCCAAGAAACTCGAAACAAGTCTGCGAGAGATTGAGAAGAGTTTCCGTTTTGTGATTGACACCATGCCTGTTGCGATTATCGTTCATCAGGCCGAAGGATGTATTACAATGACAAATCAAGAGGCCGAGCGAATTACAGGAATTTCCATGAAAGAGATGCTCGGTAAAAATATTGCCGATCTTGGATGGAAACTGCTCAAGGCAGACGGCTCAGAATTGCCTCCCGAGGAAAACCCTGTTGTGGACGCATTGCGCTCCGGCAAGACGATAAACGGAGTCGTTATCGGCATTATCCACGCCCAGGATCGCAAAACACGATGGATTAAAATCAGTAACTCGAACAGATTACAAGATGAAGAGGACAAAAACAGCCACCTCTTTACAACATTTTTTGAAATAAATAACCCGAATTCCTGAAAAAATTTGATTCCGGAAAAACAGATCATGTCTCAAAACGCTTCACCTGTTGATGATTTTTCTGAATTGCGCTCCCGAGCTGAAGAGCGCCTGCAAAAAAGTCAATTGACAAACATGCATCTCTCCTCTTCACCTGAGGAGATGCTTCGTTTGATTCATGAACTGGCAGTTCACCAGATCGAACTTGAAATACAGCAACAAGAACTGAGAGAGTCGAGAAAAGAGCTGGAAAAAAGTCTTGAACGATACACCGATCTGTATGATTTCGCCCCATTGGGATACCTGACCCTTGCACCGGACGGTGAGATCATCGAATTGAACCTCACCGCTGCAACGATTCTTGATATCTCACGATCCCGGTTGCGCGGAAAACAGTTGAACAAGTTTATTATTCCCTCAGACCGCACGACGTTTGCCACACTGCTAAAGAATGTGTTCAGCCACAAAGAGCCAACCTCTTGTGAAGTTGAACTTTCCGCATCTGACAAGGATACTTGCAGCCAGAAAACCGTACGCATTGAAGCGCGCATCAATGATAATGAAAAGAGCTGCCGCGCCATGCTCTCGGATATTACCATGCATAAAAGGATGGCTCAGGCCATGCTTGTCACCAATGAACGCCAGCGACTTATTGTTGATGCAACCCATTCCGGCAGTTGGGAGTGGGATTTACAGAGCAACCACACCATATGGTCGGAAGAGCTCTGGCGTCTGCTTGGCCTGGAACCCTTTTCCTGCCAGGCAACCTACGAGGTATGGAAATTGTCCATGCTGGATGAAGAGAGAGATCAGGTTGAACAAATTGTTTTGAACGCAGTTGAACGTGGGCAGGAGTTTACTGTTGAATGGCGTGTCCGCTCTACTTCCGGCCAGGAGCGCTGGGTGATGTCACAAGGCACGCCCTTCAAAGATAGTGATGGAGTGGTCAATCGATACGTTGGAATCACAATAGATATTACTGAGCTGAAAATGGCTCAGGAAAAGGGAAAAAAAGAACAACAGTTCAGTAAAAGCATTATCAACAGTATTCCCGGCAGTTTTTATATCATCAACACAGAGGGTACCTATAGCGGGTGGAATAGCTTTCAGCGAGATCACGTTGTCGGAAAGCCGGAAAGTGAGATGCAAGATGTCGCGGCCATTTCAACGATTCATCCGGAAGATCGGGAGTTTGTTCAGGAAAAAATGGTGAACGTGCTTGAATATGGCCTCGAAGAAAATGTGGAAGCAAGAGTACTGCTTCATGGAGGGCCCGAATTTCGGTGGTTCCTGATGACAGGCCGCCGAATAGTCGTGGATGGCAATCCCTTCCTGATCGGAACCGGTATTGACATTACAGAACAGAAAAAAATCGACGATCTGCAACGTTTTCTCTCTTCTGCAAGCTATGGTTCAGAGCAAGAACCATTCTTTAATGCCCTTGCCCGATACATCGCCAATAGCCTTGAGATGAATTTTGTCCGTATTGACAGCCTGGATGGTGACGGCTTGACGGCCAGAACGCTTGCAGTCTGGTGTGACGATCATTTTGAGGATAATGTCGTCTATTCCCTGAACGACACTCCCTGTGGGGATGTCGTCGGCAAGGATGTCTGTTGTTTTCAGGAAAAGGTGTGTCAACTCTTTCCACACGATCAGGTACTCAAAGATCTTCGGGCAGAAAGTTATGTCGGGGTAACGCTTTGGGACCATAAAAAGCGACCAATCGGCCTCATTGCCGTTATTGGACGCCAACCCCTTGAAAAAAAACAGTTTGCAGAAACCGCACTTAAAATACTATCCGTGCGTGCTGCCAGCGAACTGGAGCGTCTGCAGAGCGAGAACGCTTTACAGGCAAGTGAGAAAAAGTACCGTGAACTGTTTGAGAGCGTCCCGATCGGGCTCTACCAATCGACCATGAAGGGAAAAATAATTGCAGCAAACCAGCATTGCCTTGAGATTGCCAAATGCAGGGAATCAGAGAGAGATGTTTGGTTTTCCCAGGATACCCGACAATCCTACGTTCACCCGGAAGATGGCGAAAGAATCCGGGAACTTCTTTTAAAAAAGGGCCATATCAACAATTTTGAGGCCGATTTTCTCCTCATGGATGGTACCATCGCCACACTCAGCAACACAGCAAAAATTGTCTTGAATGAACAGGGTGCGCCTGATTTTATCGCCGGATCGTTGATTGATGTCACGGAACTCAAACGGAGTGAGGCAGAAAAAGCAAAACTTGAAGATCAGCTTCACCAATCCCAGAAAATGGAGATGGTAGGAAGACTTGCCGGCGGAATCGCCCATGATTTCAACAATATGCTTACGCTTATTCTCGGCCACACCGAAATGGCCCTTGAACATTTTGATCCATCCCAGACAGTCTATACCGATCTTGAGGCCATCCGGGAAGCCGCAACCCGTTCTGCCGATCTGACCCGACAGCTCCTTGCCTTCGCCCGCAAACAGATCATCATGCCTGAAGTTCTTGAGCTGGACAACTTGATTGGAAAAATGCTTCCCATGCTGCGACGCCTCATTGGTGAAAATATCAAGCTGATATGGATCCCGAACAGCAAAAACTCCCATCTCAAAATCGATCCATCGCAGATAGACCAGATTGTTGTCAACCTCTGTGTCAACGCCCGGGATGCCATAACCAATAATGGCACAATCACAATCGAAACAGGCCATCACCTCGCCCATAAGAGCAGCGACCCCGAACAGCCAGCTTGTGAATCGGTGACGCTTTCTGTCAGTGATGATGGATGCGGGATTGAGAAGAACAATCTTGACCATATTTTTGAACCATTTTTCACCACGAAAGAGCCCGGAAAAGGTACCGGTCTTGGCCTGTCAACGGTCTATGGGATTGTTAAACAGAACAACGGCACCATCTCATGCTTGAGCGAACTGAAAAAAGGAACGACCTTCACCATTCATCTGCCTCTCTACAATGCGCCACCACCAGCGGCTGAGACCACACCGACGAGTACATTGATGTATACAGGCCATCAAACCATCCTGCTTGTAGAGGACGAACTGCCTATTCTCAAACTCTGCCAGCTTATGCTTGAACACAATGGCTACAAAGTTCTGGCAGCCGCAACAGCCGCAGAAGCCATAAAGAGAGCGGAAAACTTCAGTGGAACGATTGATTTGCTGGTAACAGATGTTATCATGCCGGAGATGAATGGATCCGAACTCTCAAAAAAACTGCTTTCTGTTCGTCCGGAGCTTAAAATACTCTTCATGTCCGGCTACACCGCAGATATCATTGCCCAAGACAATGTTTTGGAACGTGGAGTTAACTTTTTGCAGAAGCCTGTTACCATGAAATCACTGACCCTGGCTCTCTATCATATTTTTAACCCCACTCCACTGCAAGAGCCTTGACATCCTCTTCTGGCGCCTGCAAAGCACACTCTGCAGGCGCCAGTACGCTCAATCACGAGCAAAACTGACATACTCTCCATCACTGAACGGAACAAGATTGATAACCCCGTCAGGGCTCTTCCTGTTCAGCCACTTCATGAAATTGCTGCCACGCCATTGATCAAAATCACCTTTGAACCCGCCATTGAAACCATCATTTTCCGGATAAAGGTTAATAAAATTTTTGATCAGCTCTGTCGTAAAGAGCGTTTCATCTCCTCCAGCCTTATAGGGCTCCTTTTCCTTGTTTGATTTGCAGGGATTTTTTATATCAGCAACACTGCAGAGCGGGCTTTTTTCTGTCAGGTAACCACAATGACTGCCGTACTCAACACTGGCAACCGCCGACCAACTCGTTGGTGAAGAGAGTTGCGTGAATTCGGTCTTCTTTGCAGCATCAGAAGACCATGCAGGCGGCTGCGACATATTGAGGCAGGCATTGTCGCACTCACCAATAATCATGATACCGGGAATCGGTGATTCGGAAAGCACATCCCGATAACGTTCCATTCCCGGCGCAAGCAGAGGAACCTTCATATCAACCGGAGAAAGCTGAAGATATCCCACAGGATTTGCCCGCTCTTCAGCAGACCAGGAAGACATGGCAGAAGAGAGGGCAGGAACAAACTCCCGATCAAAAAGCACCGGATCAAAGGAGCGGGAAGTATCTTTACCAATTTCCTGCAGCTTCTCAAAACCAACCGAAGCTACCTGGGCATGTGCGCCACCAACCGAGTGACCGGCAAAAATAACATTATTATTCTTCATAAACCCGGTCTGCAAAATCAGCTCCCTGTTATAAAAAGAACGATTCCTGTTATGTTCATCAATTTTATAAAACTCATCAGTTGCCCCATATTTGATCAGGTAGGAGGCCGCAGCATAAGCATCCTGCCCCACCCTCGGATTACCCCCGAAATCGATCCATGGCATGGCAACCGACTGCATGTGTGATGCCGTTACAAAAGCCATAGCCCAATTATGTTCCACAATGGCCGACGTATAGTTATAATATCGGGAAGGATTGATGCCAAAAAGCGGATTATCATTCAACAGCCCACCAATAATTTTTTTCGGATAATAGAGCAGATCATTACCAATCAGAAAGCCATGGTTGAACATCACCAGACCCTCAGCCTGCCGGTTTTCAGGATAAAAAACCTCAATAACAACCTCAATAAACTGGGGAAAGCGCTTGTCGTACTGTATCCAGGTATGGATATGGTTAAAACAGTAATTGTTGATGCGAATAGGCTGCATAATAAACCGGGTTTACATTGATAAACGAACCGCAACAGACAAATAATACGCAAAATATCCATAAAAAAGGAACATCTGCCCCAACATCATTCCACAAAAAAAGCTCCCCTGCGCATGGCCTTGACGCTTCCAACAGCCACGACAACTGTATATATTTCCGAATATGTGCAGTAACCCGGTTATGTGATCGGTTGCAAAATTAATGCGGACATCACGCAACACCTGTAACTCGTAAATTACCAAATAAAAACACGTTAATTTTTTGTTTAACAAAATTTTTATGTATTCTGCAGTAACGGGATAACCTCTTCTTGCAATGGACTTATCGGCTCAAACCTATTTATTTCCATGACACAACAATCAGTTCGACCAGTCGCACATCTTCGCCAAAATCCGGATGGTTCATGGATGGAGCATGACTTGAAGGAACATCTTACACGGGTTGCGGAGAAGGCAGCCCTATTCGCAGATGAGTTCAGCAATGGTGTTTGGGCCAAAACGGCTGGTCTGTTACATGATCTCGGAAAATACAATCCTCAGTGGCAGGAATATATCCGCAAGAATAACGGGGATTATACGGAGGAGAATCATGAGCAAGATTGATCACTCCTCTGCTGGTGCGCTTCAAAATGAGAATTTTTGGAGATATTACGCTCATTCAAGACCAAGCGAACCTTCCGAGAACTGGCATCTATTAGAAGATCATTTGCAAGCGGTTGCTGAAATGGCTGCTGGATTTGCTCGTTTTTTTGGTGCAGAAAATTGGGCAGATATTGCAGGACGTTGGCATGATTTAGGAAAAGGTACACTATCTTGGCAAGCATATTTGCGTCATGAAAATAATGTTACGGATGAATTTTCTGCGTTTTATAGTGGGCATCCTGTCCATGCAATTGTAGGTGCTCAAGAACTTTATAAGCAATCTGATCAAGCAGGAAAATTACTTGCTTACTGTATTGCTGGGCATCATGGCGGTTTGCCGAACTGGCATGATGACGCAATTGCTGCGTTAAAATCTCGATTGATGGAAGATTTTACTGATGTTGATTTTCCGCATTCTGCTCCAAAACTGCCTTCATTATTACCGCTTTCCAAAATCGAGCAGAATCGTTTAGGGTTTATTATTCAGTTTTTTGTGAGGATGTTATTTTCTTGTCTCGTTGATGCCGACTATTTGGACACTGAAGCATCATTGAGTAACAAAAAATCTGTCTGGCGGTCGGGGTATCCTGCTCTGGATGAACTCTCTGAACGATTTTCAACAAACTTCGATGCCCTGAGAAACAAAGCTGATTCGACAACGGTTGTAAACCAGTACCGCGAAAAGGTGTTGAATGATTGTTTGAAAAGTGCAGAGTTTGATCCAGGACTTTTTTCTTTGACAGTACCGACAGGAGGCGGAAAAACATTAGCATCGCTTGCCTTTGCATTGGCTCATGCTAAAAAATATGGTAAGCGAAGAATCATATATGTGATTCCATTCACAAGCATCATTGAGCAGAACGCCCAAGTATTCAGGGATATGCTAGGCGATGATGCCATACTTGAGCATCATTGCAACTTTATGGTTGATGAATCAGACTGGAAATCTCTCTTGGCCTCAGAAAACTGGGATGCCCCGATTATTGTGACAACAAACGTACAGTTCTTTAATTCATTTTATGCTAGCAAAACATCATACTGTCGAAAGTTACACAACGTAGCGGATAGTATTGTCATATTTGATGAGGTTCAAGCAATTCCTGTTGAAAAATTGTCCCCCTGCATGGAGGTGATTAAAGAGCTTTCACTCAACTATGGTGTCTCATCAATTCTTTGTACGGCAACACAACCTGCTATCGAATATTCGGAACAGTTTCAAAGTGGGTTACAGGGTGTACGAGAAATTATTCAGGATGTGCATAGTCTGTTTGGAGCATTAAAGCGGACTGAAGAGTCTTTTATTGGAGAACTCTCGGTACAGGATGTTGCAACAAAACTATCCAATTATGAACAGGTTTTATGTATAGTCAACACTCGTCAACAGGCATTGGATATATATAATGCTTTGCCAAAATCAGATGGAACTATTCATTTAAGCGCCTTGATGTATCCTCTTCATCGTACCAATAAACTGAATGAAATTCGCAGGAGATTACACGACGGAGAGCCATGCCGCGTTGTTAGTACACAATTGATTGAGGCTGGAGTAGATGTGGACTTCCCTTGTGTATTCAGAGTTGTTGCAGGGATTGATAGTATTGCTCAAGCCGCTGGGCGGTGTAATAGAAATGGTTTACATGAAAAAGCCTGTCAAGTATTTGTTTTTTCTTTTGCTGATTTACCGATCACTCCATTTATAAAACAAGCAGCTCAATCGGCGGAAAAATTGTTTGATCTTTTTAAAGGAAAACTCACATCACCGGAATGTGTTCGTGAGTATTTTTATGACTATTTTTGGAAAAACCAGCAACGTATGGATTCAGAAGGAATCGTTTCTCTGTGTCAAACAGCTCAATCAGGAGAAATTCAATTTAAGAAGCTTGCTGATTTCGAAATAATAAATTCAGCAACAATTCCAGTTATTATAGCACTTGATCAAAATTCACTAACAATGGTTGAAGAGTTAAAATATTCAAAATATAAAGGACGAATTTTACGAAAACTCCAAAAATACACAGTACAAATACACAGTAATCAAATTAAGGAAATACAAAAATCTCTTGAAGTGATAGTCCCGGGTATTTTTGTCTTGATATCAGATGTGTTGTATTCAAGTAACACTGGTTTAAAATGTTCGACGCCACAAGGGAATGCATTTATTCATTAACCCAAGGAGCATCAAGTAATGAGCTATGGAATAAAGTTACGAGTCTGGGGCGACTACGCATTATTTACTCGACCAGAAATGAAGGTTGAAAGAGTGTCGTATGATGTGATGACACCTTCGGCAGCACGAGGCATATTAGAAGCAATTTACTGGAAACCATCTATTCGATGGATAATAGATAGGATTCATGTTTTAAAGCCTATCCGTTTTGAAAATATTCGCCGTAATGAAGTTGCAAAAAAGACAAGTCTAAATAGAGTTGATATGGTAGGACAGTATCCAATTAGTATTATTGTGGATGACTCAGATACTCGTCAACAAAGAGCGTCAATGGTGCTTCGAGATGTTGAATATATTATTGAAGCTCATTTTTATTTTTCTATGAAAGAAGATAATAATGAAGGAAAGCATTTAGATATTTTTACAAGACGAGCAAAAGCAGGTCAATGTTTTCATCGTCCATATTTCGGGTGTCGTGAGTTTCCTGTTAATTTCGAGTGGTGTGTTGATATTCCGAAATCATTGCTTTCTGGTGAACAGGATTTAGGATATATGCTACATGATATTGATTTTGAAAATAACATGACTGCTCGTTTTTTTCGAGCCATCATGCACAATGGCATTATTAATTGTAAACAGGAGGCCGTCTCATGATTTTTCAGTCATTAATAGAACTCTATGATAGACTTGCTATAAATGATGACGTTCCTCCATATGGTTTTAGCATGGAAGATATTGGCTTTTTTGTTACCATTGATAAAGAAGGTAATCTTATCGGTGATCCTGAAGAAAGCCGAAAGCCTATAAAACCGAATGTATTTGAATATTATTTATCTAAAACGCCCTATACAAATGAAGTAAATGTTCGTGCTGGTGGAGGTGCAAAGGAAACTCCAAACTTTATGGTAGATAAGGCTGATTATTTTTTTGGAATGTCAGGAAATACTGAGAAAAATGAACACCACTCTTCATTTGTTAACTTAATTTCAGAAGTATGCAGTAATTCTTCAGACGAAGGTGTTATTGCTGTTATATCTTTTTTGAAGAAATGGAATGCTTTGGACTCAATTGGCTTAAAAAACTGGAAAGAGATTTCAGGAAATAAAGGAAAGTGGGTAGCCTTTAAACTTTTTGGGGACTCTCAATTTATTCATGAGCGAGTTGAAGTTAGAAAACTTTGGACTAATCATCTTTTAAAAAAAGAATACAAAAAAGGTTTTAGTCTTATAGATGGAAAAATTCACGATCTTCAAACGCAATATGCCCAATTTAAATTTGGTTCTGGAGCCTCGTTGGTTTCTTTTAATGATGTATCTTATGAGTCATATGGCAAGAAAAAAGGCGAAAATGCACTAATTTCGGTTGAAGCAGAATTCAAAAGTTCAACAGCTCTTAAATACTTATTCCGAAGTAAAACGCAACGTTTACAAATAGCAGAAACCACAACAGTTTTTTGGGCAGAAAAAAAATCTTCAGTTGAAAATTTTATGGGAATTCTTTTGAACCCATCAATAGAAGATAAAATAGCAAACATACCTATTCAAAAGTTTTTAGAAACTATACGTGATGGAAAACTACCAGATGATATTGAAAAAGAAAAAGAATTAAAATTTTTTATTCTTGGATTTTCTCTCAACAAAGCCAGACTTTCTCTCCGTTTTTCCTACGTTAGCACCGTTAATAAAATGATGAAAAGATTAAGAGAACATTTCTTATGTTTACAAATGGAAAGAAGTAAGAAAGATGATGTTATTTGCCCAGGAATCTGGCATTTACTTAAAGAAACTGTTAGAGAACCTAAAGATATTTCTCCTGTTTTAGGTGGAGCACTTCTGCGGTCAATCCTTACAGGAGTGAACTACCCACAACATCTATTTCAAGGAGTGTTGGGGAGAATAAGGGTGGACAAGGTTAACTATTTACGTGCATCGATTCTGAAAGCAGTATTGCAAAGAAACTATAAAATGGAGGTACCAATGTCATTGGACACAGAACGACGGGAGATCGAATATCTTCTTGGGCGACTTTTTGCTGTATTAGAAAAAGCGCAGTTTGATGCTATAGGAAATGTTAATGCATCGATAAAAGACCGATATTATACTGCTGCATCTACTACACCAGCCAGTGTTTTCCCTCGATTAATTAGCTTATCACACCATCATATTGGAAAATCAGACTATGGGGATATTTCTGATCGCAGAATACGTGAAATTATTGAACATATTGATACATTCCCTGCACTTTTAAATTTGAAGCAACAAGGCTTGTTTGCAATTGCATATTATCAGCAAAAAAATGCTTTTTATAAATGATATTGAACCATAACTAAGGAGACTAATAATGACTCAGACCATTGAAAACCGTTATGAGTTTGTACTGCTTTTTGATGTTAAAAATGGGAACCCAAATGGTGACCCTGATGCCGGAAATCTACCGCGTATTGATCCTGAGACTGGGCACGGAATTACAACGGATGTATGCTTGAAAAGAAAAATCAGAAATTATGTAGAACTATTGAAAAAAAATGAATCTCCTTACGAGATCCATGTGCGAGAAGGCGAGTTTCTTTCTGAACACCATAAAAGAGCGCATAATGCTTTGACTGATGAAAAAATATACGTATTCGTTCCTGCGGATTTAAGAGGTGAGTTAAGTTCATTTGCGGAATATCCTGAAGGAGTCGGTTTTGAAAACGACGCAATTTATTTCCAGTTGAGTTCGGATATTGACAAAGTAAAGAAAGATGTGGAAAAACTAAAAAATATTACTGATGCTTCAAAAGCGAAAATAAAAGAATTGTTTGTTGACGGAAAATCAGTTATCGCAAAGAAGTGGATGTGTAAAAACTTTTTTGATGTTCGTACTTTTGGAGCAGTTATGTCGACAGGTGATAAAACCTGCGGACAAGTACGCGGTCCTGTTCAATTGAGTTTTTCGAGAAGTATCGAGCCAATCGTCGGATTAGAGATTGCAATGTCAAGAACAGCAGCAGTAAACGTGGATAAATCGAGTGATAAAGGACTTGGTGCAAGAAAATCCATTGTACCATATGGTTTGTACAGGGTTCATGGATTTATTTCTGCTCCTTTAGCAAAACAAACAGGTTTCACAGAAGACGATCTTGAATTGCTATGGTCTGCATTGATTAATATGTTTGATCATGATCGCTCTGCATCTCGTGGTGAGATGGCATCCCGTCAACTTTTCGTTTTTCAACACGAGTCTGAGTTGGGGAACACTCCTGCTCACAAGTTATTTGAAAGAATTAAAGTTGAACGAAAACCTCTTTCAAATGGTCCTGCAAGATTTTATGAAGATTATCAGATTACTATCGATGAAACTAATCTAGGAAAGGTAACTCTGTTAAGAAAAATTGCATAAGCCATGTACCCTGAATCCGATTTCGTGATGCTGTCAGCATTACAGCATTTTGTCTACTGCCCCCGGCAGTGTGCGCTGATCCATCTGGAACAGATATGGAGCGAGAACGGCTACACTGCTGAGGGACGGGAGATGCATGAACGGGTCGATAACGGTGAAACATCATACCGGAGCGGTGTCCGTGTAACGAGAAGTGCAGCATTGCGAAGCGCAATACTTGGCATTTCGGGTATAGCTGACGTGGTGGAATGGCATAAGTTGAAAGATCATGAGGAGCCGTTTCCGGTTGAGTACAAACGCGGCAAACCGAAAAAACATGATGCAGATAAAATCCAGCTTTGTGCCCAGGCCATGTGCCTTGAGGAGATGCTTGGAATTCAAATTTCAGCAGGCGCACTGTTCTACGGCCAGACAAAGCACCGACTGGATGTTGATTTCGATGATGTTTTGCGTGAAAAAACGGTTCTTGCTGCAGAAGGGGTGCATGACCTCTTTCGGAATGGAGTAACACCGCCACCTGAACCCGGACCGAAATGCAAGCTCTGCTCGTTGAAAGAAGAGTGCCTGCCGGAGGTGATTGTTCAGGGAAAAACGGCGAAAGTATACCTTCAAAAATTGTTTCATACACTCTCGGAGGAGGAGATTTGAAAAAATATCTCAATACCCTTTTTGTCACTACACAGGGCGCCTACCTCTCAAAGGAGGGTGAGTGTGCTGTTATCAAAATAGAAAAAGAGGTCAAAACGCGCATCCCGCTGCATATGCTTGACGGCATCATCTGTTTTGGTTCGGTAACCTGCAGCCCATTTTTGCTTGGCCATTGTGCTGAAAGCGGTGTAACAGTAACATTTTTAAGCTTGTATGGAAAATTTCTCTGTCAGGTTCAGGGAGCGACACGAGGGAATATTTTACTGCGGAGAGCACAGTACCGTATGGCTGACAATAACCTTCAAACCGCTCGCCTCGCCCGCTCTTTTGTTATCGGCAAAATCGGTAATGCCCGAATCACACTTGCACGGACGGTAAGGGATCATCCCGAAAAAGTGAACTCTGTTAAACTGAAAAATGCCCAGCATATCCTTGCTGGTTGCATAAAGCGCTTGCAGGATGAAACCGATCAGGAACGTATCAGGGGAATTGAGGGCGAAGCAGCAAAAGTTTACTTCGACGTCTTCGATGAGTGTATCACCTCTACAGATCCATTGTTCCGCTTTACCGGTCGCAACCGCCGTCCGCCACTTGACCGAATAAACTGTCTGCTCTCTTTTCTCTATACCCTGCTGACACACGATATTCGCTCTGCGCTTGAGTCGTGCGGTCTTGATCCTGCTGCAGGTTTTTTACACAAAGACCGACCGGGACGCCCAAGTCTTGCTCTTGACATGATTGAAGAGTTCCGTTCGTATATTGCGGACAGGTTGGCACTATCGCTGATCAATCGAGGTCAGATTCAATCCAAAGATTTTACCATCTCGGAAACGGGTGCTGTACTCCTGAAAGATGATGCTCGCAAAACGCTTTTAACCGCCTATCAAAATCGGAAGCAGGAAGAAATCGAGCACCCGTTTGTCAAAGAAAAAATGGCCATCGGTTTATTGTGGCACATGCAAGCTATGCTGCTTGCCCGCCATATCCGGGGCGATATCGACACCTACCCGCCATTTGTCTGGAGATAACGATAATGCTTGTTCTGGTCACTTATGATGTCAACACCGAAACTCCTGCCGGAAAAAGGAGATTGCGCCGCATAGCCAAAACCTGCCAGAACTATGGGCAACGAGTCCAGTTTTCAGTGTTTGAATGTAATGTTGATCCAGCACAATGGACAAAATTACGGGGAAAGCTTGTCCATGAGATGGATCATGACCATGACAGTTTGAGGTTTTATTTTCTCGGATCAAACTGGCAAAATCACATTGAACACGAAGGAGCCAAAGAACCACGAGATCTTGAAGGTCCGCTGATTTTATAAACGCGAACGTCAAGCTGTACCTCAAATCCCGGTATGTTCGCGATGTTCATATTCTCTTTATTTTGTTGTTGTTATAGTTTTTTGTATCAGGTTTTCGTAAAATGTTATTTGGCATACGAAATGGTTCGCGTTTAGGCGGCTCTAACACCATGAAATGCCTGATTTTACAGTTAGACAGTCGCGCCCCCTGCGGGCGCGTGGATTGAAACTTCTGCAGCAGTTGATGGTTGGATGGGTATGTCAAGTCGCGCCCCCTGCGGGCGCGTGGATTGAAACAAAATCGGCTTCGGCGCCTGCAAGGCTCTCATAGGTCGCGCCCCCTGCGGGCGCGTGGATTGAAACGTCAAAATATCATCAGTCGGTAGGCATACGAGAATGTCGCGCCCCCTGCGGGCGCGTGGATTGAAACTGGTTTCCGGCAATGCACGACGGACGGGGCAGATCGTCGCGCCCCCTGCGGGCGCGTGGATTGAAACATGAAGAGGTATTATCAGGAATGCATGGTTCAGTACGTCGCGCCCCCTGCGGGCGCGTGGATTGAAACTGCTCTTTGTGTACGTATTGTTGCAGTTGCTACAGTCGCGCCCCCTGCGGGCGCGTGGATTGAAACTCAATCTGCTACGCAACTCCTTTTTCAGAGTGTCGTCGCGCCCCCTGCGGGCGCGTGGATTGAAACAACCTTATCAATACGACAAGCTTATTAGCAAAATGTGTCGCGCCCCCTGCGGGCGCGTGGATTGAAACCTATCATTGTGCCGCTTTGAGCAACGATAGTGCCTGTCGCGCCCCCTGCGGGCGCGTGGATTGAAACCAATCATACTATCTCCTGTTGTTTGTGCGGGGTGTCGCGCCCCCTGCGGGCGCGTGGATTGAAACCGAGATTGCGCAGGCGGCAAATGGTGATCTTGGAAGTCGCGCCCCCTGCGGGCGCGTGGATTGAAACCATTGTAGTGGTGTTTTATGGTTTTAACAACTCGTCGCGCCCCCTGCGGGCGCGTGGATTGAAACAGTTGTCGCTAATTCAGGGGCGCAGAATATCCCGGTCGCGCCCCCTGCGGGCGCGTGGATTGAAACCAGTCGAATAAGTCGCGAGATATGTCAATCCACTGTCGCGCCCCCTGCGGGCGCGTGGATTGAAACTGTTACTTGCGCAGATGCTTGCGTAAAAGGTGATGTCGCGCCCCCTGCGGGCGCGTGGATTGAAACAGATACCGCTTGGCCCTGCGGTTCAGTCCATCAACGTCGCGCCCCCTGCGGGCGCGTGGATTGAAACTTTTGTTCCCTGATAGGTTACCTGATTCGGTGATGTCGCGCCCCCTGCGGGCGCGTGGATTGAAACTATCGATACGGAAAAGCAAGAACGTGCGGATTTTGTCGCGCCCCCTGCGGGCGCGTGGATTGAAACCGCGTTTTATTGGGAAGTGTATCGGTTATGGCTGTCGCGCCCCCTGCGGGCGCGTGGATTGAAACCAACAATTGCCGCAAAATCAACAATAGTTATCTGTGTCGCGCCCCCTGCGGGCGCGTGGATTGAAACTTCTCAGCAATGCTCTTTTTGACAAGATCACGCGTCGCGCCCCCTGCGGGCGCGTGGATTGAAACTTTTCTCGGCAGCTTGAGCTGATTGAGGCAGGAGGTCGCGCCCCCTGCGGGCGCGTGGATTGAAACTGTTACTTGCGCAGATGCTTGCGTAAAAGGTGATAGTCGCGCCCCCTGCGGGCGCGTGGATTGAAACCAAGTGTCGCAAAATCTCCGCTCATTTTATCCCTGTCGCGCCCCCTGCGGGCGCGTGGATTGAAACGATTATTCGTTTGGAAAAGTATTGAAACGGATGTGTCGCGCCCCCTGCGGGCGCGTGGATTGAAACTACAGAAGGGGGGACAAGAAAAGACCTGTCCCCTGTCGCGCCCCCTGCGGGCGCGTGGATTGAAACGCGCGTAACTGTAAACTCTTTTCCGCACTCCTCACGTCGCGCCCCCTGCGGGCGCGTGGATTGAAACAGGGGTACAGCATATTTATGCCCTGGAGGCGTCATGTCGCGCCCCCTGCGGGCGCGTGGATTGAAACTTTTGTAATCACCTCGGCTATAGATTGGAGTCCAGTCGCGCCCCCTGCGGGCGCGTGGATTGAAACACATTAAAGGCGTAAAGCATGTAGATATTTTTAAAGTCGCGCCCCCTGCGGGCGCGTGGATTGAAACTCGGCAAACTGATAACAAAATACGACATCCAAGTCGCGCCCCCTGCGGGCGCGTGGATTGAAACGACTCGATACATGAAATATGGGATATCATGAAAAAGTCGCGCCCCCTGCGGGCGCGTGGATTGAAACAATTATTTGGCCGTCATCCCTTTTTTGGGAATCAATGTCGCGCCCCCTGCGGGCGCGTGGATTGAAACCATTATAGTTCCCCTTGTTTTTTGCTTATGTAAGTCGCGCCCCCTGCGGGCGCGTGGATTGAAACTGTCAATCGCTTTTGTATCTCATCTTCCTTTAGGTCGTCGCGCCCCCTGCGGGCGCGTGGATTGAAACTGCCTTCTGTGCGGGAAAATGGCAACAATGGTGTGTCGCGCCCCCTGCGGGCGCGTGGATTGAAACCGGTACATACTTTTTGAGTGTATCGACCTGCAATGGTCGCGCCCCCTGCGGGCGCGTGGATTGAAACAAATAACATTATCTGTTCTGTATACAGACCTTTAGTCGCGCCCCCTGCGGGCGCGTGGATTGAAACTGCATCAATCACACCGGCATAATAAAGAGGTCTAGTCGCGCCCCCTGCGGGCGCGTGGATTGAAACACCGCTCTCATATCTCTATGAACTAAGCAAAGGAAGTCGCGCCCCCTGCGGGCGCGTGGATTGAAACATATTTGGCTTTGCCGGTGTATGGTTTTGCATAGTCGCGCCCCCTGCGGGCGCGTGGATTGAAACATCTTTTGCCGACGAGGAGCAGACGTCCCCTGCGTCGCGCCCCCTGCGGGCGCGTGGATTGAAACTTCCACATGTGCGACGACGGAAAAGCCTCTCTATGTCGCGCCCCCTGCGGGCGCGTGGATTGAAACACCTGCGGGCATTCTCATGCAACAAAAGGATTTGTCGCGCCCCCTGCGGGCGCGTGGATTGAAACGCGTTCAGCCCTACCATCTTTGCGCTGGAATGCAATGTCGCGCCCCCTGCGGGCGCGTGGATTGAAACCGCGCGTCATCCCAACTCTCCTGCATGTCATCAAGTCGCGCCCCCTGCGGGCGCGTGGATTGAAACGCAATGGTTACCAAGCTCCATATAGTCGTTTGGTGGTCGCGCCCCCTGCGGGCGCGTGGATTGAAACGTGTGTGGTCATAATGCCGTTTTCCATCAACCACGTCGCGCCCCCTGCGGGCGCGTGGATTGAAACAGCACTTCCGCTGCCCGTTCAATTGTCATCTCACTGTCGCGCCCCCTGCGGGCGCGTGGATTGAAACTTGCTGATGGTGAGGGCGCACCAGAAGTTTACAGGTCGCGCCCCCTGCGGGCGCGTGGATTGAAACCATAATCACTCCTGTTTGATTTTTGCCATTCTGATAGTCGCGCCCCCTGCGGGCGCGTGGATTGAAACAAAATACGGGGCCTTGGTTATGATCCTTGGGGTTCGTCGCGCCCCCTGCGGGCGCGTGGATTGAAACTTGCCGAGTATGATGCAAAACGGGGAGGTACAGGTCGCACCCCCTGCGGGCGCGTGGATTGAAACTGCTTGGATTGTCGTAACTGACCCATCAGGAAAGTCGCGCCCCCTGCGGGCGCGTGGATTGAAACACAAAAGACAAGGGCACTCTTGTATCATTCCTACGTCGCGCCCCCTGCGGGCGCGTGGATTGAAACCAAAAGATATGTTTCGGCAACTCGCAATAATGCAGGTCGCGCCCCCTGCGGGCGCGTGGATTGAAACCTCATAGCCGCATACGTGAGGAGTGCTGTTATCGTCGCGCCCCCTGCGGGCGCGTGGATTGAAACGAGTGCTGATTGGTGCTTTATAATCGGCGTCATGGTCGCGCCCCCTGCGGGCGCGTGGATTGAAACAACTCTCTTTCAAGGGCGTCTATAGTTGCCATTGTCGCGCCCCCTGCGGGCGCGTGGATTGAAACCCCGGTATCATACGGCTTATCACCTCACTGTAAAAGTCGCGCCCCCTGCGGGCGCGTGGATTGAAACACCCGTTCCCGTGCATCAGCCATTGGTCTCCTCGTCGCGCCCCCTGCGGGCGCGTGGATTGAAACAACAAAATTCCAACGGATTCTCAATTTGCAGCGAGTCGCGCCCCCTGCGGGCGCGTGGATTGAAACAGGATTTGCCCTATGGAATCATGGGAGTGGCAAGTCGCGCCCCCTGCGGGCGCGTGGATTGAAACAGTCACAATCGACGACTCGCTTATTGCCCTAAAGTCGCGCCCCCTGCGGGCGCGTGGATTGAAACCACCGCTGCATACGATGATGCTCTAAAAGCTAAGTCGCGCCCCCTGCGGGCGCGTGGATTGAAACAAAGCAATATTGTCAGGCCCTGTGCTTAATGATGAGTCGCGCCCCCTGCGGGCGCGTGGATTGAAACCATAACAGGGAATTATGCTGAGATGCAACGTCAAAGTCGCGCCCCCTGCGGGCGCGTGGATTGAAACTGGCTACATACACCCTTGCAGCATCTTACAAGAGTCGCGCCCCCTGCGGGCGCGTGGATTGAAACTCGTGAATGTTCATTGCTTAACACTTTGCATTTTGTCGCGCCCCCTGCGGGCGCGTGGATTGAAACTGTCCTGACAAAATCCATAGCACCAATTACAACCCGTCGCGCCCCCTGCGGGCGCGTGGATTGAAACTTGAAGAGATCATCACATCGACAGACCCGTCAAAGTCGCGCCCCCTGCGGGCGCGTGGATTGAAACCTGCATATTTCACCTCGCTTTTTGATTTAATTTTTGTCGCGCCCCCTGCGGGCGCGTGGATTGAAACCATTGCAGGGCGTTTTGTATCTGTTCCAGAGAGAAGTCGCGCCCCCTGCGGGCGCGTGGATTGAAACAATCTTCCCCATCAAAAGATTGTGCGTGATGCCGTGTCGCGCCCCCTGCGGGCGCGTGGATTGAAACTGCAGAGATATTTCGCTCTATGCATAATGCACTGAGTCGCGCCCCCTGCGGGCGCGTGGATTGAAACAAAACTATCGTCCTTGTGATGATGGTCCTCTTTGGGTCGCGCCCCCTGCGGGCGCGTGGATTGAAACCAGTTTTTGCGGTTTGCTGTAGACCAGATATTCTCAGTCGCGCCCCCTGCGGGCGCGTGGATTGAAACCGCTTCATGACGCCGATTATAAAGCACCAATCAGCACGTCGCGCCCCCTGCGGGCGCGTGGATTGAAACGATTGCTGGATTAAAGCGAATCCGAATATCGGAGTGTCGCGCCCCCTGCGGGCGCGTGGATTGAAACCTGAGAGGGGAAATACCATCAATATTCCCGCAAGTCGCGCCCCCTGCGGGCGCGTGGATTGAAACAGTCGAAGATTGGGAGTCTTTTGCTGTACTCGTGAGTCGCGCCCCCTGCGGGCGCGTGGATTGAAACAACAAACAGCGCCTCGATGAAATCACCGGCGATAGTCGCGCCCCCTGCGGGCGCGTGGATTGAAACATCCACATAGACAGCAAGATGCTCAGCGGATTCACGTCGCGCCCCCTGCGGGCGCGTGGATTGAAACCGAGATATTGCGCGTCGTTTGGGGATATGCTCAACTGGTCGCGCCCCCTGCGGGCGCGTGGATTGAAACAGGAGTCGCTGATCAAGAATCGAATACTCTCTTGTCGCGCCCCCTGCGGGCGCGTGGATTGAAACTGTTGATTGGGCAAGGGATTATTTTTCGACCGCCGTCGCGCCCCCTGCGGGCGCGTGGATTGAAACCCCTATCAACGACACACTTCCTCCTATCCATGTCGCGCCCCCTGCGGGCGCGTGGATTGAAACTGCCGGGAGGTGGCCGCATGAACGAGTCGCAGGTCGCGCCCCCTGCGGGCGCGTGGATTGAAACCAATCCTCTTTTGATGCAGCATTGATTCGCCGAAGTCGCGCCCCCTGCGGGCGCGTGGATTGAAACAGTCTGACCGCTTTGCGAACGGTATCTACATTAGTCGCGCCCCCTGCGGGCGCGTGGATTGAAACACGATCTCCGTCTTTGCCCTCTCACGGCTAAACCCGTCGCGCCCCCTGCGGGCGCGTGGATTGAAACTATTTGAGTGTCCATTTGTTTGTATTGCATTGCTGTGTCGCGCCCCCTGCGGGCGCGTGGATTGAAACATGGCGATTTCTTCGGCTTGCTTGCCGTGCGCTGTCGCGCCCCCTGCGGGCGCGTGGATTGAAACCCGTTGGCGGCAAATTAAGCATCGTAAACCCGTAAGTCGCGCCCCCTGCGGGCGCGTGGATTGAAACCGGGAGTTGTGCGGCCTTGAGCGTAGAGCGCGTTCTGTCGCGCCCCCCGCAGGCGCGTGGATTGAACTTTACCTTTCAAAAACAGATACAATTTAGGACAACAATCCTCATGAGAGGAGGGAACACCACTGCGATAAGAAGGAAAAATTATTTGGAGGGTCAAACATTCCTTTACACTGCTTCAATTCCGCTTCGTTATGCGTTTTGCAATCTATTGGCATGAAATATCGTTACGCATGGTAGTCCGCTTTTTCTGCAGGCAGCATTTCAGGAATAGGCAAACAACCGAGCGCAATGAAAAAGCCAATCATCATAACTGCGGTTGTTGTTGCGCTGCTTGCCGCCAGCTTCTATTTTTTATTGAGGAAGAGTTCTGCCATTCCACCCGTGGCGATAACAGAAACGGTGAATATCGATATCCCTCAGTCCACCTTTAATATTCCGATCCGACTTGAAATCAAAAGCCTTTCTGATTACCTGAACGCCAAAATCACCGGTCAATTCCTGAACACAACTCTCTTTCTTCAGGAATCAAGAAAAGAAAAAATTGCCCTGACGCTCACGAAAACAGGGCAGATTACCATCAGATCAAAAGGCCGTGAGTTGGTTTGCACCCTTCCCTTGACTGTTAACGCAACGCTTCTCGACAGCCGATTTGGAAAAACACTCTCAAAACTGGTTAAACCATTTCGCACGACTATTATCCTGACTCTCTCAACACCAATAGCTCTTGACCGGGACTGGAAACTGAAAACCAATTTCAAAATTAGACACTATCGATGGGCAAGCGAACCGGTGCTCAAAATCGGGCCTTTCAGAAAAAACCTGAGGGAAACACTCGATAATGCCATCAGGCAGAACAACCACCGCTTGACTTCCATGGTCGATAAAGAGATCAACAAGGCTGCATCATTAGAGAAGACGGTTGCCGGTGTCTGGCATGACCTGCAAGAACCCATTCTTATTTACAGGAACCCTGCGCCAATATGGATGCGCTTTTCCTGCAATGATATCAAGGGGGATATATCGCTGCAGCAGCAGGATATCATCTGCCTTGCCAGTGTAAAAGCGAAAATGCTGATTGTCACCGATACCACAACAGTGCTAAAACAGCACCCCTTGCCTGATTTCAAAAAAATACCGGTGGAAGAGCTGCAGCGGAAGTCCGATGTTTTTATCTATGCCAACACCTCTTTTCATGAAATTAATCAGCAACTGAACGAACTGCTGAAAGAAGCAGAGATTTCTTCAAAGGGCTATACCATCACCATCAAGGCAATAGAAGCCTATGCTTCCACAGAGGGACTCAGCGTGGCTGTTGACACGGAGGGTGATCTCAAGGGGCGATTTTTTCTGACTGGCCATCCCGTATTTGACCTCGCAACCAAGAGACTGAATATTGTGGATTTTGACTTTGCAGTCAACAGCAACAGCATTCTTGTGAACAGGGGGGATGAGATACTGCATGATCTTCTCAAAAAACGAATCGCGTCGAAGCTGAATCTTGGCATGGAAACGCTGATAGCGAAATTACCCTTCATCGTTCATCAAGCCATTGCCAAGGAGAAGACAGGCAAAACAATCGACCTTATCATGAACAATCTGGAGATCAAACAGTGCGATATTCTTATGGGTAAAGAGGGAGTGCACTTTATCATCAATGCGAGCACTGAAACAACTCTGACACTCAAGGGCACCTCTAAAAACTGCTTTTTGATATATCATCTGAACCAGCAATCCCTGCATTGATCAACGAAATGGTTATCTGATCAAAAGATTACTGTTCTTTGTTAAGTTTTGAACGTAAACAGCCTTGATTTGCTTACAATTGGGCGCAGTTATCCCATGACCTTCGCATACTGGTCATTTAAAAATACGGCATAAACCGTTTTCTTGAGCTGTACACAACGCATCATGTTATAGGTCAAATTCGTCAAGCCGATTTTTGCTGCTGCTCTAAAAAGACCGATTGTACGAACATGCATGGCATCCATACTGTTCGTCATAAAGCCGAAAATATGCTCAACGCGAGCTCTTGTCTTTGATTTCTGGCGATTGGACGCTTTCTGTTCATCCGTTAGCGGGTGATTTTTGAAACCTTTTTCATTGATCTGCCCTGACATGCCACACCACGAAATACTTTCGTCCTGACCGATATAAGCGCTGTCTGCATACAGTATCTGACCGGCATCCTCTTTATCAATCAAGGTTTCAAGTTCTTGGGAGTCATGAGGTGAAGCACTGCTTACGGCATATGTTGTTATGAGTTTTGTTGCGCTGTCGATTTTAACATGATTTTTGTAACCATAAAAAACGATGTGGTTCTTTTTGACCCAGCGAGCATCGACATCTTTCTGCCGTAGTTTATGGGGTTTTTCTTTCCAAACTTCAGGAGTTATTCCTGCTTTTATCTCTTTGTTTTCCTCACGGGTATTGCGTTGCCGGGGAGCCTCGACAAAGCTGGCATCAACAATCTGGCCTGTGTTAGCAAAAATACTTTGGTCATCAAGCGCTTGATTGAAACGATAGAACAGTGGTGCAATAACCTCTTCCAGAATAAGGGTTTCACGAAACTTCCAGATGGTCTTGCTATCAGGTACTCTATCACTGGATTTCAGGCCAAGAAAGCGTTTGAAAGTGAGTCTGTCAGTGATCTGATATTCCATTTGGTCATCCGAGAGGTTATACAGACTCTGCAAAATAAGAAGTTTAAACATCATGATTCGATCAAATGGGGGCCGACCTTTATGCGTGCTATTCTGAGTCTTATTGAAGACAACATCAAGAAGAGGTTCGAATATCTTCCAATCGATATGTGCTTCAAGTTTGACCAAGGGATCTTTGAGTTTTGTAAGTTTTTCAACGGAAGTTCCAGGCCTATTTTTCGTTAACTCCTTATAAGCAGTATTATTACAAGGAAAAGATGCGGAAATTGTAGTCACTAAAATATTTGGAATATTATTTTTTATATCATATATTTAAGCGTTTAGCAAACCTATGATATAGTCACAATGTACGTAGATTCCAGCAAGACCACCATTAATGGCAAAACCTACCAGCGCCATCTTTTTCGTGAATCCTATCGTGAAGATGGGAAGGTGAAAAATCGCACGTTGGGCAAGATCTCAAAATGTTCGGAAGGAGAGATTGCCGCCATTAAACTTGCCCTGAAGTACAAAGACAATTTGGCAGCCCTGTTGCATATTGAGGATGTTGAACTACATGAGGGGCTTCGTGTTGGTGTGGTATATGCACTCAAAACGCTTGCCGAGAGGCTTGGTATCAGCAAGACGCTTGGTAATACCCGCCAGGGAAAGCTTGCATTGTGGCAGATTATGGCTCGATTGATCGGGCAGGGTTCACGCCTCGGTGCGGTCAGGATGGCAGCACGTTATGGCGCCTGTGATGTCCTTGAATTAGAACGCTTTACAGAAGATGACCTCTATGCCAACCTGGCTTGGCTGACGGAGCATCAGGAGCGCATTGAGCAGCAGTTATTCAAGCACAATTCAGCGGGTGCTGGCCCGGAATTGCTGCTCTATGATGTTACCTCATCATATCTTGAAGGGATGGAGAATGTGCTTGCTGCTTTTGGTTACAACCGGGATGGCAAAAAGGGGAAGAAGCAAATCGTTATTGGCTTGTTGTGTACCGCAGATGGCGATCCGGTTGCCGTCCGGGTCTTTGCAGGCAATACCGGCGACAAGTCAACCGTTGCAGAGCAGATTCGCACCATTGCCAACACTTTCGGCATTGAAGAGGTAACGATGGTTGGCGACAAGGGTATGATCAAAACGCCGCAGGCCAAAGAGTTGACCGATGCGGGATTTCATTACATCACCTCACTCTCGAAACCCGAAATCAGAACCCTGCTGAAGGCAGAGGTACTGCAAATGGATTTTTTCGATTCAGAGCTGTATGAGGTTGAAAATAAAACCGATGGCGTTCGATATGTGCTGAGAAGAAATCCGGTTCGCGAGGCCGAGATGGCAAAGAATCGCCAGGAACGGGTGAAAAAAATCCAGCGTTATGTGGACGAGAAAAACAGCTATCTCGCTGGTTCCCTCAAGCGCGACAAGGATGTTGCAGAACGCTCTCTTCAGAAAAAGATCAGCCAGTACAAGCTCAATGATGTGCTGGAACTGACCCATCAGGAGAGGGTGTTCACGGTAACGGTCAATGAAGAAATCCTGAAAGGAGTCGCTCTGCTGGACGGCTGTTATGTGATCAAAACCGATGTCAAGAAAGAGCTGCTTTCGACTGAACAAGTCCATGATCGGTACAAAGATCTGGCCAAAGTGGAGCATGCATTTCGGACGTTCAAGCAAAGTCATCTTGAAATCAGACCGGTTCATGTGCGAACCGAAGCGAGCACTCGTGGCCATGTCTTTGCCGTTATGCTTGCCTATAAAATCGAGAGGCAGTTATCAGAACTCTGGAAAAAATGTGAATGCACGGTACCGGAAGGAATTGATGAACTTGGCGCAATACGCAGCACAATCGTCACCCTCAAAGGATCAAGCTGTCAGAAAATTCCCCAGTCGAAAGGATTGGCTGCTGAGTTACTTGCCGCTGCCGGGATTACCCTTCCTTCGATTATTGATGCCAAAAATGTTGATGTAGTCACAAGGAAAAAACTGGCCCCGAAGCGTAAATAAAATTGAAATAAGGCGTTATAGGGATTTCTCGTTCTTTTATTGCTGGAACTTCCGTTTCAAGCAAAAAATGCTCGTCAAACATACCTAACGGGTTGATGTTTTTCATGATAAAGGGCAAGTTGATATTATTGCTCTAATATACGAAATATTGCACTCATCTCATGACGCTAACACTATATATTTTATAAAGATATATCATTCATGATTAAATAGAGGTGCCCTTTTGTCATCCCTTGCTTATGAAAACAATGAGTATGGCAATCGCTCCCTTGATGCCCTGGTTCATCGGTTGCGCCTTAAAAAAAACGGTCTCAAATTCACCCTGCCTGTTAAAACCATCCATGGTTCGGGGTACTGCTTTTCGGCTTCAATAAAGGTCATATGAGCCTTCCCTCTCTTGCCTCCTTCACTCAGCAAGCGGCCTGGTAGTAGCCCCCGAAGGCTCGCATTCGTCGGGATTGAGGATGGTATCGACGATGGTAATCAGCGATTTCATGGTAAAGGGTTTCTGGATAAAATTGACGCCACTGTCAAGAAGCGTGTTGTGGATAATGACGTCGTCCGTGTAGCCTGACATAAAGAGCGTTTTGAGTTCAGGACGAAGAGCCTGAAGCTGTCTGGAGAGTTCGGAGCCATTCATTTCCGGCATGATTACGTCCGTCAGCAACAAGTCAAGAGTTCCCTTATAGTTTGCCTCCTTCCGAAGCGCTTCTGCAGGTGACTCCGCTGTAAGTACAGCATAGCCGTTACGTTCAAGCATGGATTTGCAGAGCTTGAGAATAGCCGGTTGATCTTCTACAAGCAGAATGGTTTGATGGCCATGATGCCTGAATTGCTCCGCTTGTGTCTGCTGCTCCACCTGCGGCTGAAGGTTGTAGCGGGGCAATTGAATGGTGAAGATGGTTCCTTGTCCCGGTTCGCTCTGGCATTCAATCGTGCCATTGTTTTGTTTGACAATCCCGTAGACCGTTGACAGACCAAGACCGGTACCTTTTCCCTGCTCTTTGGTGGTGAAAAAGGGCTCAAAAATGTGATGAAGATCGTCTTTGTCAATACCTCCACCGTCATCACGTATGGAGAGCCTCACATAGTCAACAGGCGACTCCCCGGAATTTCGGGCATTCCTTCCGATATCGGGAAGAGCGAGGCACTCGGTTTTCAGTGTTATGGTACCGTTACCAGTTATGGCGTCACGAGCGTTGACACAGAGATTGACAAGAATCTGGTCGATCTGTGACGGATCCATCTTCAAATGGGAGTTTTTACAGTCCGGAATCCATACAAGCGCAATATTTTCCCCGATAAGGCGCCGCAGCATGGGCAGCATATGCTCAATGACACTGTTCAGCTCAAGAATTTTTGGAATGACGATTTGCTTGCGTGCAAAGGCGAGGAGTTGACGGGTCAGATCGGCAGAACGGGCTCCCGCCTGTCGGATGGCCTCAAGATCAGCATAGGCTTGCTGGGAGGGGTCAAACAGTTCAATGGCCATTTCAGAGTGACCGAGAATCACCGTAAGCATATTGTTGAAATCATGGGCAATCCCTCCGGCAAGCCGTCCTATCATCTCCATTTTTTGGGACTGCTGAAGCTGAACTTCAAGTTGTGCTCTCTCCTCTTCGGCCAGGCGACGTTCCGAAATATCAATGCTGGTACCAATAATTCTACAGATCGTGCCGCTCTCATTGCGGACAGGGTTCAGCACGGTCTCCCACAACGTCTCTTTACCTTTGAAGGGCAGCAACTCTTCATACCGAATCGGATGACCCTCTCGAATGCACTCATCATAGTGGCGCATAACCAATTCGGCAAAATGAGGAGAAAGAATCTCTTCCGGTTTTTTCCCGCTGATCTGCTCACTCTTGATACCTGTCAGTTTTTCATGCATCGGGTTAATGCCCTTGAAGAGGTAAGAACGGTCGGGCAAAACATCGACAACAAAAATAGAGTAATTGACATCGTCATAGATCGTTTTGAGAAACTGCCTGCTTTCGAGTAACTCCTGTTGATATGCTTTGCGCTCCGAAATATCACGAATCAAACCAATCATTCCGGAAGAGTCCTGATCCCGGTAAGAGCGTACATGAACTTCCCCGTAAAAAAGGGATCCGTTTTTTTTTCTGAACCGTCCTTCGAATACCTGATCGGTAAAATAATCCCGCAATGTATTGGCTAATATGGCCAAGGCTCTCGAAACTTCCTCTTCAGCAAGATATTCAGTAAAAAGATGCCGGATCACCTCACTGGCGCTGTAACCAAATATCTTTTCAACAACAGGCGAAACATACGTTAAGGCTCCTTTATCGTCGGTAACAAAAACCATCTCGGCGATTTGTTCTGTAATGGAACGGAACTTTTTTTCGCTGTCACGCAGGGCATGTTCGATCTGCGTTCGCTCGGTAATATCGTTAATGATTGAATAAATCAGGGGTTTGCCATGATATGGAATGGCGCAACTGAACACCTCCACGTCGCGGATTGATCCATCGGCTAAAATATGACGATGACAATGGTGAAAAGAGCCTTGCTCTTTCTCTGCCGCCCTGAACCTTTCAAGATTACGTTTCACCGTTTCAGGCGAGCTCATTGTGACCCGCCGGAAAGGCATCTGCCTCAGTTTTTCAAGCGGCCACCCATAAAATGTCGCAGCCGCCTGATTGGCATCAACAATCTGGCTTGTATCGGGATCAAGAACCAGTATGACCGAGGAGTGTTTCTCAAAGAGATTCCGGAAGCGATTTTCGCTTTCCTGCAGTGCCTCTTCCTGTACCTTGCGATCAGTAATGTCAAGAACGATTCCAGCATAGCGCAACACCTTGCCGTCAGCATCTTTAAAGGGAGTTCCCTTGGCCATAAGCCAGCGTATTGCTCCATCAGGATCACGAACCCGCCATATGTTATTGAATTCGACGCCATTTCTTATATCTTCCCCGGTGATTTGCGCAATCCTTTCCCGGTCTTCAGGGATGATGGTGTTCAGCCAGTTTTCATGGGTTGCCTCACAGCTATAGGGCTCAAGGCCGTACATTCGCCATAACTTATCTGGCCAGAAGTTGGTATCCGTGATGACATCATACTCCCAGATGCTGGTATTGGTTGCAGCCATAATGAGGTGCATCCGTTCATTGCTTGCCAGAAGTGCATGGTTGAGTTTGTGCAGATCGTGCTCTCTCTTTTTTTTATCGGTGATATCGACAATCGTACCGATAAGGTGCGAAACCGTGCCATCTTCATCATGCTCAACTTTTCTGCATCGGCATTCAATCCAGTGCATAACGCCATCTTTTGAAATCATCCGGTATTCGATCGTTAAGCTCTCTTCTCTTCCCTGATGCAGCGCTTCCAGGGCATGAAAAAAAAGCTGATGATCATCGGGGTGGATAATCAGTTTCATGAAGGCGGTGTCGAACAGGGTGTCGATTGGGGAGTAGCCAGTAACCTCGCAATATCTGGGGCTCAGGTAAAGCTGGTCTGTTTTCAGATTCCAGTCCCAAAAGCCTTCACGTGCAACACTTAAAACGAGGTTCAGTCTCTCCCGATCCTGGCTCATATCCTGGCTCATATCTTCTCTCTTGTCTAAACTGTATATGATATCCGTTTAAAGCCTTGCGCCTCCGGAAATTTCAAGAATCTGGCCGGTAATGAAGTCGGCATCAGCGGAAGCAAGAAAGAGGGCGCAGCGAGCGACGTCGTCTGGCGTTGCGACCCTGCCCAGCGGGTAGCGTTGTGCGCACTCCCGGCGAAGCATCTCCCACCGTTCGGGGCCCAATGCCGCAACAAAGGCTGGCACCTCAACAAGGGCTGGCGCAAGGGCATTGGCCGTTATACCGTAGCGCCCAAGCGACAGGGCAAGCGAACGGGTAAAGGCGTAAATACCACCTTTGGCTGCTGCATAGGAGAACTGGTTCGGACTCCCCCGGTAGACCAGTGAGCTCATGTTGACGATTTTGCCGAAACCTTGGGGCTTCATCAACCGGGCAGCTTCACGGCAGGAGATGATGCATGATTTAAGGTTCAGGTCGAGATTGGCGCTCATTCTGAGGTAGTCAATCCCTTCTACATCGGCTGCCGGTTCGCAGTCTCCACCGGCAATGTTCACCACAATATCAAGCCTCCCGTAGCGTTCTCCTGTCTGGCGGTAGAGCGCCAGAATTTCTTCCTCCTGCGTTACATCCGCTATCACCGACATGCCGCTTCCACCTTTGCGTTCAAGCTGTTCAAGGGTTTCTGCGCATCCGGTCGCATTGATGTCGCTGACAATCACAACTGCGCCTTCCCCTGCAAAACAGAGTGCCACTGCCCTGCCAATTCCTCCTGCGGCTCCCGTGACGAGCGCAATTTTCTCAAAAAGTCGCATAATCTTTGCCGTTTATCGGTTACCGGATAACTCCCCTTCTTTTCAATTCCCAGAAACATTTCGCCGTGGCCTGAATATCACTGGCTGCATTATGTGCTTCGTTAAATACGGTACCGAAAAGTTGGAAGTAGAGTTCAGAGAGTTTGGGCCATTTGTTGCCATACGGCCCTTTGATGGCACAAAAATCGGTCGTACTCTCCATCGTACATATTTTTCTTTTTGAGGGGAGGCTGTTTGGCATCCCGGCCCTTATCAATTCACTGCCCACAATCTTCTCATCAAAACTGATATTGTGGGCCACAAGCACCTCGGCATCGGCGACAAGTTCATAGAAAGATTGCAGCACCTGCCCGAGCGGTTTTCCTTCAAGCAGGGCTCTCTGTGTTGATATACCATGAATCTGTACGGCGCTTGATGGAATGACAAAGCCTTCCGGTTTAATGATTGCGTCACCGGAAAAGAGCTGATTGCCTTCAGCATCGAAGGATAAATAAGCCAACTGCACCAGCCTTGGCCAGTTGTCGACGTCGGTCACCGGTGCACGCCAGTTACGCGGCAGACCTGTTGTTTCGGTATCGAAAAAGAGATACATGGAGTTGATGCTGTCTGAAGTTCAAAAGGGACAATCGTCATTGGAGATAACGCTCTCTCCTTCCCGCTCGTAAGCCGGGGGTGCATAAGAGGGCGCATCCTGAGCATAGGAGGCTCCCCCGTCATTGACACCCTCAACCTTCCATCCTTTGACATCGGTATACCACTTCCCGTTGAACTCACGACTCTCGATATCGAAGGAAATCGTGAGCCTGGATCCCACCTTGAGGAGGTTTCTGTCGTACTTCTCCCCCCAAAGGGAGATGCAGATTTTCTTCGGATACTGCCCGTCAGTTTCGACAATAATATCCTGTTTTTTCCAGGTTCCATTTTTTCCTGTACCGCTCTGTTCAGGAAGAATTGCCGCCAGCTTTGCTGTGAGTTGCATAAATGTTCGTATTGATAAAAATCGTTAGTGTAAATACCTTGCTCTCTCTTTTTCCTCCGTCGTTCAGGATGCATTCCGCATATTTTTTCGCTCGGAGGCTGAAGAGGCAAAAAGTTTGAAACCCATGAGACTGGTCATCGACTGTACAGCACAATTGATTTTTCCGATAAACAGATCGAGATCCGTAACGCCGTGGCTTTCGTCGGCTGCAGCCTGCTCCATGAACTCCATGAACTGCTGATAACGAAGATCTCCTATCCTTGACGACCATGAGAGATCGGAGATACGGAAAGCACACAAGGATTCGTCAATAACAAACAGGTCGCCATGCCGGAGCATCTGTATCCAGAAATCGAGATCAATGGTGTAGGGAACAACCGCACTGTAACCGCTGATTTTGGCAATCAGCTCGGCGGGATAAAGGCCGCAGACTGGTTCACCGATAATGTTGGTTCCCATACGAACCATTTTCCGGATTACCTCTACCTTATCCATGCGACCTCCATCAACAAAATTGACCTTTTTGATGAGGGTCTTTCCTGAAGGATCAATAATGGTCCTCTGACTGCTGACCAGGCTTACCCCGGCATTACGGGGATCGTCAAAAACCGCTACCTGCTTTTCAAGACAGTGCGGAAAAAGGATATCGTCCCCGCAGACCAGTTTGACATACTTCCCCCTGACCTGGCTGATTGCTTGGTTCCAGTTTGCCTCCGGCCCGATGTTTTCAGAATTTCTGAAAAGCTTGATTCGGGAATCGGCCAATGAAGCTGCGATATCATAGGAGCCGTCGGTCGAGTGATCATCATAAATTAAAAGCTCAAAATCGGTAAACGTCTGTGACAATATCGATTGTATGGTCTCGCCAATAAAACTGGCGCTATTGTACATCGGTATTGTTACCGTTACATATGGTCGATTCAAAAAACCCATACTGTTCTCCTCCACCAAGAGATTATGTTATTTCCTGCCGAAGGTTGATTGAAAGATAAGAGACCGTGCATCCATAGAGTGTGCCGGCAACACCGAGCAAAAGGTTGTTTTCCAGAAAAAAGGCAAGAAGAATTGCCGTTGCGGAGAGCAGGAGCAGTGTGAGCTGGGTGAAGGCTCTTTTCATGACAGGCTCACCCAGCAGCGCTGAGAGTGCACGCTCGCTTCTGAGGGTTTCAAGTGAATTGGAACGGATAATTGAGGGTATGACAATGTAGATCATGCCTATGAAAGAGAAGGTTATCCATCCGAGCAGTGCCGCATGGGTATGGGAGTGATAGATCCACATCCTGTCGAAACGCAGGGGTGGGATGGTGCCAAAATGAATCCCCTTGAGAAAGAAGATATTCATGATACCATAGGCGCTTGTCGCAAAAAGAAGGGCAAGACCGCTCAACAAAAAGGCAAGTGCCGGATGGGGAAAATTTTTATGGAAAAAGTTGTACAGGTAGAGGGTGAAACCGCCGAAGAGCGCCATGACACCAAAGAGCAGAATATGGCTGATCAGCATCATACCCAGATAATATTCGGCAAGAATAACAATCAGAAAGAGCAGAACTCCACCAACAAAAACATAAAACCAGAGGCTGAAAAGGCGTTTGACCAGCTCCCGTTTGGATGAGCGACTCCAGGCATAGGTATAGAGAAAGCCCATTACACTGATGCTGAGAGGAAAAGAGGAGCCAAGAAAATAGGAGGACTGGGTTACGAAAAACGGAATGAGCCATTGATCGGGAAAAGCCTCTTTGAGACCAAGGGTGAAGAGTCCAATATTGGCAACAAGCAGAAAAAGAACATCAAAAATATAGTAACGCACCGAAACCTCTTTCCATATTTTCGAAACCGAAAGGGTGGTGAAAATTTCCCTGAGCGGTGCAACCACCGCAATGATCAGCACCAACCCGGTGAGTGCTTTCAGCAATGGCCACTCCATGGCGATGGCAACCGTAATCATGACAAGAGCGATCAGAATCAGAATGATATAACGCAGTTGCCTGAAGGGATCGACCTTCAGTTCGGGATAGATTGCTGCTGTGAGGTAGCGATTGAGAATCAGAATGGCAAGATTGCCGAATCCGATAAAGAAGATATAGGGGTGGAGCTTCAGAAGGAAGAGATTGGCCATCAGAGCGCCTGCCGCACCAAAAAGAGAGGCGAGGGCGATGACCGTTACTGAAACAGAGAGAAAAAGCCGGGCAACAGTATTTAACTCTCCATCAAAATGGCGCAGATTCATTCAGGTGAGATGGTTTAATTTTTTTAGCTCCAGCAAGGCAATCGCCGAGAGTGCAAGCAAGGAAATATTCAGTGTCAGGGGATTGAACGGCAAGGTGAACAGCTCCGGTTCAAACAGGGCAACAAAAAGAAGAAGCCCTGTCAGCGCTGCAATATTGAGCAAGAAAACCCATTGCGAGCGAGCAACAAGCAGAAAAAGTCCGAAGAGAATTTCAGCAGCCCCTATCCAGAAAACAGCCTCACAGGCCCACTGATAAACAGGAATCAGGTGACCAAGCAGATCAATTTCACCCTTGCTCTGACAGGCAATTTTTGGCACAGCACCCTGATAGACCCATGAAAAGGCAAGAGCCAGACGGCAAATCAACAGTGACGGTGTCTGGTTTACAAAAAAGCGCATTGCTTCCCCCTTTCATCAACGGAATTATACATATACATAAATACTACATTCACGGCTTGCGTTTCAGTCTGGCTAACTTCCGGCTCATTCGGTCAAACCAGACATAGACTACAGGAATCACCAACAGGGTAAGAAACATCGAGCTGGCCAAACCGCCGACAAGAGCAACAGCAAGACCGGATTTCCATTCAGAGCCGGAACTTCCCGAAAGTGCAATCGGCAGAAGTCCAAAAATCAGGGTCAGGGTGGTCATGAGAATCGGGCGTAACCGCTCCCTGGCAGCTTCAATAATCGCCACAGAAAGCTCCATACCCTCAAGACGGAATTTATTGATAAAATCGACCAGAAGTATTGCATTTTTTCCTACAAGTCCTACCAGCATAATAATACCGAGAATCGTGAAGATACTGAGCGATTTGCCGGTAAGGGCAAGGGCAAAAAGGGCTCCGATAAGGGCCAGCGGAATGGAAAACATGACCACCATCGGCCAGATCCAGGAATCATAGAGCGCTACCATGATAAGATAAACAAAGATAATTGCAACAAGAAAGGAGAGCAGAAGAGTTGAATTCGACTCTCCCTGCCGTTTCAAATCAGATTCATAGGCGTAGGAAACCGTTGAGGGCATGAAACCACTTTTTTTCATATTCCCCATAATGCGCTCAATCTCCTTGCCGATGCTGCCAACAGGACGCCCGATAACCTGTGCCTTTACCCAAACGGCATTGTTGCGATCCTTACGCTGCAACTGGGTATAACCCCGATCCTGCTCAAAGGAGACAAACTGTCCAAGACGAACCAGATCGCCCTCGGGCGTACGGAAGGTAATTTCGGAAAGGGTGGCGGTACCTTGACGGTAGTATTTGTCGAGCATAACCCTGATATCATATTCGTCACCTCCATCCCGGAATTTACCAGCTTCATCTCCGGCATAGGCTGTGCGGAGGGCTGCTCCAACATCGGCAATGGTGAGGCCGAATGATGCCATTTTTTCGCGGTCAACGACGATGCGCATCTCCGGACTCCCTACCTGTGAGGTAAGCTTGACGTCGGCTGTGCCTGCAATCGTTTTGACGCTGTCTCGCAACGCTTCAGCCACCCGTGTTACCTGACTTCTGAGGGGCCCGCTGAGAATAACAGCAACTGGTGTCTCATTGGCGGTTCCGAAGATACCAATCGGGTTGATGCTTGCCTTGAGCCCCGCAATATCCTGCAGGTTGATGCGGATTGCCTGCATGATGGCATCGGTCGATCGGCTTCGTTCCTCCTTGGGGGAGAGCCTGACGTTGATTTCTGAAATATTGTCTGCACTCTGGTTGAAAAACCCTTCGTTCGACGCACCAACATTGACCATCACTTTTTTAACTTCGGCCATTGCGGTAAGACGACGTTCCACACTTCTTGTCACCCGATTGGTCTCTTCAAGGGGTGTCCCTGGTTCAAGTTCCAGCATGACAGCAAATTCTCCACGGTCGGAGACGGAGATAAACTCTCCTCCGATAAAGCCGAAAAAGGGAAGAAGAAAAGAGGAAAAAAGCAGAATGATTGCGCTGAAAAAAACTTTCCGTGGATTGCGGAGACTCCATTGCAGAAGATTGAGATAGCCCTCCCTCAATCGCTGGAAGCTGTTTTCAAAAGCGATGGCGAAACGTTCGAAGATGTTCTTGCCTGAAAACTTTTCAACTTTGGAGAAGCGTGATGCAAGCAGTGGCGTCAGGGTGAAGGAGACAAAAAGACTGACGAGGGTTGATATGACCATGACTACGGAAAACTCGCGCAGGATATTGCCGACAATACCGCTTACCAGTGAAAGCGGAAGAAAAACGACCACATCGACAAGGGTGATGGAGAGTGCGGTAAAGCCAATCTCGTTTCTGCCGGTAAGGGCTGCATGGCGTGGCTCTTCACCGCGTTCAAGATGGCGATAAATATTTTCAAGTACGACAATGGAGTCGTCCACCAGAACTCCCACTACCAGCGAAAGGGAGAGGAGGGTCATGAGATTGAGGGAAAATCCGAAAGCATACATCCCGATAAAGGTGGTCACCAGCGATGTCGGAATGGAGACAAGGACAATCAGGGAGTTGCGCAGACTGTGCAGAAAGAGCATCATGACCAGTGCAACAAGAAGAATGGCGAGCATCAGGTCATGCTGTACGGCAGTAACGGCCTCAAGCGTAAAGGTAGAGGCATCCTGTGCAATATCGAACGAAAGGTTCTTGCTGTGGTAGAGCGCTGTAAGGCGGGAGAGCGTTGCCCTTGTCAGGCGGCTGACATCAACCGTGTTGGCATCGCTCTGTTTCATGACCATAATGCCGACAGCACTGCGTCCGTTCACCCTGGTAAGGGTTGTAATCTCCTTGAAGCCATCCTCGACTTCGGCAACATCACGAAGTGTCACGGTTCCGGTAGAGGAGGAGCGGAGCACCAATGCTCCCAGCTCTTCAAGGCTCGTGAATTTACCGGCAAGCCTCACCACAAATTGCTTGTCGCTATCATCAATTTTACCGGTTGGGAAATCAATATTGGCCTTTCCGACCTCTTTAAGCACATCGGGAATGGTGAGACTGTAACTTTGAAGCCGTTCAAGATCGATATTGACCTTGATTTCACGCTCACGTCCTCCGAGCAGATAAACCTGGCCTACTCCCGCTATGCTTGCAAGCTGGGGCTTGATATCATCCTTGAGGAGTTGATAAAAATCGGTATCCGGTAACGATGAGGTTGCTCCGATACGCAGTACCGGAACCTCATCAAGCGCAAAACGGGTAATGACCGGAGCCTTTGCCTCATCGGGAAAACTGTCGCGCACCTCGTTGATCTTGCGCTGTGCGTCCTGCAATGCCTTTTCAATATTGGCAGAGTTGGAAAACTCGATGGCAACGACCGACAGACCTTCGGTTGAGGTCGAGGTTATGGAGGAGATTTTTTCGATAGCGGAGACAGCCTCCTCAACCGGTTTGGTCAATGAGGTCTCAACTTCACCCGGCGAAGCCCCTGGATAACGGATGGATATGGTAACAACAGGTGGCGTCATTTTTGGCAGCAGTTCGTACTGCAGTTGCCTGTAGCTGAAGAGGCCGAGAATACCAAGCACGGTGAAGATAACGACAATGAGCGTCGGTCGTTTTATGGAGAGCTCTGTCAGTGTCATGGCGCTGCAGGGTTCTTCTTCTGGTCAATAACAACCACTTCAGAGCCGTCATGAAGCTCGTTCTGGCCGCTGATGACCACACTCTCGCCCACCGAGAGTCCACCAAGAACCTCAAGCTGCTTCTGCAACTCCATTCCTGCAACAAAAGGGGTCAAAAAAGCCTTGCCGTTGCGGACAACAAAGAGTTCGGGTTTTCTGATTCCGGAAACAAGTGCAACACGCGGAACAAGAATGGCCTGACGCTCACCCGTGCCTTTCAGGAGTACCCTGGCAAACATGCCGGACCTGAACATGCTCTCTGCAGAGTTCTGCAGCACAACTTCAACCCTGAAGGTGTGGTCACGACCCGCCTTGTCGCTCACTGAACTTACTTTGCCACTGAAAACTTTCCCTCGATAAAGATCGCTGGTAACGGTCAGCAGTGTGCCTGGCACAAATTTGATGATCTCCCGCTCAGGCACAAAAATAATGACCTTGAGTTTCGAGAGGTCTACCATCTGTGCAACCTTCTTTCCCTCTTGAACCAACTCCCCTTGCTCAATAAATCGAGCAGTTACCACACCTGAAAAAGGGGCTTTCACTCGGGTATCGCTCTGTTTTCGGGTGGCCGCTATAAACTCGGCTTCCGCCTCTTCGAGTTGCAACTGCACGCTTTCATAGGCTGAAAGTGCTACAGCGCCTTCACTGTAGAGATTTTTGTAACGTTCAACGTCTCGCTTCGCCTGACGGTAGTGTGCATCGGCTTTCCTTTGCCGGGCGGTGGTTAGTTCATCATCAAGAGTAAACAAAGCCTCTCCGGCCTTTTTCGAGCTCCCCGGTTCAGCCGAAACCTTGCGAACGAGACCTGCAGATTCAGAAAAGATATCAGCCTCTCTGAGGGCCTCAACGGTACCGACCGTACTGAAACTGTCCTGGACTGCCGCTTTGGTGATGAGGGCAACCGAAACAGGAATACGTTCATCCGCTCTTTTTGCTGCTCCTTTTGATGGTTCGCGATGCTGAGAGTACCAGAAAAGTGCCAGAAAAAGAGTGGCAAGGAGAACGACTGCAGCGAGTTTGTGCTGTTTCAGCATACCGGCTATCGTTATCGGGTTTTTCATGGATAAATATTCATCGGATAATCAAGGACAACATGCACGATAAAAAAAAGCGAACCGAAGCACGCTTTTTTTTATCGCTGAAAAGAGAGGCATTTCAGCAGAAATGGCTCGCAATGGAACAGGAGATATCCGCAGATGTCTTGACATGTTCAACAATGGAAAGGATACCGGTCAGATTCGTAATATTCTGGTCGTTAACCGATGCTTTGATTTTTGCGACAGCCGCATCGTAAAGAGTCTGAATCTCCTGCATCATCATCAGGGTTTCGCTGGCATGTTTTGAGTTGCTGCTGACATAGGCCTCAACTGCTTTCTTGATCATTTCAGCCGTAATATCACCCATCGGTTTGAGTCCATACTCATCCTTGTGCAGCTCCTGAACATTGGCAAACTCCACATAACCGGTTTTGTCGGCAATATTGAGTGCGAGCTGGGCCAGTTTTTCAAGCTCCCGAAGGATCATCCGGGCATAGTTGACCGCCTTGAGATCTTCTGCACCAAGATTCTGGAATGAAGCATAAGCCAGCGTCAGGTATTCAACCTCGAACTTCCCTTTCCGGATATAGGCTTCATCAAACTTGAATGCTGAAGCAGCAAGCTCGATATTTGCTTTTGTTGATGCCCGTATACTGAGCATCAGGTTGTTTTCGACATTTGAAGAGAGTTTGGTCAGCTTCTGCTTGAGTGATTCAAGCTGCACATGAACCGTCCCCTGCGGTTTCATGGAAAGAGCAAACTTCAGAGGATCAATCTGGATGGTAAAAGCTTTCGGGGTTTCTGCTGTTTTCGGTGAATCGCCGAAAAATTTGCCTAACAGGTTCGCCATAGGGTTCAAACACCATGCTTATGTTTAAAAAATACAAGGTGTCGTTAATTTAGCAGACCTGCAAGATTAAATGCAAGAAAAAAAACTAAAACCCGCGGTATCTCATCATCGGCACCTCGCCTCCTGATCTCTTTGTGAGCCACAGAAGTGACTTTTAATAAAATCCTCCCCTGTGGCGAACAATTTCACCCGTCACCAAAAATATCACCTCATTGGCTATGCGACTTGCATGGTCTGCCATGCGTTCGATATACCTTGATATGCTTAACGCCGCTATGAGCTGGTCAACATCAGAGTCTGGCCCTTTCATCAAGGCAATCACTTTTTTAAAGACGGAGCGATGCATCACATCGACCTCTTCATCAAGAGCGCACACATGGCCTGCAAGTATACGGTCTTTGGAGACAAAAGCTTCAATTGAATTTTTAACCATCTCGCCGGCGCGCATACCCATCTGCTCAAATTTAAATAATTCGAGCATCTCCGGACTGATTTCCGGCATCCGTTCAATAATATGAACTGCGAGGTCACCGATACGCTCAAGATCATCGTTGATTTTAATAATGGTAACAATGGTGCGAAGGTCTCTTGCTACCGGCTGCTGCAAGGCAAGAAATGCAAGACAGCGCTCCTCAAGGTTGACCTCGGCCAAATCAATTTCATCATCTACCATCCTGATCTTGCGCGCACCCTGTTCGTCCTGATATTTTACAGCATGCAGGGCATCAAGCAAATTCCCCACTACTTTATCGGAGAGTTGAACAAGAACCTGGGAGAGTTCTTTGATAAGCTCATGGACCGGACGTTCTGACATGATCGTGTAATGGTTTCGTTAGCTGAATCTTCCGGTTATATAGTCTTCTGTCATCGAATCTTTCGGATTGGTAAAGAGCTGCGCGGTCGAAGCATGTTCAACAAGAACACCCTCATAGAAAAACATGGTGGAATCCGAAACCCGCGAGGCCTGCTGCATGTTGTGCGTGACGATCATGATGGTATAACTGCCGCGTAACTCCTGAATAAGATCCTCGATTTTGGCTGTGGCTTTGGGATCAAGAGCCGAGGTCGGCTCGTCAAGCAAAAGCACCTCCGGCTCAACAGCAAGCGTACGGGCAACACAGAGTCTCTGCTGCTGGCCGCCGCTCAGACCAAGTGCATTTTTGTCGAGACGGTCACAGACCTCATCCCAGATCGCCGCTTTTCTCAGGCTGCGCTCGACAATTTCCATCAGTTTTTTTTTGTCGGTCACACCATGCAGACGAGGGCCATAGGCGATGTTGTCAAAAATAGACTTGGGAAAGGGGTTTGGTTTCTGAAACACCATACCGACCTTCTTGCGAAGCAAAACCTCGTCGGTGAATTTTCCATATATTTCTTCACCATCAAAAAGCAAGGCTCCGGTTGTGTGGCAACTCGGTATAAGATCGTTCATCCGGTTTATGGCGCGTAAAAATGTACTCTTGCCGCAACCGCTCGGGCCGATGATTGCGGTAACATATTTCGACATAATATCGGCGCTGACCTTCTTTACGGCCTCGAACTCACTGTAATAAATGGAAAATTCCTTGGCCGAGATATGAATAGTATCTTCCCCGGATATTTTTTTTCGTTCCGGGGGAAGATAGATTTCTCGTGTTGCCTTCTGCAGCGGCAAACTCCCGGAAGTCTCTTTGGCATCAACTGTCATGAGCATTGATATTTTGTTTAGCCTTTTAATTTTTTGGAAATACGAGCCCGAAGCACAATTGCCGACAAGTTCAGTAACAGAACAATACTGACCAGCGCAAGCACCATTCCGTACTGCACGTGCCGTATCTGACTGGCAGCCTCATGTTCACTGGCAAGATTATAAATGTTCCAGGAGAGTGCGGGGGTTGGAGAAGATAACACATCTGCAAGCCCTATAGCCGAACCAACACTGACGGCTGCGGTAAAGATAATCGGAGCTGTCTCACCAGCAGCCCTGCCGAGGCTGATAACACCTCCGGTCAGAATGCCGGGAAGTGCGGCAGGCAGAATAACCGTCGCAATGGTATTCCATTTTGTAGAGCCGAGGCTGAGCGATGCCTCCCTGTAGGTTTTGGGTACGGCGAGGATTGCCTCTTCGGCTGCACGGATAATGGTAGGCAGAATCATGATTGCCAACGTCAACGCACCGGCGAGCACACTTTTTGATTCAGAAACCTTCATCGTGTTGATGAAAAAAGCGAGACCAAACATACCAAAAACAATACTTGGCACACCGGCAAGGGTGCTGTTGGCGCTGCGCAGCATACTGTTTAAAAAACCGGGCTTGGCATATTCAGTAAAATAGACTGCCGCAATAACACCAAGGGGAAAGGCAAAAAGCATGGCTCCAATAGCGAGAAAAAAAGTACCCTGAATTTCCGGCCAGATACCTCCGAAAAAATGCGAGTCAACAGAGCTATCGGTGATAAATCCCCAATACACGGTAAACTCGGGAAGGAGGATCTTCTCAAGATTCTCCTTTACATAAGGAAACAGTTTGACGAGAGAGGTACCCTCAAAGCCAATGGCACGGCTTACAAAGTACTCCTTGGACATAACATTGGGGTTGGAGTTGTCCCATTTCGATTCATAGAGGAGATCATGCAGCTTCTCCTCCGCCTTTTCCCATCGGGTCTGACCATACTTGAACCTTGTCAGCATAGGTGCAGAATCTCCCGGAAGAGGTCCAAGCAGGGCTTGAAGGGCTGTTCTGACCTGAGCATATTTCCCCGTGTATTCCCTCTTTTTTTCAGGCTCCATCGTCTCAAGTTCAGTCTCAAACACAGCGAGCATATCGTAGACCTTTGCACGATAACGCTCCGAGGAGGCAACCTCACTGGAAAGGCTCTGATTATCTCCCCGACTGAACTCATTGTGCAGCATTTTGCGATGTTCAACCGTACCGGTAAAAAATACCGCGCCGATACCGTTAGTAACAATCGGCACAACAACAATCATCAAAGCCATCGCCATAACAATGATAGAGCCGAAACCAACAGCGGTGAACGAACGATCAAGTATTTTCCTGGTTCCGATATTCATGACAACAGGGTTAAATGAAAAAATAGAGAGAACTCAATTTCAAGCACAAAAATCAGTGGCCAGAAAGAATTTTACGCTGGCGAACAACAATTCTCTCGCTGACAAGGTTACTGACAAAACTGATGACAAGTAAAAGCAAACCCATTGCGAATAACACATGAAAACGGGCCGATCCGGTCACCTGGTCAGCTTCGCCCATATCTCCGGCAATGGTTGCTGTGAGTGTCCTGATTGCTTCGAGATAGTTGAACCAGGGCTCGGGAATGTGAGAAGAGTTGCCCGAAGCCATCCAGACCACCATTGTTTCACCGAGTGCACGCATAACACCAAGAATGACCGCAGCAAGAATACCACTGCTGGCAGCAGGAAGAACCGTTTTTATGATGGTTTCAGCTCTGGTGGCGCCAAGAGCATAACTGCCTTCACGAAGTTCGCGCCCGACAGCCTGAAGAGCATCTTCAGAGACGCTGACAATAGTCGGCAACGCCATAAAGCTGAGAATGATAGAGACATTCAGCGCATTGGTACCAGTCAGAATCTGAATCCCGTACAGGATGGTGCCAACCTTGAACAAGAGGAGAACCGAGAGTGTACCAAAAAGGATCAGAAAAAGGATCTGCAGTTGCTGACGACGTCTCTGCTCCTTGATCTTCGTGGTCAAAAGATCGGAAATAACGATAACAGCAAGCAGCATAAAGGGTGAAACGAGTATCCACCACGCCCACATCAGCATGGGTCCCCCATTATTTTGCAGGAGAGGGGCGAAAACGACAAGAGCAAAAAATCCGAAAGCAACAGAGGGGATGGCTGCAAGCATTTCAATGATCGGCTTGGCATATTGGCGGATCGAAAAAGGTAAAATATCACTCAGGCATATTGCCGCTGCCACACCCATCGGTACGGCAATCAAGGCAGAACCGAGTGTCACCATCAAACTGCCATAGATAATGGCCAAAGCGCCAAACTCAGCAGGTTCGCTTGCCGGATACCAGTTTGAACTGGTAAAAAACTCACTGAACCCCCTGATCTGGAAAAAGGGAACAGCATCACGTGCTACAAAATAAAAAATGAACAGGACGATAACGGCCACAAAAGAGGCAACAGCGAAAAGCATACCCTCCCCCACTGTTTTTGCAACCTTCTGCATGGTGCGTTTACGGGCACTCAAGACAAATGCATTCGTCCGATTGCGCTCCCCTAAACTCTCTTCAGCCATAACTTTAAATGTTATTTTTTACAACAGCTACCGGATACCCGACCTCTTTACTCTCCCGGTGATTTATCGATGTGCCTAATCTATGAGCTTTCCGCACAGAATACAATGACGATTCTGTTACAAGTATGAAAACATTGACAGAAAAGTTCAAAAACAAAAAAGCCGGATTACTGGTTAACCGGCTTTATGCAAAAAAGTACTGTCGAGATAAAAAACGATCTCAGCGAGTGATAAAACCAAGCTCCGTGATCATCCTTTTTCCATCCGCTGTTTTCGGCAGCTCAATAAACTGTTTGACCGACCCCGCAGGCTGGCCATTCGTATAGAAGAAGAGAGGCCTTGTTACCGGATAGGTACCATTTTTCACCATTGATAACGTGGGAAGAACCCCGTTGACTGCAACAACTTTTACCGAACGATCCACGAAACCAAGACCAACAAAGCCTATGGCTGAAAGGGTCGTGCTTACCCTGCTCTTTACCGAACCATTACTGGACTGGGTTTCAGCACTCCCTGTTATCTGTACCCCTTTTCCGGAAACCAGCTCTTTGAAGGATTCCTGGGTACCACTGTTGGATTCACGCTGGATAACAACAATGCGTGCGTTGGGGCCTCCAACCTCTCTCCAGTTGGTAATGGTTCCACGATAGATATTGCTGATCTGGGCTTTCGAAAGTGAACGAACCGGATTTGCCGGATGAACAATCATGGCAAGACCGTCAAGTGCAACAACATGAGCAACAGGATTGACCCCTTTTGTCCTCGCCGCTGCTATTTCAGCCGCTTTCATGGCACGAGACATGGCTGCAATGGTACAGGAACCATTGATCAGGCTTTTGGCGCCATTGCCACTGCCCGACTCGCTCACGGTAACACGAACTCCATATTTTTTAGTGAAATATGAAGCAAAAGTCTTTGCAAGAGGGCCGACGGTTGTTGAACCGTCAAGGACAATGGAGTTGCTGGCAGCAGTTGCTGTCGTAGTGGCGGTAACTGCAAGTAAAACAACAAACAGCAGAAATTTAGGTATCATGGTTTCATCCTGGTTCATTTAAAAGTTATAGGCAAGATACGCACCTGCAAGGTAACTTTGAAATTTCTTCTAAGCTTGTATCAGCAGTTGATTGCTCCCCAACGTGTTACATACGCAGTTTTATGTTGGCTTCTATAGATTAAATTTGTTAACTTGGTGCAGAGTTCAGCGATTTTTGTTAAAATGCATAAATGCTGTAACAAAAACATTTTGACCTGTATATTCTTCTTCATAACCCCAAAATAGTAACTGCTATGGCAAACGAAACGAATGAATTGTCAAACGCCCTCAACAACCTTCTGGATACGGCAAGCAAACTCGTCCAGCAGTCGGCTGACCTCCTGGGCAGCGGAGTTAAAGTTGTTGTAGGGATTGTAGAGCCTCTGGGAAAAACAGCGATTGATCTTGTTGGCAGTGCAGCAAACACTGCTGGTCAGGTGTTGCAGAATGTAACATCAGCGATTGCTCCTAAAAAGTAGGCTGCTCTTTTTATTTTCAGAAAGCACCTTGTGCCAGTTTTGCATGAGGTGCTTTTTTTTATTGCACGACAACCACCTGTGGCTTACCGAAACCAATGCAAAACCAGATAATTACCCTATGACCTTCAAAGCAGTTATTTTCGACCTTGACGGCACCTTGCTCAACACCCTGCAGGATATTGTCAACACCCTCAATACGGTGCTTGCCCAGCACGATTACCCCATACATACCCTGGATGAGTGCCGCTTTCTTGTTGGGCACGGTATGAGAGAGCTGGTCAAAAAAGCGCTCCCCGAAGAGGCCGGAACCGAGGAGATAATTGATCTGATGCTCAAGGATCTGATGATGCACTATGCCGACAACTGGAACCGTTACTCACGCCCCTATCCCGGTATCAGCACCCTGCTCGACAAGCTTACCGAACGGGGAATAAAAAAGGCCATCCTTTCAAACAAAGCCAATCACTTCACCCGTCTTTGCGCAGAGGAGCTGCTGAAAGAGTGGAATTTCGATGTTGTGATGGGCCATCACAGCGGCATAGCACACAAACCTGACCCCGAAGGGGCCCTGCTTGTTGCCCGGATGCTCAACGAAGAGCCCGGCTCAATTCTCTATGTCGGTGACAGCGGCATTGACATGCTCACCGCTACAAGGGCCGGTATGTACCCCCTCGGCGTCCTCTGGGGATTCAGACCGGAAAGCGAGCTTTTGGAGTTTGGGGCAAAAACAGTGGTGCAGCACCCCGAGGAGATTATCACATTGCTTGAAGAAATCCTGTAAGTAACAGGTATCCAGTCAGACCTCTCTGATGTTTATGCCAACGCAGCTCCCGGTCAAAGCGTTTTTCTCCCATATTCATCATAATCGGACAACAAGGGAGCCCGAACGAACGTTCGCAGCAATGTGCCCAGGCTCCCTTCTTGCCTCAAATCAAAAAATCAGCCATGCGAGGATTCCAAGCGCACCAACTCCAGCCAAAACTGTGCCTGTGCTTGTACCACCATTGTTGTCAGCAAAGGGATCTGCGCCGGTTGTAAAGTCGTAAGCCGTGCCTCCTGCGTAGTGATTGCCTGAATTGTCATAAATGGAACCTTCTCCAAAGGTGACATAATATTGCGTTTGATATTTCAGATCTGCCGTCGGATTGATCGTCAACATCGTGCCTGAAATTGTCAGATTGGCACTTGTCGCCGCATTATAGCTTTCCACAACTGCTCCACCTGGTGAGCCACTGTGGATTTCTATCGTGCCACTTCCCTTCTGAATTGCTTCGCTGAAAATAAGCTCAATGTTGCTGCCAATGGCAACTCCTGCTGCACCATCCACAGGAGTGAACGTCACGACCGCAGGCGCCGTAGTATCCGTCACGGTCAGGGTGAACATATCGCTTGCTGTAGCTCCACTTTCATCGGTGGCCGTCACCTTCACCTCAATAGAACCGACATTGGAGTGAGTTGGTGTGCCACTGAAGGTCATCGCCACCGGATACGGGGTATCACCACCCTGTTCAGGATCGTAGCCGATCAGCGGATCGTACGTTGCCGAATCGTAGCTGGCAACACCGTTCAGGGCGGCGTAGGTGTTGTACGAACTGACGTCCCAGGTGGTCGCGTAGCCCGTCCAGCCATCTTCCAGTGTTCCCCAGTCATCCCACGACAGGCCAAAGTCTTCGCCGTACAGGTAGCGGCTCGCTGCGATTTCGTGCTCCACATTCATACCGTCGCCGATCATCAGGATGATGTGCTCGGCTCCCGCGTTCTCGGCAGCGTTCATCATCGCCGTGTAGATCTGCGTATTGTCGATGATCTCTGTGCCATCGTAAATCTGGCCCGCAAGCTCGCCGAAGTACGTCGCTCCCGCGCCACGCGCCGTGACCGTCACCAGTTCGTTGGTGTGGCCACCCGATGCGTAGGTCACGTCTGTACCCACTACACCAAGATTGCCGACGCCCAGCACGCTCTCGTTGCGCATGTAGCTGTTCGAGTGGTCGCTGGTTACAATCACGAGTGTGTTCGACCAGTCGATGCCATTGGAGCCCAGATCAACAAAGCTTTCCACTTCCGTCACCGCCAGATCAAGGTCATAGACGCCGCCAATCATGGCTTCGTAGTCATTGGCGTGGTTGCTCCAGTCGATGTCGCCCTGCTCGAACATCACGAAGAAGCCGTCGGCATCCTGGTTCAGCACACTCAGCGCCGCGTTGGCCATTTCAGCCATCGTCGGGTCTTCGTCAATCGCCGGAGTGCCGTCGCCCGTGCTGCGCGTAATGCTTACCGTGCCCGGCGTATCCTCGACATTGTAATACTCGAAGTTGCCGCCTGAGGTACCGAACAGGCCAAAGAGCCTCTCGCCGGATGAAAGATCAACGGTTGCTGCTTCTGCCGCCAGCGCGTCGCCGCCGTCAACTCCCGCTTTGCGCTCCACGAACTCCACCTTTTCGGTGTAAGGTTTCACCGTGCCATTGTGAAAGGCATCGTACTCGTCGTTGAAGCCGTTGTTGTCTGCATCCGAGTCGGTATCTGTCGGCGTCTTCGACACCCCCGCCTTTGCGAAATAACTGTCCAGGCCTGCTCCAATAACCACTTCCGGTTTCGTCTCCGTCAGTATCTCATGCGAAATAGCCCAGGTATTGCCACGATTCACATTGTGACTTACCACCCCTGCTGGCGTGGCATGTGAGAACTCCACCGTGCTGGCTACACCAATGGCGAAGCCGTAGTCCGCACGAAACGTTTCGGCGATAGTCGTCAACGCTCCGCCCACAGGATCCCCCGTCGTCCACGAGAGGTTGCCCGCGTCGGTCTTCTCGCCTGTCACCATCGCGGTAATTGCCGAAGCTGAGTCAGTCGAACGTTTTTCTGAACCGCCTGTCAGGAAGTACGCTTCCATCGTCTCCTTATCGTGGTGCGATGCACTGAAGGTCAGCCATGAAGGCAGCGCAGATCCATCCGCCAGCGTCGCCGTATAGGTCAGGCTGTCATTCTCATCAACATCCGTGAACGCATCGGCCAGAACTCTGTAATCAAGAGTTCCATCTTCCGAAACCGTTACGTTTTCAATTTCCCTACCAGTATCTGGATTGAGCACTGCTTCCTCCCTTTCGTTTAGATTTTGAATACGAAGATCTTCCGATGCCGATGTATCAGCCTGGTCATACGCCTTATCGGCGGTCGCATGGAATGTTTCCATATATGTTTCAAATGCAGCCTGTTCACCTACTACCGTCGCACCACCCGGAACGTTTGCCGGAACTGTGAAATCGAGGCTTTCATCAACAGCAGCGCTCAGCGTATAGCTGCCATCATCTTCAACGGTGATGTAGCGGAAATTGCTGCCGTTAGCCTTCATCGGATAGCCGTCGCCGCCATTGGCAAGGAAACTCAGAGTCACGAGCGAGATGGTGTCCGGTACATCGCGGAGCAGCTCCCCGTCATTGTAAAGGTTGATGTGATAATCATCGCCGACCAGCGAAATGTCGCTGACCCTTGAGCCTGCCGGATAATCGGGGTCCCAGGAGAAGGAAACGCCACCGATCTGCGGGAAACGCCCCTGAAGGGTGCCTGCTGCAACTCCATGTTCGAGAATAGCTTTGAGTCCTTCCGCAGTCGTATCGAATATCATCAACTGGTTGTTAAATCGCAGCGAGTTCTCGACATCGAGTTGGGAAACCGAGCCATCGGTCGGTGGCAGTTTATCGACTGTACCGTCAACCGGATCGGGCGCGGAGATCGTACCGATCTGGGCCCTGATGCCGCCTCCATTCTTGAGCGAAACAACAAAAGTATCCGCAGCGGCTTCACCCATCGCCAGTTCAGCAGCATAGGCGTTGGCATCGGCAGAAAGATCGCCAAGGTTGCTCTCTTCGGATCGGACCGTTGCCCGTTCACCTTCGAGATAGACATCGGAGTAACCGTACACATTGGCATCCTTGACGTTGATCACCTCCTGCACTGCCGTAACCAGACTTTCGACAGCATCTCCCCTGGTACCTTCAGCAAACGCAGTGGTGTCGAGTTCTTCGACGGTAACACCCCATGCTTCAGCCACATTCACATCGGTGGCCGCATAAGCACCGTTGATGGAAATGTTCTCAGCAAGGCTGCTGGTGATGATGTGGCCATCGGCGTCGAAATCGACCACAAGGCGACCGAGGTAGGTGAACTCGTTGTCGGTGTTGACGATCAGGGTGGTGTTGCCATCCTTGTCGCTCATTTGGAGCGGATAGGTATCGGCGAAGGTTGCGGCATGGCCCTCAAAGGCGACCGCTTGGTCATCGGCATCACCGAGGCGGGTATTTGATCCGGCAGCAAGAATGATGTCCACGCCTGAGAGTTTACCCGCAAGGCTCTTCTCGTTGGCGATTACCTGAAGATGCGAGATGAGGATAATCTTGTTTACCCCCTGTGCAATGAGATCGTCAATCACCGGCTGCAAGGCCGCCGCAAGAAGGTCCATGTTATCGGAACCGGTGCTGCCATCATCAACCACAGTACCGGAGGGTGAAGAGATGACCCGAAGCAACTGGGTTGTTGCGCCCACAAGTCCAATCTTTTCACCGTTCTCGGTGATAACCGCCGATGGAACGATCTTGCCGTTCAGGGTCGATGCTTCCTCCAGACCGTCGATTGCCGTGGTATCGACAAAGGTGCTTCTCAGGTCGCTGTCACCCGAAAAGTCGAGGTTTGCGGAAATGAAGGGGAAATCAGCTCCGGTCGAAGCGGGGGTAACGGCGTCTTTCAGCACTCTCGAACCGAGATCGAACTCGTGGTTACCGATTGCCGATGCCTCGACACCGATGGCGTTGTGAATGGCAATATCCACCGCGCCAATCGGCACCGTAGCCGTCGGAGCGAGACTGGAGCCGTTAGCCTCGTTCAGTTCGTCGATGACGCTGCTGTCGGTACCGGCGGCAAGGAAGGGGCCGGGAATGAAGTTGTCGCCACCGGCCAGCGTGATGCTGTTGGCGTATTCGTCTTCAAATTTATCAACCAGAGCGGCAAGGTTCGGCGCTGTTTCGGAGGCAAGCAGACCCGCCTCGGCATCGGCAAAGTGGAGAAGCTGAAGGGTATAGGTCGGAATCGCATATTCCGGAAGAGAATAAATCGCAAGACCAGGCGTCGTTTCACTGGAAACAATAAGCATTCCGTCGCCGGTGGTCAGCCCTTCAGGAGCCACAAATCCGGTATCTCCTTCGACATCAATAAGGTCGAGATAGCTGACATTGTAAGGGTTGGTGACATCGAAAACCACCACACTATTGGCACGCTCAAGACCGACATAAGCATAAACATGACCTTCAACTTCGGCAAGTGTGACATTTTCAGGCTCTGTACCCTTGTCATCCGAACGGCCATCATCATAGACACCGGCAGCAATTGCCGCCTGTTCGATCAAGTCGCCACTGTCATAGACAAGGTTCCCCTTGCTGTCCATGATAGAGATCGAGCGCCCACCGAAACCAATGACCTGTTCGGGAGCTTCGTCTGCAGCAGATTCATCAGAGAGATAGACCTCCGTATTGACCGTCTTGAGGCGACCGATCTCCCCGCTCTTGGTTGCTTCATCCTGCAGGTACTGATTCAGTTTCGTAAGATCGTCGTAATCGACAAGGCGCGTTTCATCTGACCAGAAAGCATCATTCGACAGCCAACCGTACTTCAGTGTCAGGAAAAATTCATCATCCGTTTTCACATAATGGGCAGCGGGGTCACTATTGTCTGAAAGAGTGATAAAAAGGGATTCGCCAGTCAGTGGATCGATAATGGTGTCGACCAGCGTAGCCCCTTCAGGAAGCGTCTTCGTAATGGTGAGATATTTCTTGTTATAGGCTGACTCAACGGTGAAATTCGCCACGTCGGAACGTATGCGGCCATCACCTTCGTTGGCCATGATCACGAAGGTCTCGCCGTTGAACTCGTAAGAATCAACGCCATCAGGCATACGCATACCGTAGAATGAACGGTAACCAGGATCGATGCCGCCATCCTTGTCCGAGGTATCAACAGCGAGTGTGTTATACCCGATCTCGACAAGAATGTTGTCGGCCCGTCCCTCCACATGCAGAAAATCGTTATCAAAGGCTACCACCAGTGAGCCATCCGCCTTGAGCGCCAGACCTTCGCTCTTGTCGAAGCGCGCATCGATACCCAGCGAAGGAATGTTCAGCAGCTCGTTTTTGTGTACAAAGGTTACCTCTCCGGCAAGCGCATCAGCAAGACTCTCGGTATGAGCAAGCTCGGGCTGAGTCACCCCGTCGCCAAGCAGCTCTTCCCAACTGTGACCATCCTGCCCAATGGTGTAAGCGAGCGTATCGGTCGCACCGGTAAGATCAACTTCGAAAATCGATTTGTTCGCATTCGACGTTGCCCCTGAATCGCGCTCGATCACATAAAAGAGATCACGTTCGGCATCATAGACCGCATCACCGATCTTGTCCTGCCCCTTCTCGCCGCTCAGTGCGTAGAGATATTCGTGAACGGCCTCACCGCTAACCGGATTGACCGCCACAATGCGAATGACCTCCTGATTGTCATAACCGGCCTGATGCAACGGGCTCTGAATAAAGGTGTAGAGCAATCCATCCTTGCTGTTGTACGCCATCGCCTCGAAACCACGATTGTTGTTGATCGTACTGTAAATGGAGGGCAGCGTCTGAAGCGTGTATTCCGGTATGTCAGCATAGCCGATGTTGGTTGCTGCAGAAAAAACGATACCGGCTGGCACAATACGTTTAACCAGATTGCCGGTAGCAACATCGAACAAGGCAATCTGCGGACCGTATTCGTCTGCCACAGCAAAAACAGGATTACCGCCGTTCAGGCCAGCGATCGTCAGGTGCAGGATCGATTCGGTATCAAGGCCGAACTGGTCTTTGGCGAGCAACTCATAGGTGTTATAACCATCGGCATCTTTGCCGATAAGCTGGTATGCCGCATCGTTTCGGTCAAGCTCACTGAGACCAGTGGCATTTCTGAAACCACCCGCACCATCAGGCACCTTCAGGGTTGTGCTGCCAAGCGTGACCACTTCGCCATTGACCTGACCCAACTTGTACACCGTGATGGGGAAATCCGGATCGTCGAAAATTTTACCCCCTTTTGCCGGGTCGGCAGGATTGTCACCTGCACGATCACCGATACTGGCCGCCTGCGGGCCGCGATCGGTGATGGTATAATAGATATCATACGCCGTCCCGTCGATCGTCTCCTTGCCATCATACCAAAGACCCGAAAGGCCACCTGCAGTCACCTCTCCATTATCGACAACACCATCATGATCGAAGTCCGGCCTTTCCCCAGGGTAGGTAATGTCAAATTCAAAGGTCGTCGCTTCGGGGGTGCCACGATCCCAGTCCTTGAGCCCAACAGGATTGATTGCGGTAATCACTTTTTTAACCAGATCGACCACGGCGATGGCATTGTTCTCCTGAAGCGTCACATAGGCTTTGGAACCGGAAATGGTGACATATTCAGGCTCCATATCTTGCGACACCAGATTTCCGATCACTCCATCGGCAGCATCATCACCGGAAAAGCGAACCCCTTTGTTACGCAACTGCTCGAGCTGATCGTTCCATGCGTCAAACCCGAGGGTCGTCACGACCGACGATGATGGAGTCACCGGGTTAACCTCGATAATCGAGATGGTACCGACCGGATCCATCGAGTCATCATCGGTACCGTAGAACAAGTTCGGTTCACCTTCATTGGCAGTCACGAGCAGTGTGCCTGAGGCGTTGAACGTAATCGAGTCTGGCAGAGAACCTACCGTCACCTGACCTGCGGAGTGTATGCCGGTAGCATCTGTCGTAAAAAACTGCACCAGACCGTTGGCATGGTAGGTGGCGGTACTCCCGGCAACCGTGGCTAACTGATCCACGGCAACCGCAATTAGCCCGTCAGCATTGACTGCAACGCTCTGGGCATTACCAGCCAGCGTTATGGTCCTTACACGTATAGGCCTCGAGGGATCGGCAAGGCTGACAACGTACAACTCGTTGCTGCCACCAATGACGAACGCCGTTTTACTTCCCGAATGGTAGGCGGTGATTTCAGAACCCGGAAGCTCTATTGATCCGATGAGAACATGTTCTCCGATAGTGATACCCATTGCATCTCCGTAAAGTTGGTAATGTTGAAAAGGGGTGAGCCCGTACTCCACTGCGAGCATCTCTCCGAGATCATCGCTCGTCATCTCTTCCCAAAAATCTGGAATGGAAATGGTGGTGTTATTGTCAGCCGTCATACTGTCCATCCAGAGCGATTGCAGTGCTCCAGCAAGCTGAATCTTCATGGCATCACCGGAAGCGGCCAACCCCTGTATGGTGGCCAGGGTTGTTGCATCAGGCTCTTCGTCTCCCATATAATGCGCGGCCATGGCAGCGGCAAAAAGCGGTGCCACCTGGGCGGCACTCTCCTGTGTGATGCCGAAGGTGGTCATGAGATAGTATGTCGCCAATTGCACAAGACCGGTATGCAGAAAATTGGTGGCGTAGGCCTTGAAGGTGTCGAATTCGCCAAGATCGTAATTAATCTCTGACACTGACGTTGAGGAGACCTCCACACTTCCATCCCCGTTGATTGTCACCGTCCGGACAGGGCTCGGCCTGGTGACCAGCGAACCAGTCTCGATTTCATAAAGCCCGCTATCGGTAACCTGCACAATATCGTTGGCATGGTAGTGGCCGGTAAAAATCATGCTGAGGCCCGCTTCGGCAAAATCATTCGCCAGATTCACGCTGTCGTCGATCACATAGTCACCGAACAACTCATCCTGCAGCGAATAGTGCTCTACAAGGTTATGATGCATCATACCGATGACGGTAATCCCCTGAAGCTTAGCCTCGGCAAGCTTTTCGAGCACCCAGGCCTTCGTCGCCGCGCTCAGGCTGCCATCGGTCTCGGGCGCACCGTCGGCGATATTGGTGTCGTATTCGCAACTGTCGATACCGAGGATCCAGAGTTTATCTGATGCCTCGGCGACATAGCTCAGGGAGTTCGGATCGCGGTAGAGGGCTTCACCGTAGCCGAAATCGTCGTAGATGGAGGCAAACTGTTCGGGAGTTACCGATGCAACCGGAGTGGAGCTATCGCCACTGTAACTCATGGCGTCAGGATTGTTGATATCATGGTTCCCTGGAATGACGTAAACCTTGGTACCTGTGGCTTCGATGCCAGCAAGATATGCGGCGAATGCTTCATGGCTTAATTTTTCGCCGTCCTTTGTAAGGTCACCAGAGATGAGAAGGATATTCGGTTTTTCAGTTTTGATACTATTTATAGCGG